>CAYQAJ010000197.1:0-9822 GCA_964415245.1 uncultured Pirellulaceae bacterium | reverse complement strand
CGTTAACCCGTGGGTAGCGGTTTTCCGCTCCCGAAAGAAAGGCTCCCCCGGTAGGACTCGAACCTACGACCCAGCGGTTAACAGCCGCTTGCTCTACCAACTGAGCTACAGGGGATTGTTGCCAAACCGGCGCTCCCTCCGGCCATCCGGGCGGTGCCGGCGAAGGCTTGGCATTGCTGGCCAATCGTAGGATATCGCCCCCTAGGGGACAAGAAGGGTTTCGCGGGCGGCAAACCGACCTGCGCCGCAGGCCGCGCTCCGCTGCGCGTCGCGGCTAACCGGTTGCGAACGCGACTGGCGGTTCGCTGTCTTTCTTCTCGCGCTCCGCTGCGCGTCGCGACTAACCGGTTTCGCTTGCCGGTGTGGGGTGAACCGATTGCCGCGAGAGTATCGGCTTTCGCCAGCTATGAAGCGTCGGCCCGCTGCGTGGTGCCGTTGGCCCGCTGCTTCTCCATGATCACGCAGTTGCCTTTGTCGTTGAATTCGACGAGCGACATGAAGCTGCGCATGAGCATGATGCCGCGGCCCGAGGGGACTTCGAGGTTGTCGTCGTCGGTGGGGTCGGGCACGTCTTCGGGGGTGAAGCCGGGTCCCTCGTCGGTCACTTCGACGCGCAAGGTGCACGTGGTGAGCAAATAGGTCACGTGTACCGTCTTGGTGGCGTCGTAACTGTTGCCGTGCTTGATGGCGTTGATGACGGCCTCTTCGACGGCCAGGTGAACGCTGAAGATGTCGTGCTCTTCCCAGTTGGCCATATGCAGTTGTGCCAGGATCTCGTCAACGACTCGCTTGGCGGCCGCGGCATCACTGGGAATACGAATCTGCTTCGATGAAATGCGGGCGGATTGCGACATGGGCCTGGTTCGACGATTCACGCTAGAGGCCGAGAGCGTTCATCCATTACCTGGGAGCAGCATCCCTGCCTTGTTGCGATTCGCACGAAAGGAATAGGTGAGGAGCTAGGCTCGACAATCACCCGACGGCTAACCTCGTCTCTTCTAGCTTACCAGATCGGCTGGCTCAATACACGACTTGGAAGGAAAGTGATCTTAACTCGTCGACGCGGCTGGGCGAAGCTTTCAGGGTCGAGAGCCGGCCGAGTTGGCAAAGTCTGCTGCGCTGTTATTTGGGATCACCCTAGCCCCCCTGCGCGACACCGCATCGGGGCTTGAGGTTGCGGATCACGGCGAAGTGAAGGGGACGGTGCCGTGGAGGAGATTACGCACACCGTCTATCTTCTCTATGCCGCAGAACGCTTAATTCTGTGAAGATCGGGGCTGATTTTTTGGGAAGATTGGTCCTGCCGACCATCTCCGGACCGCTCCCCTCCCAAGGTGGCGATCCGTCCGTCAGTGTGCCTTCGCGGGCAAGGCTGGCGTCGGTCGCTCGCGCGCCAAACCGCGTCCACCGTCGGCCGGGGCACATTCGGACCCAGGCGAGTGCAGCGAGCGAACGGCAAATGGTTATCTCAAAACGCGGCGAGGGCATCGGCCTCGCTGTCCTTGATTTCGAATAATTGGTTGAGACGGGTGAGGAGAAAGACCTCGTGGATTTCGGGCCTCAGGTTGCTGAGCTTGAGCTTGCCACCCGCCGCCTTAACTTTCCGGTCGAGAATGATCAGTTTATTGAGAGCAGCGCTGGAAAGAAACTCGACGTTTGCGAAACTCAAGAGAAGATTCTTGCGCCCCTGGTTCTCGAAAAGGTCGAACAGCTCTTCGCCCAACTGCTGGATGTTGACGGCATCGAGAATCTTGCGATCGACGAAGCGAACCACCGTAACCTCGTCAACCTCGGAGACCTCTAATCGTTCCTTATCGGACATGATTCAAGACTCCCTCCGAAGAGCGGAGCGATGGTCGGTCGGGCCGACGGGCGGCAGACTCGGGTGGTGACGAATCCACAATGGATGCGCCGGCCGATTCACCAACGACAAGTCATGCCCGATGCAGGGTCGCGCAGGCAAACGCGCAAAACCTGATCACGACGGCAGTTATCGGTAACACAACCCTAGGTGGATATGATATTCGCAGACGGTTCGCTGTCAACCGGCTGGCGGATCACGGTCGGAGGCGAGCCGCGCCATGGCGTAGGGCGGAAGGCACGGGCGAACCTGGCCAGTCCCCAACGATATCGAAATAGACCTCAGTTTCCCGAGGAACCCTCGGACGCCTTGGCTCTGACGACGGCGCGAGTGACCAGAATGAAATTGCTTCCCTGGTACTCGGTAACCGTGCCGCTAACGCTCCACTCGCGCTGTCCGCGGGTTTCTTCGAGCACCCGCGCGATGCGCTCAAGGGAGAGGTTTTCGAGCGCGCGGAGCGGCTCGCCGCTATCGACGGGATAGAAGGTGACGCGGTCGCCCGTGAACTCGAACCTTCCAATACGGTCGTGGATGTTTGCACCCTCGCGCAACCGGTTCTCGTCGGCGGCACGGGACCGATCGGTTGTCGCGGCGCGATCGCTCTGACGGACCGGCAATTCGGAATCGTCGTTTTGGCCCAGGCACGTCGCCGCCAGTGCGAGCGCCAAGGGAGAGAGAAGCGCGAAAAGCGCCCACGGGCGAAGTGTCCCAGTTGCCGGCGTCTTCAAGGTCGGGTCCCCCACATGAGGTTGCCGCTGCCGAGTGGATGGCACGTCATCGGCGGCGGGAGAACCGGCGGAAGCGGGCAACCGCTCGCCGGTGTTGGCAATGCGCTCTACGTAAGCATACGACACGGCGCAAGCCGAAATCGCTGCGCGATCGGGCGGTTATCGACTCGCATGGATTCCGAGTCAGGCGCCGGTGTGATCGACAGAAGCGATACGATCGCCAGGACATGGAGCGCATGCGACGTGCAGTGGCGGAGCGGCGCCAATTCGCGTGGGCGCACGGAGCTTTGCCCCGCTATTGAGGCCGCCGCATCGCGAGGCTGTGCAGAACGAGCACCGCACCGACGGAGATGAAGGCCCAGCCGAGCCATTTGGGGGGCCGGATTACCTTGCGCGAGGTCGATGTCGTCCCGCCCGTCGACGACGCGAGCACGGGGCTCGGCGCGGAGTCATCTTCGGTCGAGGCCTTCGCCAGTCGCTTCGCCACGACGCGACTGGTCGGCTCATTCAGCGTGACCGAGTCGACCAGCCGGAACTGGATGCCCACGAACAGAAGCACGATGCCGGCGAGGAAGTACTGATTGCGATTGATTTCCATGGCATCCTCCGCGGGCGACTTGTTCCTTGTCCGCAGCTTGGCGTCGCGCGGTCGCGGTAAGTAAGCCGGGGAGCATCGGGATGTCGTCCATTGGGGTGTATCGAGCCTGGCGCGTCCCCGTCTTGACGCCGTCGAGGGTGACGCCAGATATACGAGGATTCTGGATCGTGCTGCCTGTGGGGGTTTCGCCGGAGACGCGGGAGGGGCATACCACGTAGCGTCCGTTTGGCAGCTCACTTGACGCTCTCGCACAGGTCGGCGACAACACAATCCGCATGACCGTGTCGCCGGCAAAATCCTGGAAACTCGACACGCTTTCTCGACGGCGAAGCCGTTACGCTGGCCGGCCTCGTCCTGATCGGCCCATCCCGTGGCGCATCCAGCCCGAACAAGAACCTGTTTCAAAACCGTCGGGGACTGGCTCGTTTTGCGCAGTCTGCGGAGCAAAATGTGTTCCCCTCTCCGATATGGTTTTGAAGCAGTCAGTAAGTGATGTAGCGCAATGAGTGCGGCGGAAGGAGAACAAGCCGGGACCGACGTGCAGGGTGGCTCCGCCCACAACGCGGGGAGCGGCGAGCTGTATTCGCCCAGCTTCGTGGGTCTGCTGTTGACGCAGTTCCTCACGGCCACGAACGACAACATCTTTCGTTGGCTGGTCATCGGCATCGGCAAGCAGTACGTCGCGCCGGCGAACATCGGCTATGTGCTTGCCGGCGGCACGATTTGCTTCGTCGCGCCGTACCTTCTGCTGGCAGCACCCGCGGGCTACTTCGCCGATCGTTTCAGCAAACGCAGCGTCATCGTCGCGTGCAAGGTGGCTGAGATCGTGATCATGGCGCTCGGCGTCGTGGCCATTCTGATCGGCAGCCTGTGGTTGCTCATGTGCATTGTGGCGTTGATGGGCGCGCAGAGCGCGCTCTTCTCGCCGTCGAAGCTGGGCAGCATTCCCGAGATGCTGAAGGCCCGGCACATCTCGGCCGCCAATGGCCTGATGGGGCTGAGCACGGTCGTAGCTGCCGTGGTGGGAATGGGTATCGGCAACGTGCTGACCGACCACACCGGCTACCGGGGACAGCCGGGCGCCTGGATGTCCGGGCTGGTATTGATTTGTGTGGCGACGGTCGGCTGGCTGCTGAGCCTGTTCATCGCGCGGCTGGAGCCGGCCGATCCTCGCCGCCGCTTCCCCTTCGATGCTCTGGTGCAAACCGTGCGCGACCTGCGAACGTTGGCAAGCAGCCGGCCGCTGTTGCGCGTGGCATTGGGCATCGTCTTTTTCTGGTCGTTGGGGGCGCTGGCCCAGTTGAACATCGACCAATTCGGCGCCGAGGGAGGCACCTGGAAACAGAGCCAGATCGTGCCGCTGCTCGCCGCGCTGGCCACCGGCGTGGGGGTGGGAAGCGTGCTGGCGGGCATCTGGTCGCGGGGCCGCGTCGAGCTGGGCATCCTGCCGCTGGGAGCGGGGGGCATTGCGCTGTTTGCCGGCTTGCTCTTCTTCGTGCAGGGTGAGCTCGTCGCCCCCAGTGCCCAACTCACGGCGAGCTACGTATGGGCCTGCGTGTTCCTGTTCGGGCTGGGAACCAGCGCCGGGCTGTTTGACGTGCCACTGGCGGCGTTCATGCAGTATCGCAGTCCGCGCGAATCGCGGGGCGCGATCCTGTCGGCCGGCAACTTTCTCACGTTTGGCGGCATGCTCGTGATGTCCGTGCTATTCGCGGGACTGCGCCTCCCGGTGGCGGGGGGCGAGCCGCTGTTTACGGCGCGGCAGATCTTTTTGCTCTGCGGGATCTGCTCGGTGCCGGTGTTCCTGTACATCGTTTGGTTGATTCCCCAAACGTCGATTCGGTTCGCGGTGTGGCTGGCCAGCGGCACGCTGTACCGGATTCGCGTTTATGGGCGCGACAATCTGCCCGATCACGGAGGAGCGGTGCTGGTGGCCAATCATCCTTCCTGGCTCGATGGATTCCTGGTTCTGCTCACCAGCTCGCGACCGGTGCGGCTGCTGGCTTGGGCTGGCAACTTTCAGAATCCCCTGCTGCGGCGGTGGGGCGAGTTCTGGGGCGCGATCTACGTGTCGACTGGCCCCAAGTCGATCCGCAAGGCGCTCGAAACGGCCCGCGAGGCGCTCCGTCGCGGCGAGCTGGTGTGCGTGTTTCCCGAGGGCGGCGTCGGTCGCACCGGGCAGATCCAGGGCTTCCGGCCCGGCGTGATGAGAATTCTGGAGGGGATCGACGTTCCCGTCGTGCCGATCTACCTCGACGAGCTATGGGGAAGTATCTTTAGCTTTGAGAGAGGGAAGTTCTTCTGGAAATGGCCTCGACGTTGGCCCTATCCCATCTCGATTCACTTTGGCGCGCCCATCCGCGAGCCGCACGATCTGCACCAGGTCCGCCGGGCCGTCCAGGAGCTGGGAACCATCGCCGTGCAACAGCGTACAAGCCGAATGTTGGTACCGCAGCGAAACTTTCTGCGTCGTTGCAAGGACCGCCTGTTCAGCGAGAAGATCGCCGACTCCACCGGCGCCAGCCTCACGGGTGGCCAGCTTCTGGCCCGGACGCTGGTGCTGCGGCGACTGCTGCGTCGTCACGTGCTTGCCGGCGACGAGCAGTACGTGGGACTGCTGCTGCCCCCGACCGCCGCGGGCATTGTGGCCAACGCCGCATTAGCGCTCGACCGCCGCATCGCGGTGAACTTGAACTACACCACCTCCAGCGAGGTGATGAATCACTGCATCCGCCGCAGCGGCATCCGGCACGTGCTCACCAGCGAAAAGTTTCTCGAGAAACTGAAGGAGCGGCAGCCGATCGAGATCGAGGCCGAGCTGGTTCCGTTGGAGACGTTGCGCGACAAAGTCACGGTCCTCGACAAACTGGTGGCCGCGTTGTCCGCGTACGCCGTGCCGTCTGTCGTGCTCGAACGCTGCTTGGGACTGCACCGCATCGATCCCGACGACGTGCTGACCGTCATCTTCACCTCGGGCTCAACCGGCGAGCCGAAGGGCGCCATGCTCACGCACGCCAACGTGGCCTCCAACGTCGACGCGATGAACCAGGTGGTAAACCTGCGCCGGAGCGACGTTTTGATCGGGGCCTTGCCGCTGTTCCACTCCTTCGGCTACACGGTGGCCACGTGGTCGGTACTGTCGATCGACGTGAAGGGCGTTTACCACTTCAACCCGCTCGACGCCAAACTGATTGGCAAGCTGTGCGGCAAGTACAAGGGCACGATCTTCCTGGCGACCCCCACCTTTCTGCGTTCCTACCTCCGCCGCTGTGCCAAGGAGGATTTCGCCACGCTCGACATTTTGATCGCGGGTGCTGAAAAGCTGCCGGGTGATCTCAGTCAAGCGTTCGAGGACAAGTTCGGTGTCCGCCCCGTCGAAGGATACGGAGCCACCGAGCTTTCGCCGCTCGTTTCGGTCAACGTGCCGCCCAGCCGCTCGCGCGACAACTTTCAGATCGACTGCAAGGAAGGCACGGTCGGCCGCACGGTGCCCGGCGTCACGGCCAAGGTGCTCGACCTGGAAACCGGCGCCGAGTTGGGAGCCGACCAGCCTGGCATGTTGTGGATCAAGGGCCCCAACGTGATGAAGGGCTATCTCGGCCGACCCGACCTGACCGCCGACGTGATTCGCGACGGCTGGTACATGACGGGCGACGTGGCCAAGATCGACGCCGACGGTTTCATCACGATCACAGGGCGGGAAAGCCGCTTCTCGAAGATCGGCGGCGAGATGGTGCCGCACATCCTCATCGAGGATGCTCTCTCGCGGATTATCGGCATCGACGAGGACGGGGCGCCGAAGGTGGCCGTGACGGCCGTGCCGCACCCGACCAAGGGCGAACGCCTGGTGGTCGTACACACGGCGCTCGATCGTTCACCGCAGCAGCTTTGCGAGGCGCTGGCCGAAGAGGGGCTCCCCAACCTGTTCATCCCCTCGGCCGACAGCTTCTGTCAGGTCGACGCACTCCCCGTGCTGGGAAGCGGCAAGCTCGACCTGGTGGGCGTGAAGAAGATAGCGCTGGACCGGTTCGGGGTGGAATGATGCTGGTTGTCAGTTGTCCGTGGTCCGTTGTCAGTTGTCCGTTGTCAGTCGCCCGTGAACCGTCAGTCCCGCGTTGGCGGAAAGCCACGTGGGGTCTTGGGGCAAATCGTCATCCGGGCGCTCACCAGGAATTTAGGTAACAGTTTAGCCGTCTGAACTCGTAGCTGGATTCGCAAGAATTCAGCGTGTTGGAACGTCGCCCGGTTATCGGAACTCTTGCGAATCCCGCTACAAACCACTCCCTCAACTTCAGACGGCTAAACTGTTACGAATTTAGCGGCTAACGCGGGGACACGGAGACGAAGGGCTACCGTGATGATCCGACATCTTCTCCGATACAACGGACGACTGACTACGGACGACTGACAACCTACTGCGGACTCCTCTCCCCCCTCGGGGCCGTCGCGATGTCCGCATCGTCGGCCGATTCTTCGCCGCTCGTCGCTTCGTCCGCTTCCGCGCTGTGCAGCACCGCCCTGTGATTGATCGTCGCGGCCAACTGCGCGAACTCGGCCCGAACCGAAGGATCGACTCGCGTCAGCTTGCTCGACATCCGCTGCACGCCGGCGCCGTTGCGTTCGGCCGCCCGCGACAAGCGGCCCAGGAACTGCGTCGATTCGGCGAAATTCTGATCGGCGGTCTTGCCCACCAAGGGTTGCAACGTCTTGGCCACCAGCTCGGCGGCAAACCGATCGACGCGCAGAAACACGTCGAGCCGCGTGGTCACGTACGTTCGCTCGTTGTCGCCCTGCATGTATTCCGATCGCAGCACGATCACGCAGCGGCCGTTGATGGCACGGGCGGCGAGCGGTCCGTCGTATTTCCCTTCGGCATACAGCACGTGCGTGTTGGCGTCGCCGTACACCAGTTCCACGCGGCTGGCCGTTCCCGCGCCGTCGTCGGCATCGAAGCGAAAAGGGTCGACCCGCTTGATGTTGGCCGTCGTCACGCCCATCAGGTCCCACACGTTCACCACGACTTCGGGATGGCGGACGAGGAACACGAACAGGTCGGGATCGCAGTCGACCATTTGCGTCGGCATGCGGCGGAACACACTGGGATCGGAGACCACGTCCCACAGCTTGGAGCGCGACTTCTCGTCGAGCTTGTCGAAGGGAATCGAGCGGACGGCGTCTTCCCGCGACTCGCGGCTCGTCGAAGCCACCAGCGGCGACTCGGCCCGCGCTGCCAGGGGCGCCACCGCGGTCGAGGCGATCATCGCCATCACCAGCACGGCCGGAAGGAGCACGGCGGGTCGGAAAGCGGCCGAAAGAAATGCCGCCCGACGCGGCGCGGCCGGAAAAAGCGCAGCACCCCGCCGAATCGTGGCGTGTCCCACGCTGCGCACCCTGGGCCGGCGCGCGCACTGGGTGCGGTCGACAAAAGGCATCGGGCCCCCCCCGAAGAGCGACGCTCTGCCGGCAACAGCAGCCAGCGGTATGGCGACTCTGCGGCTTCTACAGATAATTCGGCCCGCGCAGGCCCGGCACGACAGAGATTTTTTGCTCGGTGCCTGATCGACGGTGCCGCGTGCCTTGCCGATGCTGGCATTGCTTGCACTCCCCTCGTTTCCCTCGTTACGAGGCTCTGCCTCGTATCGCACTGTCTGCCCGGCTCCGCCGGCAAGCTCCCCTCTCCCCGCCGCGCTTGGAGGGACCGGAAGCGCGGGGGATTCTCCGCGGCGGAATACCGCTGAATCTGACCGCTCGGTGGAATCGCTGCTTCCGGCGTGTAAGCTGCTGGCTCTCGCGGTAATCCAGCCAAGGGCCGGCATCCATGCCTGTCGAAGCCAAACGACTCTTTCGACCCGACGTGCTCCGCTCGCACCTTTCGGGCTTCCGCCTGCCCACGGTCGATACCACGAAGCTCGATCACTGGGCCCGCGAAATCATTTCCGGGCAAATTGCGCCGAGCATTAAGACCGCGCAACGCCAACAAGGCCGGTGCGAAGCGATCCGCCAGCGGCTAGAATCCCCCTAATGTACATCCGCCACCATTGATTGAGGCGCGCATCCGGAGCCGACCAGGGAATGGTGGCAGCAGAGCGCGTACAGACTGCACACGCCAATATGGTTGTCGATAGTGAACAGAGGCACTGCGCGGTGAACTAATGGCTCGCATGACGACGCGACGAATCAACGCCGACAAGCCGCATCGCTGGAAGCAGGACATCGCCGCCTCCGTTGACCGTTTCAATCAGTGGTTCACGCGATTTGCCCCCGAAGCATTTCGTTCCACTCGCCTATAGACGACGGAACACGTCAAGGTAGCGCTCGTCGCCACCAAGGATCTGCGAAGCCTGACGGCCGAGACGATCAAGGCCAACCCCGGTGCTCTGCCAACGCTTCGCATGTGCACGGCGCCGCCACTTGCTGTCGACCGGCTCGTCGGCTTGGCAAAGGTAAGCAAGAATCTCGTTGGGCGGATGGAGAACAGCAAGCTGCCAACTAGGATGCCGGCGGAGAAGCTAGACGAGCAACTCGAGAATATCTGTGGCATCCTCTGAAACTATTGGACCGCGACATTTTTCCCTGGTTGGAGAATCGCAAGGCGCCTACGGACCATGAGCGGGACCGGGCCTCGACGATCGTCG
>CAYQAJ010000196.1:0-9924 GCA_964415245.1 uncultured Pirellulaceae bacterium | reverse complement strand
TCCAGAATCGGGCGCAGAAACGCCTCGTACCGGGCCGGATCGCGCATGTCGTCGATGGCCAGCACGACCACCGCCTCGACTCCCTCCTCGCCTACCCACTGCGGCGTGGTGAGCTTGGGAAAGTCGAGCCCCACGTAATACGGATCGAGCGGCGCATCGAGATAGGTCAGCCGGTTGCCGTCGGCGGCGTGCGTCGTAGCCGTGAATGCCATGCACATTACCGCGATGCACGCCAGCGCCTGGAACTTTATCGCAAACAACGCTACACGCACGTTTCGTTTCGCCTGCATGGCATGAATCTCCCCGAACAGAGTGGATCGCCTGCGATCGAACGAATCGAACCGACTGCCTTCGGCGATTGCGCGTCCTTGCACGCAATAGCGCGGCCGATTCGAGTCTCTATCGTAGCAGCCGCAATTGGCGGACTGAAGCGCCGGCGAAAGAATGTCGGGCAAGCAAATTACACCACCTAACCACTTGAATCGTCAGATAAGCCACGAGCGCGACGTAATGCACTAGCTCACCTGCCGCGGCGGCTGCTGTGGTGGCGAGGCTACGGAACCGTTCGTTCCGCCACGGTCAGGTGCAGCGCCTGGTTCGGCGCGTTTGGCGAGATATACGAGGCGTGGGCCTAGCGCGGCTTGCCGTTGGCGAATATCCGCCACGATCGCGTTGACGTCAAAGTGGAACTTCTCGGCGAGTTCGCGCCGAGTGCGATGTACCTCCGCGACAATTGGGTCTTCCCACATCGATCTATCCTCCCATGAGCTCTTCGGGCGTGCAAATGATCGGCGTCCGATGCCCTTGCGCCTGACATACTGACTCTATTCTCCGCATGATCTGGGCGTTGGCCAAGTGCTTGCAGTTCCAAGTGAGAAGGTAATCGACGGCGTGGATGGCAGCCACAGCTACGTGCAAGGCGTCGCGGGCCGCATGCGGCGGCAACACACCGCTGGCGAGAATCGCTTGAGCGAGTCCTCCGGCCTCGGGCGCCACGTCAAGGGCCGACAGCGTCGCGAGGACTGCGAGTCTTTTCTGCGCTTCGCTCGGATCGCCCGCCGACGCCTCGTCGATCACGGTTTGAGACATATAGCAAGTGAACTGGTCGCGGCGCGTCGTCCACCAGTCCTGCGTCGTCTTTTGATGGGCGGCGACCAGCAAGTCGCCACTGGGGCGAGCGACGAGGTAGCTGATGAAAGTCGTTTCGAGGTACACGGATTCCATATCTCGATCGCCAGTTTTCGGCTATTCCGGCACGGTGGATGTCGCTCGCCGGCCGAGTTGCAACGCCCGGCGCATTTCGGCCTCCGTCTCGGGGGGCAGCGGCTCATGGAAGTCGATTCGGCCCGCCTGGCGGGAGGCCACGCAGCGGCCGCCGCACAGAATCAGCGCGTTGCGATGGGTGGCGGTGACGCGCGGTCCCTCGTCGATGATGCCCGAGAGATTGAGGGGATCGGCGGCGGAGAGGACGACCCAGTCGCTTGATGCGGCGCTGGTGGTCGTGTCCCGGAGCGCGAAACCGCAAGCGGTGTCGCTGGGTTCGGTGGAAGTTCTGTCTACGATGGTGACGCGCCGATCGGCGCTGTCGGGAACGAGTGCGGTGTCGCCGACGCTTGCGGTTTCGCGCTCTTCGGCGCTGTCGCGCAAGTTGCGGAGTTGTTGGACTACGCCTTCGACCGCATATTGCTCGCCGCCTACTCTCGAAACGAAGCGCCCGCCGCGCACGTCGCCGCGGAGCTCCATGTGGCGGAGCACCGACACCAACTCGTGCCACGGTGGTGCCGCCGACTCGCGAGCCAAGAGATCGCGGAACACCACCCCGTACCGCCTGAGCAACAGCCGGCACCAGCTTTCGATCCGCACGGAGTTTTGCGAACCGTTGCGATTGCGGCCGTTCGATGCGCCGTTCCCATTGCGTGAGCCATCGCCGGCATGCGAACCGTCATCCATGTCGCCGTCGCCCACGGCGCCCGGGAACCGCGACCAGCGGCCGATCGGTCGGGCCGACACGTGAACGCGAGCTCCCGGTCGGCGACGGCGCACGTCGCGGCGCCGATCGACAATTGCCCGTATGGCCGCGAACGCATCGGAAGTCACCAGGCCCAGCGCCGCCAATTCGCGGAGTGCCTCTTCCAAATGGCCGGGCAAAAGGCCGGTCACCCGAGCCAGCTCCTGAAAGAACAGAGCACCGCGGCGATCGAGCGCTTCGAGCACTTGCGCCGCGCCGGCCCGCAATTGCAAAGCCCGCTCGTCGCCGTTCGAAGTGTTCGCGGCGCGGGCATCCGCGCGGTCGGGCGGCAACAGCCACGGAAGATCGTCGCGCAGCGATAGTGAAATCGGCACCGTCCGGGTGAGCATGGCCATGCTTGGTCCGTCGCTCTCGTCGCGGCGCGGCGGACGCAGCCGCCCCCACACCACTTCGCCCGACAGAAAGAGCTGATCGAGCCACTGCGGGTCATAATCGTCGATCCGCGGCGCGAGCACATGATGCTCCCACGCACCGGCCGGCAGCTCGAACCCCTCAAGCTGGGCAATCGTTTGCCTCAGCCGCAACGGTCCGCTGGGAACTGTTTCGACCCCGATTCCATGATGCGCCAGCAGAAACCGCACGAAGTCGGCCGGCTCGACCGGCTGGATGCGCCGCCGCAATCCATCGAGCGTGAGTCGATGAATGCGGGCCAGCAAACGTCGATCGCACCATTGCACGTCGTCGGCCGGCGAAGGAGTTTCAGCCCCGTCTCCCGCCGATTGCTGGTCCGGCGCATTCTCCGACGCCTCATCGCTCTCCGCGACGAACTGGCCCCGCAGAACCACTCCCTCGCCTTCCAGCGCTTCGAGGGCCGACGACACCTGGCCACCATCGAGTGAAACCTGCCGCGCTAGCCGTGAAGTGCCAATCGGCCCCACGTGCGCCATCCGGCCGCGGACCAGTTCGACCCATGCCTTCGCGCGTTCGATCGGCGCATCAAGCTCCGCGGGCAACAAAATCGGCGGATCGGCAATCGCGCCATCGTATGCCGCGCGAATCACCGGCCAGTGTTCCGCGGCGAACCAGTACGAATCCTCTGGCGCTTCGTGGCGAGCGCCATTGCCTGCATTTCCATTGCGGGCCGGTAGCGCGAATCGCGAAGCACGACCATTCGCGGTCAACTCATCCAGCCAAGTCCGCCACGGCGCGCTCTCGTCGTCGCGCAGCACCACCAGGCTCGTGAGCGCATCGTGCAGCTCATGGGCATCGCGCACCAACGGCCAAGCCTGTTGCCGCACCTGGGCGATCGCGTCGGGATCGAGCTTGCCCAGTTCGCGCAGCTCCGCCGGCGATAGCGACCGCCGCACCGAAACCGCCCGCGTGCGGCGCTCCTCAAGCGGGGCGTCGTCGAGAAATGCGTACGGGTTGGCGTTGATCAGCTCGTGCGAGAACGGCGAAGGCTCGCAACTGTCGCGCCCCACCAGCTCGACCTCGCCCAATTCGATTTTCGCCACGAGCGCCAGCCAGCGGTCGACGTCCATCGCCTCGTGCAGGCAGTCGTGCATCGTCTGCCGCACCAGCGGATGGTCGGGAATCTGAATATCGCCGCTGTGGTTTTCGAGGCAACCCACCGTCTCGGGAAACACGGCCGCCAGCAAGTCGTCGGCCCGAAACCGCTGCAAGTAGAACGGCACCTTCGCGCCGCGCTCGCGTCGCAGCACGCCCAGGGCCCGCGTTACGTTCCACCGCCAGCGAACCTGAAACATGGGAACCGCCAGCACGGCCTGTTCGAGCAGGTAACGGGCGTTGTCCGTGCGGAGCATGCGGAACAGGCGGTCGATGGGAAAGCTGTGCTGCGGCCCGATCGAGAGCACGATGCCGTTGTCGGTCGCCGCGGCCTGCAGCTCGAAGTCGAAGCTGCGGCAGAACCGCTTGCGCAGCGCGAGCCCCCACGCCCGGTTGATTCGCGAACCCAGCGGCGCATGAATGACAAGCTGCATGCCCCCCGATTCGTCGAAAAACCGCTCGAACAGAATCTTCTCGTGCGTGGGGACCATTTCGGCCGCGGCGAGCTGCAGCGCAACGTAGCGAACGGCCTGTTCGGCGGCCCATTGGTCGGCGCCGCACTCGTCGACAAGTCGCTTAGCAGCCCGAGCGGGACCCTTGTTGGGGACGGGCTCACTTTGCGACGCCGCTACGGAATCCATATGCGTTTCGGTAGCCGCGTCGCAAAGGGTGCCTGTCCCCTTCTCCGGCCGGCATTGCAACAGGCGCTCGTTCCCTCCGTCTATGTCGCCAGCCAGTTCCCCGGCCAATTCCTCCCGGAGCCTCGAAACCTCGCCCGACAGCTCCACCGTCCGTCCCAGCCCCTCACCCAGCCAGAACGGAATGGTCGGCGGCGCCCCATGCGCATCGCTCACCACCACCTGGCCCTCGCGCACATAGCGAATCCGCCACGAAGTGTTGCCCAGCAGGAACACGTCACCCGCCATGCTCTCGACGGCGAAATCCTCGTCGACACTGCCGACGTACGTCCCCTCCTCGGCCGTCACCACTCGGAACTCAGCCACCTCGGGAATCGCGCCGCCCGAGGTGATCGCCGCCAGCCGCGCTCCCCGCCTTCCGCGCAGCTTGCCGCCGATTCGGTCGCGATGCACGTGCGCCCCGCGTCGCGAGCCAGGCGTGATCCCCTCGCTCACGGTGCGCACGACCGCCTCGAAATCGTCGCGCGACAGATCGCGATACGGCCACGCTCGCTTGACCAGCGCGTACAGCGCCGATTCATCCCACTCCTGGCACGCCGCTTCGGCCACAATCTGCTGGGCCAGAATATCGAGCGGCTGACGGGGAATCTCGATGCGATCGAGGTCGCCGCGGCGCACCGCCCGCACCAGCGCGAGGCACTCCAGCAGCTCGTCGCGCGTCAGCGGGAAGAGCCGCCCTTTGGAGGTCGCCCCCAGCGTGTGCCCCGATCGGCCCACCCGCTGCAAGAACGTGGCGATCGAGCGCGGCGAGCCGATCTGGCAAACCAGGTCGATGTAGCCCACGTCGATGCCTAGTTCGAGCGATGCGGTGGCCACGATTGCCTTGAGCCGGCCCGCTTTAAGCCGCTGCTCGGCCGACAGGCGAATGCTGCGCGACAAGCTGCCGTGGTGGCTGGCCACCGCATCTTCGCCCAACAGCTCGGCCAGTCGGTGCGACACCCGCTCCGCCAACCGCCGCGTGTTCACGAACACCAGCGTGCTGCGATGGGCGCCGATCAGCTCGCACAGTCGGGCGTACACTTCGTCCCACTGTTCGTGCGAGCACACGGCCGCCAGCTCGCTCGGCGGAACTTCTACCGCCAAATCGAGCGAGCGGACGTGGCCAGCGTCGATGATTTCGCATCGTCGGGCGGAAGCGTGTTCGCCATGAGAGCTTGTCCGAAACCCGTCGGGGACTGGCTCATTTTGCGGAGCCGGCTGGTCGCTGTGCTGAGTTGAAAGGGTCCGGCGGAGCAAAATGTGCCTGTCCCCATTTCCGGGACGGTTTTCGGATAAGCTCGTCGTCGCGTGACCGTTGCCACCACTTACCTCGCGATCGGAACCGGCCCCGTCGCCCACTCCCACCAGAAACCGCGCAATCTCATCGACCGGCTTCTGCGTGGCCGAAAGCCCGATCCGCGTCGGCGGCCGGTCGCAAAGCGCTTCCAGCCGTTCGAGCGACAGCGACAGATGCGAGCCGCGTTTGTCCCGGGCCAGCGCGTGAATCTCGTCGACGATGACTGTCTTCACGCCGCCCAGCAGCGCCCGACTCCGCTCGCTGGTGAGCAGCAGGTAGAGCGACTCCGGCGTCGTCACCAACAAGTGCGGTGGACGCCGCAGCATCGCCTGCCGCTGGCTGCCGGGCGTATCGCCGGTGCGCAGGGCCACGCGAATCGGCGGCGGTTCGAGCCCGCTCTCCTCGCCAAGAGCGCGAATCTCGGCCAGCGGCACTTGCAGGTTGCGCTCGATGTCGTTGCTGAGCGCTTTGAGCGGCGAGACGTAAACGACTTCGATGCCCTCGCCCAGCCGGCCATCGTAAAACTCGCGAACCAGCCGATCGAGACACACCAGAAACGCCGCCAGCGTTTTGCCCGAACCCGTAGGAGCGGCAATAAGCGTATTGCAGCCTGCGGCAATCAGCGGCCAGCCGCGCTCCTGTGGATCGGTGGGAGCCGAGAACCGCCCCTCGAACCAGCGACGCACCAGCGGGTGAAACAGGTCGAGCGCCATGGCCGCCATTCTACCACTAATAAGCTGTTTCAAAACCGTCGGGGACTGGCTCAATTTGCGCAGTCCGCGGAGCAAATTGTGCCTGTCCCCTTCTCCGCAGACGGTTTTGAAACAGCGTGTAAGGGCGATTTTCCGGCACCACGCGCAGTTGCCGCCACCGGCGCTTCCCGCTAGCCTCGGGAATACCGCTCGCGCCTGCGGAGAACGCGAAACCCTCGATCGACCGGAGTACCAACCATGCAATTATCTTGCACGCGCATTTTTTCCCGCACGCGATCCACCTCCGGTTGCAGTTTCGCGCTCCTACTGACGCTCACAATAGTCGCGATCATCAACTCCCCCGCGCTCTGCGACGACGACACCGCCGACCCAAAAAACTCAACCGACGACAAAGAGACCACCTCCCTCTTCAACGGCAAGAACCTCGACGGCTGGCGGGTCATCGACAAGTTCGACTTCAAGCGCCACGGCAAAGTTGAGGTTGCCGACGGCACCATCGTGCTGGGCAAGGGAGAACCGGCCACCGGCATTTCGTACACCGGCAAGCTGCCCCGCATCGACTACGAAATCTCGCTGCAGGCCAAGCGCATCGACGGCGACGACTTTTTCTGTGGGCTCACCTTCCCGGTGAACGATTCGTACCTATCGCTCATCATCGGCGGCTGGGGGGGCGGTGTGACCGGCATCTCGAACCTCGACGACCGCTCGGCCGTCGAGAACGAAACCACCGGCTACACCGAGTTCGAGCGCGACCGCTGGTACCGCATCCGCCTCCGCGTGACGGCCGAAGTGGTACAGGCGTGGCTCGACGACGAAAAAATCGTCGATGCAAAGATCAAAGATAAGAAGTTATCGATCTGGTGGGAACAGGAACCGGCCCGACCCCTGGGCATTGTCACGTGGTACACCAAGGGCGCAGTGAAACACGTCGTGCTGACGAGACTCGGGGAAGAAAAGCCCCAAAAGGAAGAAGACGCAACACCGTAGCAGGCACGCTCCGCCGTGCCGTCCGCCTGCTTTACGCTCAAGCTTGAAGACGAACGAGTCCCCGCGATCTGAATCGGATCTGACTCAGCGAAAAGACGCCCTCCCGCGGAGCGAGAGGCGACACTTATCCGCCACGCAAACTCGCCCTACTCCGAATTCCCCCCTGGTGCCGGCCGGATCATCCGCTTTTGGGCGTCCACCTCGATCGGGCCGAAGATCGACTCATGGTGTTGCACCGCCAGCGCCAGCGCGTGCAGCATGCGCTTGGCCGTCACGTAATTGAGCACGATGCGGTGATCGATCGGCACTGGCTTGCTCGGTACCCCGGCTCCCAGACCCTGCATGTTCAGCCCGAAGTCGATCATCAGCTCGTCCGGCCCGCCCCGCACGCGGCAGAAGTTGGAATACGTGGCAACGGCCCGCGAATCGTCGACCTCGATCACCGGCACCTGCCGCGCCGCCTGTCCCCCCGCACCCGGCGCCGATCGCGACTGCGGCCCACCGCCCGATTGTCCTTGCCCCACGTTGGGATTCGGCTTATCCATAACACGGCCTCCTGTTGACAGACCCCAACCTGACAGAATCGGCCAAACGGTGCAAGGTCGCATCAACCGGTCCCGACGGGGCTGCTAGCGCCGCTTCCAATAACCGGGCCGTCGTTTGGCGTGCGCAATGGCGACGACCAGCACGCGATCCTCGACGATGCGATACACAACGCGGTAGGGAAACCGCTTCACCGGGCACTCGCGATGCATGCCGTCCGGGCTGGCGAATTGAAGGGGATCAGCGACGATCCTTACCAGCGCCGCGTCGACGGCACCCGCAAAGCGCGTTGCGGCCGGCAGACTTCTCTCGGCATACCAGTCGAACGACTCGTCGAAGTCTTGACGCGCGCCGCGCAGGTATTCAACGGTTCGCATCCGGCATCGTCACCCCGGCTCGGCGCAACGCCTCGTCTCGGATTTCCTCCCACGATACCGTCTCGGTCGCCCCGGCATCGAACTGGGCCGAACGCCTCTCGATTTCCGCCCGCCACTCGTCGCTCAGAGGGGGAAGGGAATCGGCAGGCAGCGTGTCCCAGATCGCGTCGATCAACTGAATTCGCTCCGCCACCGGCAACCGCGCAGCGTCGGCAAGCAAGCTCTCAACCGTAGCCATGGCCAGCACCTCCACGCCAAATTGTAACGACGTAGCCGACCGAAATCCAAACCCAGTGTGCAGGGGATATCATTCGTCAGGCAAAGCCTGACCTACCCGAAACTCCCTGTTTACTCCCCATTCACGCTTTCGCCTCTTCGCGCTTTCGCGATGAACCCGAGCATCACACGCGGCCCGAGAACAGCGCGGCGCAGCCCACGACTTCGATTTGGACTTCGTCGAGCCGCTGGCGCAGCGCGGATTCGAGTCCTTCGAGGCTGTCGCTGGCGTTCGAGAAGATGCCCTGCTTGTTGTAGGCTTCCATGAGCCGCCTGGCGAAGCGGTTTCGTTTGACGCCCCCCGTTAGCAGCGTCGACCCGAACAGCACGCCGCCGGGATTCATCCACTCCTTGAGATGATCCAGCGCGACCGCCTTCGACTCGATCGCGCCGGGCAAACAGTGCAGCAGGTAGTTGATTCCCACCGAATCGAATCTGTCTGCTCCCAGTCGGATCGGCTCCAAGACGTTCCCACGATAAACCTCGGGCCGATACCGGGCGATTCGCCGCGAGGTGAACTGTAGCGAATTCTCGTTGAGATCGAGCAGTGCCACGCGCGGCGTGGCGGAAGGAAACCGGGAGCGATCGAGAAAGTAGCCCGTGCCCACGCCGACGTCCAGATGATTGGCCGACACGTGCTCGTTATAGTGCCGCAAAATCCGCCGCGTGGGACACCGCCAGATGAACCGATTCGATATGCCGAGCACAATCAGATCATACAGCCGCAGATTCTCCCGCGTATAAACAGCCTGCCCAGCCTCAACCTGCTCGGCGGTAACGTGGGTCATGTGTTCGCGACCGCGAATCGGGGCGACGCTGATCGAGCTAAACCAGTGCCGGCATCTCCACTCGCTTGACCTCGAATCCGGCCGCGCGCACGTCGGCCGTCGCCGAGCGAATCGCCTGTTCGAGGGACTCGGCCTTCCGGTCGAATGCAATGAAAGTGACTCCGCTGCGCGTCACGATGGTGCCGTCGTCGCAACCGGCTTCGTACAGCGCTTCGCAATCGGCGGGACTGAGCATGGGCGCTGTCAACACCAACGAAAAACCGTAGGCCTTCTTCCGTTTCATCCGCTGTGCTCAACAGTACTTTTTGCACGTTGACCAGAGCCAACCCAATTGCGCGACCGATTTCCGACCAGCGGGCGGCGCCATTCCAATTCTAGCCATCGGCTATCCCATTGTCACGATTTCGAACCGCTGCCGATGATAACGCCCGAAACCCCAGCCCCCAACGTTCAATCGCCGCTTTTTGCCGCACACGGACGACCACGGACCAGCACGGATGCTTTTTGATGTCCAGTGCCCGACCGCCAATCCCTAGCCCCCAATCGCCAGCTCCTCTCCTCAGGCGTCCGGCCCGAACCAGATAAGTCAGTAGTACTTTTTTACAAAGTCATATTGACATCTCAACCGCCCGCGCGTAGCATAGAGACGGTAGAACTGTTCCTTGGCAATTCGCACCCGCGGCTTTCAAGGCATGTCGATGCCGAGAAGCCGTACGTTTTCAGCGGCGGCG
>CAYQAJ010000195.1:5252-9925 GCA_964415245.1 uncultured Pirellulaceae bacterium | reverse complement strand
GGCTATCCGAAAACCGTCCGGAGAAGGGGACAGGCACATTTTGCTCCGCGATTTCCGCAACGGGAGCAATCCAACCTCTCCTTATACGCTCCGCAAATTGAGCCAGTCCCCGACGGCTTTCGGATAGCCTCTGAGCCCGATGGGAATCGCGGGTCAGCATTGATTGCCGCGACACGTTTCAGGCGCCCGTCAGCAGACGCAAGTGCCGTGCCCGTGACCTGGCGAACCGCAAAAGAACATCGATAGAAGCGCGGCGCAGGTCGCCAGCGACGCGCCGAATCGCTGTTTTCACGCGATTCACGATCGACTCGGGCCGACAGATAAATCGTGTGTCGATGTGGAATTCTTCATTTGCACGCCCGTTGGTGCATGGCGTGGCAGTGCTGCATTTCGCGCCATCGAGCCGAAACGCTGTACCGGAATCGAGCATTCGGCGTATTCCAGCGGTACAGGCACTTTGGGGGCTATGGATTACAATAAACTCGTCACAGATCGCAAAGCTTGCCATTGTGAGAGGCTCGCACGTGCCGCCGCCGCTTTATAACCTGACCGACGAGCTGCGGACGGTGCTGATTGCGGCCAACCCGCGGGCCGGGGCCCGATCGGGGCGTCCGGCGGTCGAGCGGCTGGCGGCGGAGCTACAATCCGAGCGGTTCGACGTGCGGGTTGTGACCGAGCTATCGCGGCTGGGCGACGAAGTCGGCCGGGCACGCGACAACGGTTCGCTGCGGGCGGTCATTGCGGCGGGGGGCGATGGGACGGTGGCGTCGGTGGCGAATCTGGTGCCGCCGGATGTGCCGCTGGCCGTGTTTCCCCTGGGTACCGAGAACCTGCTGGCGCGGCACCTGGGCATCCGGGCCAATGCGCGGCGGATGGGCCGCATCGTGAGCAACGGGGCATACGTGCGGTTCGACGCGGGAAGGGCAGGGGAGCGGCTGTTTCTGCTCATGCTGGGCTGCGGTTTCGACGCCGAGGTGGTGCGGCGGCTGCACAGCCAGCGGCGGGGGCACATTCAGAAGCTGGCCTACGCCAAACAAATCCTGGCCACGATCCGTAATTACCAGTACCCGGAGATCACCGTTCGATTCGAGTGCGACGACGAGGCCACGTCGCCGGCTGTGACACGAGAGGCGGTATTGGCGACAACCGGCGGGCGGCGTCATCGTGGCGAATCGTCGTCGGCCTGTGTTTCGACAACCGCCGGGGTCGCCGCTGAATCGGTCGTGCGGGCCAAGTGGGTGTTCGTGGCCAATCTGCCGCGCTACGCGGGGGGGCTGGGAATCGTGCCCGATGCCGACGGGGCCGATGGCCTGCTCGACGTATGCACTTTTCGCGAAGGTTCATTGATTACCGGTCTGTACTATCTCGGCGGCGTGCTGCTCGGGCGTCATCGACTTTCGGGCGATTGCATGACGCGCCGCGTGCGGCGCGTGCGGCTGGAATCGGAACAGCCGGTACACTATCAGCTCGACGGCGACCCGGGCGGAGTGTTGCCGGTCGACGTCGAGGTGCTGCCGGAACGAGTGAGTGTGCTGGTCTCGCCGCGCTGGGCAGCGAAGTATGCGAAGGATGCAGCGCGAGCGGAAGAGTCGGCCGTACAGTGATCTGTCCGTTGTCCGTGGTCAGTTGTCAGTTGCAGGAGGAACCCCGAAAGGCGACTTCCGAAAGCCGACCTCGAACGTCCGCTGCCGGCACCGAAAACTGAACACCGAAAACTGAAAACTGGACGACACGTCGAAACGTGACCACGACAACAGCGCCCAACAACCCGGCTCAGATCGGTCCCTACCAATGCGGCAAGCCGTGCCCGCTGTTGGTCATTGCGGGGCCGTGCGTGATCGAGTCCCGCGAGTTGTGCCTTGTTGTTGCCCGAAAGCTGAAGCAGATTGCGAGCGAGCTTCCGGTGCAGATCGTCTTCAAAGCCTCGTATGACAAGGCGAACCGCACGAGCGTCGACGCTTTTCGCGGCCCCGGTTTGGAAGAAGGGTTGCGGGTGCTCGAAAGTGTGCGCGAGGCGACCGGCCTGCCGGTAACGACCGACATCCACGAATCGCACCAGGCCGAAGCGGTGGGGCGCGTGTGCGACCTGCTGCAAATCCCCGCGTTTCTGGCGCGGCAGACCGATCTGCTCCTGGCCGCGGCGCGCACCGGGCGGGCAGTTCACGTGAAGAAGGGGCAGTTCATGGCTCCCTGGGACATGCGGCACGTGGTAGAAAAGCTCTCGGCCGCTGGCTGCCGGAACATTCTGCTGGGCGAGCGCGGCACGTTTTTTGGCTACGGGCGGCTGGTGAACGACATGCGATCAATCGTCGAAATGAAGTCGCTCGGCGTGCCGGTGGTGTTCGACGCCACGCATAGCGTGCAGGAGCCCGGTGGACTGGGCCGCGCGACCGGGGGAAACCGCGCGATGGTGGGGCCGCTGTCGCTGGCAGCGGCCGCTCTGGCAATCGACGCGCTGTTCATCGAGACGCATCCGGACCCGGACCGGGCGCCTAGCGACGGGCCGAACATGGTGCCGCTGGCGGAGCTGGCACCGCTTTTGGCTCGCGTGGTCAAGGTGCGTGACACGGTGGAGGCCATGCATTGAGCGCGAGCGCCAACAAAAGCAAAGTGCAAGAGGGCAAAGGGAGACGATCGCCGACGCGGCCGCTGCGTCGCGAAGCGCCGCCGCGCGCGACGCTGGTCCGCGCAGTCGTTGCTTTTTTGCCGACGGTTGCCGTCGTCGTGGCCGCGCTCCTGACGGCCGGCGGCTGCGGGGGCAACTCGGGCTCGCAATCGGCCGGGCCAATTGGCGGACCACCGCAGGCCGAGCTGGATAACCTCGACGTGGCGATGCAGTTCTTCGATCAGCTCGAAGTGCCGCCGAATATCGAGGAGGCCCCCGACATCGACCCGGCGAGAATCCGCGCGCAGGTAATGTATCACCTTGACCGCTGGGTCGATCAACAGCCGCCGGACGACGGGTGGATCGTCGATCCGCTGGTGCGGCGGCTGCCCCGTGCCCTGCGCGCGTCGGCGGGAGTGGACGAGCTGACGACGATGCGGTTTGGCCTGCAAGACGTGCACTCTCTGCAGGAAGCTTCGTGGCATCGCGCACTGTCGGAGTGGGTTACCCAGCGACACCGCGACGAAGACTTTGGCTATCTGATCGCCCAAGCCGGGCCGGTCTCCGCGACCGACCGCGATAAGCTGGCGTCCGCGTTGCGAGCGCTCGATCCGTCGCTCGACAAGAGCTCGGCCCCCGCGCTGGCGTCGGCCCTGCGGCTATTCGATTGGACGGTGCGATCGATCCAGCTCGAGCCGCTGCTCCCGTATCCCAAGGACGTGGTGGGCCCGCAGCCCGACGCCAATCCGTCCGCCCTCGAAGCCATTACACCGCCGCCGGCCCGCGCGATTCCCGGGCCGGGCTACCAGCGGTTTCCCTGGCAGGTATTGCTGTACGGGCGGGGCGACGCGTGGGAGCGGGCCCGCGCGTTTGTGCTCTTGTGCCGGCAGCAGGGAATCGACGCGGTGGTGCTGGGCTTCGATACGGCCGATCCACCGCAGCCGTGGGTAGCGGCCGTGATGATTGCCGGAAAACTGTACCTGTTCGACACGGCGCTCGGGCTTCCCCTGCCGGGACCTGGCGGCGTGGGGATTCTCACGCTCGACCAGGCGATCGCCGATCCCGGCGTGCTTCGTCAGCTCGACATTCCGGCCGAAGGGGACGGCGAGCCGCTTGTGTACCCGGTGCAGGCCGACGACCTCTCGCACGTCGTCGCGCTGGTCGAGGCCACGCCGCAATCCCTATCACAGCGGATGAGGGTGTTGGAACGCAGTCTGGCCGGCGATCGGCGCGTGGTGCTGACGACTTCGCCCTCGAAATTGGCCCGGACGCTTGCCGACGCCGAAGGCGTTCAGTCGGTGCGCCTGTGGAATGTTCCGTTTGAGACCATCATGTACCGCAGTGCGCTCGCGGAGAGAGTCAAGACCGACCGAGAGGCGGCGCTCGCATTCTATGCCACCGAAGGGCCGCTCTCGCGATTCAATTCCCTCGTCATAGGTCGGCAACGGCAACTCCGGGGCGCCATGGAAGTCGAGGAAGCCGACCGCGGCGCCATCGGCTACTTCATGGACGCCCGCATTTCCGACGCGCAGATCAACCAGATCGCAACATCGCCCGAGTTGCAGAACTTCTTGGGAATCACCGAGTCCCTTCCTTCCGACGAAGCGAGCCGCCAGCAGGCGTTGGCAATGATTACGGCCGACTATTTCCGCATCAAGCGCACGGCCGGTTTCTGGCTGGGGCAGGTGCACTTCGAGCAGCGCCATTATCACGACGCCAAATACTGGTTCGAGAAGACGCGCGAGGCAGAACCCCATGGATGGTGGGAGCCGGGGGCGCGATACAACCTGGCTCGTGCCCACGAGTTGCTCGGCGACGTGTCCCGCGCCACCGAGCTCTACCGGGGCGACGATTCGCCGCAGCGGCACGGAAACCTGTTGCGGGCGCGGCTGCTGCAGTCGGAATCGCAGCCGCCAGCGGCCTCGGATGATGCGGTCTCGGATGATGCGGCCTCGGACGATGCGGCCTCGGACGATGCGGCCTCGGACGATGCGGCCTCGGATGATGCGCCGCCGGATGATGCGGCGTCGGATGATGCGGCGTCGGCGGATTAGACCATCGCCCACGC
>CAYQAJ010000195.1:0-5152 GCA_964415245.1 uncultured Pirellulaceae bacterium | reverse complement strand
CGGATGATGCGGCGTCGGATGATGCGGCGTCGGCGGATTAGACCATCGCCCACGCACTTTTCACCCGCGCTCTGCGTAGCGCCCCGCTACTTCCACGCGAACGCTTTGCCCGTGAGCCGCTCGCAGGCCTCGATGTACTTTTCGCGGGTGCGGCGGACGATTTTCTCAGGCAGCGGCGGGGGCGTGCTGTTCTTGTCCCAGTCGGTCGACTCCAGGTAGTCGCGCACGAACTGCTTGTCGAACGATGACTGGTCGCGGCCCACCGTGTAACTGTCGGCCGGCCAAAAGCGCGAGCTGTCGGGCGTGAGCACTTCGTCGATGAGGATCAATTTCCCTTCCCACCAGCCGAATTCAAATTTGGTGTCGGCGACAATGATTCCCCGCTCGCGCGCCATCTCGGCGCCGCGGCGATAGAGCTCGATGCTGCGGCGCCGCAGCTCCTCGGCAGTTTCGCTGCCCACGATGTCGGCCGCCTGCTCGAAGGTGATGTTAATATCGTGCCCCGACGACTCCTTGGTGGCGGGCGTGAAGATCGGCTGGGGAAGCTGCGAGCTCTTTTGAAGACCCTTGGGCAGCGCGATACCGCACACCGCTGCGTCTTGCTGGTACTCCTTCCAACCCGAACCGGCCAGGTAACCGCGTACCACGCACTCAATGGGCACAACGCGCGCCTTCCGCACGAGCATGCTTCGCCCTTGCAGGTAGGCGGGGTCGAGTCCGTCGGGGAGCGGGACGTCGTCGAGATCGAGCGAGAGCAGGTGATGGGGCCCGCCGAGCTGGTCGAGCCAGAACGCGCTGATTTGTGTCAGCACGCGCCCTTTGTCGGGTATCTCGGTGGGGAGCACCCAATCGAAGGCGCTGATCCGGTCGGTGGCGACCAAGAGCAGCCGATCGCCCAGATCGTAGATGTCGCGTACTTTTCCCTGTCGCGCGGGCATGACAGTCATGATCGGCTCCACTTGGGGGTCAAAGTGCCTCGGGAATGGGTCAGACGGCTTGCGACGGCCGACGCGAGCGCCCCGGCCCAGGTAGTCTCGCAGCGCAACCTGGGTCAGTAGCGCGGCCAAGCATGTCGCTCGACTGTGCGGGGCCGGGTGCCGGCGGGGCCGGTGCCGGCGGGCCGCGAAGCGGCGGGCCGCGTGGCGGCGGGCCAAGTATACCAAACGCAGCGGCCGCGTCGCAGGGGTTGCGCTTCCGCCGTGGCGCGTTGTGTTGTATGCCCCCGGCGCCTGGAGTAAACTCGGCGCTGCCTCGGCGCTGCGCCACCGGCGCAATTCCACACGGCGCATCTTCTCCTAGGGCTGGGCTAGGGCACCGTTACATGGGTCAACTGCGCTTTCTTGTTTCTCGGCCCGATCGCCTGCCGAACTCCGCCGTGGAGCGGATCTATTCCGCGGCGTACGAGGGGATTCCGCTCCGCAGCCAGAATCGCCAGTCGCACAGCACGCTGATCCTCGACCGCGACACCGACGATTCGGTCGCAGTATTCGTGCCGTGGCGCGTCGCGGGACACGGCGAGCTCGTGCTCAGCACCACCAGCCTGATGGAGCGGGAGGTTCCCTACCACCTCGAAGTCGAGCTGGCACGCGGCACGCTCAGCCGATTGCGCAATCAGCAGGCAGCGTGGGAGCTGGCCGGGCTGGATGTTTCGGAGGAGTTCCGCGCCCAGTACACCTTAGCGTCGGCGAGCTTTTGCCAGGCGGCCACTTGCCAGAGCAACCCCGCCGAAGCCGCCGACAAGGCAGTCAAATCCATCGGGCAGACGCTCGACGCCAGCGAGCTGTTGGTGCGCGACTATACTCGCCAGGTGCTGGCGGCCCGGCACCAGCAGACGGCCAAGTTGCCCACGCTGTTGGCATGCAACGTGGAAGAGCAACCGCTAGACGACGCCAGCGCCGCCGCTCTGTTGAGCACGTTCAACGCGGCCGTGATCCCGTTCTCCTGGCGCGACATCGAAACCAACCCCGGCCAGCGTCACTGGACCATGCACGACAAGCAGGTGCAGTGGTGTCGCGGTCACGGGCTGCGCGTGTGCAGCGGACCGCTGCTGGCATTCGACGCGGCGCACCTGCCCGATTGGATTTACCTGTGGGAGGGGGACTTCGAAAACCTGCACTCGTACGTTTTCAAGTACGTGCAGGCGGTCGCGCGGCGTTACGCGGGCAGCGTGCAGGTGTGGCATTGCTCAGGAGCGACGAACGTGCCCGGCGCGATGCGGCTGACCGAAGAACAACGGCTCCGCCTGACCGTGGCGGCCATCGACGCCGTCAAGGCGGCCGACGCCAGCGCCCCGGTCATCGTAAGCTGCGATCAGCCCTGGGGCGAGTTTCTACACAACCAGGATCTCGACCTTTCGCCCCTGCACTTTGCCGACGCGTTGGTGCGGGCCGATCTAGGTCTTTCCGGAATCGCCCTGGAGATCAATTTCGGCTGTTGGCCCGGCGGCTCCCAGCCGCGCGACCTGCTGGAGTTCAATGAGCTGATCGAGCGGTTTGCCGTGCTCGGGCTTCCGCTGTTGGTGCTATTGACCGTGCCCAGCGCCAGCGGACCCGACCCGAAAGCGCGCTCCCAGGCCAAGCCGGTCGGCGACGGAGACGAGGCGTGGACGCCCGAGCGGCAGGACGACCGCGCGCGGCGCATGGTATCGCTGCTATTGGCCAAACCGGCGGTGCACGGCATCATCTGGAATGAGCTGAGCGACGCCAAGCCGCACGGCTATCCGCACGGCGGTCTGCTCGATGCCCAGGACCGGCCCAAGCCGGCCCTCGCCTCACTGACAAAGATCCGGCACGAGCATCTGACCTGACGCCGCCGCGGTTCGGGTCGGCGCAACAGTAGTCCACCACTGCCCGCCGCTGTGACGGATCAGTCCGTCGGCTGGGGCGGCATTTTGCCGTACTTGGCCTCGTACAGGGCGACGAACTTATCGGCCCGCGTCGGATCGCATTGGAAGCACAGCGACTCCGGGCGGGCGTGCTCCTGGCACCAATCGCCCTTCTCGCGCAGTTGGGTGGCGAGCTTGGAATCACACATGGCACATTGTTTTTCGGGCACGCCGTGTTCGACGCACCACCAGCCGTTGTGCGTGGGGTCGCTTTCGTGGTCCTGACCGTCGTGCGACGACGCGGAGACCTGTGCCGGTGCGCCGCCGCTTCCCTGGCTTCCGCAACCGCCGGCGAGTACCGCGATGGAGAGCAAACAACCAAACATTGCACCTTGCTTGGGCATGACAAGAATCATCCTTCCCTCCTTTGGCATTACAAACAGGACACAACCGAGGAAACGGATTCTCGGCTCCCTGTCTTGATTTCAGTTTCCATTAACTACGGCACCATCGGCAGGCTGCACGCCTGCCGCACTTTCAATCGTCTCCCGCTCCGACCAGCTCCGGCTCTTCGCTCTCGACTCGACGATCTCGCTGCTCGGCACTCACTTTGCCTGGCAGAATCATGTACAGCACGCGCAACACCAACAGCGAGGCAACGGAGGAGCTGATCACGCCGCCGATCACCACGGTGGCCAACGGCCGCTGCACCTCGGCGCCCATTCCGGTGTTGAAGGCCATGGGAACGAACCCCAGGCCGGCCACCAGCGCGGTCATGAGCACCGGCCGCAACCGCGTCATGGCGGCTTCCTCTACCGCCGTTTCCAACGGCACTCCGCGACGCCGCAATTGACGGATGTAGGACACCAGCAACATGTCGGCCAACACGGCCACGCCCGACAGCGCGATGAAACCGACGGCGGCCGAAATCGAGAACGGCATGCCGCGAATCCACAGCGCCACGATGCCGCCCGTCCAGGCGAACGGCACGCCCGTAGCCACGCGAAGCGCGTCGGTCAGGTTGCGATACGTCATGTACAGGAGTCCAAAAATCAACAACAACGAGACCGGCACCACGATCAGCAGACGGCGCTGCGCACGCTGCATGCTTTCAAACTCTCCGCCCCACTCCAAGTGGTAGCGGCCGGGGGGCAGTTGCACTTTCTCCTCAATGCGACGCTGGGCTTCGGCCACAAAGCTGCCCAAATCGCGGCCGCGAACGTTCGCCGAGATCGTGATGCGGCGGTAACCCCATTCGCGGGTAATGGTTGACGGGCCTTCCACCACCTTGATGTCGGCCAGTCGCCGCAGCGGGATCCGCTGGCCCGATGCCGTGCTCACCTGAATCGCACCGATCGCTTCAGGGTCGCGGCGAAAACGCTCGGGTAACCGCACCACGAGCGGAAACCGCAGTTGTTCCTCGTACACTTCGCCGAGCTTGTAGCTACCCAACGACTCGACCAGGTCGAGCACCTGCCTGGCCGAGACGCCATAGCGGGCGATTTCGTCTTGCTTCACCTTGATCTCTAGCACCGGTTGGCCGGTGATCTGTTCGACGGCCACGTCGGCACTGCCGTCGATGGAGCGGAGCACCATCTCGATGTCTTCCGCCTTATCGACCAGCGTGTCGAAATCGTCGCCAAAGAGCTTGACCGCGACGTCCGAACGTATGCCGCTGATCATCTCGTTGATGCGCATTTCGATCGGCTGGGTCATGGCGATGCGCTGACCAGGCATCTCCCGTAGGGACTGCCGGATTAGCTGCGTCAGCTCGTCCTGCGTCTTGGCGCGGGCCCACTGTGTGCGGGGCTTGAAGGTGATGAACATGTCCGTCAATTCGACGCCCATCGGATCGGTGGCGACCTCGGCACTGCCGATGCGGCTCCACACGTGTTCGACTTCGTCGGGGAACTCTTTCAGAATCGCCCGTTCCATCTGGGTGTTGTAGCGAACGGATTCCTCCAGGCTGGTGCCAGCCAGACGAACGACGTTGATGGCGATGGCGCCCTCGGACAGTTTGGGCACGAATTCGCTGCCCAGATTCGGGGCGATGAAAACGAAGGCGACGACCAACACGTACAACGCTCCGCCCAGGACGGCCAGCTTGTTACGCATCGTGAAGTGCAAAATGGGCCGGTACAGCCATTGGATCGCGCGAACCAACAACGGTTCCCGCTCTTCCATCCGCTTGGGCAGCAGATAGCTGGCCAGCACGGGCATCAACGTCAGCGAAAGGATCATCGAACCGGCCAGAGCGAAGATGACCGTGAGCGCCATCGGCCGGAACAGCTTGCCCTCGACGCCTTCCAGCGTGAGGATCGGCAGGTA
>CAYQAJ010000194.1:0-9961 GCA_964415245.1 uncultured Pirellulaceae bacterium | reverse complement strand
CACTCACGCCGCGACGAATGGTACAATCATCGGGGTGGTGAATAAGATGGGTTCAAGTTCTTTTTGCGACACGCTTCCCAAGCAAAGTTCTGGAGTCCGATTTTTACCAAAGTCACATTAACCGCGCCACGCTAAAGGACATCTGTGTTGTTCAGGCCGAACTCAACCTATCTGACTCCGACCTAGACGAGTGTGCTACGCTCTTGAAGCTATCGCCATCGGCGCTGGCAGAATCGCTAAGTCCTATGCCTATGATCGTGACAGCGAGAAAGCAAGGTGTGCGAAATGATCAGGTCGACCAGTTTCACCGGGACTACTTCCGACAAACTTCGCTCGAATCCCTAAAGCGCGATTTCCGAAATCCCACCTTAGCACACTATTATCATGAGTTCTTGGGCATTCGAGAATTGGAAACGAAGACCGTTATGGTTCTGAAGACTCAGGAAGGAATTGATCGCGATGCTGAGTTCACGGAGCGCGTTGCGATTGGGCCGTTATCGGAATCGCTTGGCGGCGGATTCGCCCACGTTGCACTAATCAGGGATGCCCCGCAGCCATGGGACCTAAAACCTCCGACCTCGCCTGCCCCAAGAACCCGTGACGAAGACGTGGGGGAGTAGCGCTACCCTGCTTACGATGCCGGCGCTCGAGCCATTGCACCTGCCGACGTCCGACACCCGTGCGTCTCCTGATGGCCTGATACGCGTTAGCAAATCCCACGTTTCACTCGGGCCGGCCCTATCTCCGCCCTCCGTGCCGCCGCGTGCCGCCCATCACGCCGCGCCGCGACATTTCGGGCATCGCGCCGCGCTGCCACTCGCACTCCCACGCTCCGGCTCTCCGCCGGCCTTGTGCCGGTGGAAGCGACGACTGAGCGGCTACTGGGAAGGTCGAGAGTCCAGAGTCCAGAGCCGGCCGAAGGCACCCAAAGCCCAGCCCTAGCCACTCAAGCCTCAACCCTCAGGCCTCAAGCCTCGTGCCCCTTCCGCTTTCCGCTTTGAGTCGGGTGCCCCGCGCTTACGTTGGGGGCTCGTGGGCCGCTCTCCGCAAGCCGCATCCCCGGAAACCGTAATAACTTATGAACAACTTGTATTGAATATATCAACCAACCGGCGTAGAATGGGGGCGGTGGAAAGCGTTTTCAGTTTTCAATGTTCAGTTTTCAGTTGTCAGCCGGCAGAGAAATCGACATAAGCCAATGTTCGTGCAGGGATTAGCGATGATGAGTGCTGATCAGTGCCTGTTTCAAAACCGTCTCGGAGAAGGGGACAGGCACACTTTGCTCCGCAGACTGCGCAAAATGAGCCAGTCCCCGACGGTTTTCGGAGCAGGGGACAGGCACGCTCCAAGTTTTCGGTTTTCGGTGTTCCGTTTTCAGCCGGAAGGCGGACACCGGACGACTGCAAACAGACTGCGCAAAATGAGCCAGTCCCCGACGGTTTTGGGGAAGCTGCCAGCTCTCGGCGATCGGCTCTCAGATCGGGCCGGGAAATTGTTCCAGCTCGATCGGGTCAGTGTCCGCTGGCCGAAACTGACAACGGAACACCGAAAACGGAACACTCTCGCCTTTGCATTTGCTCTTCACTCTGGTGCGCCGAAGGGGCGGCGCGCACCGTCGTGGGGCCCCCAGGAGGGCTCTTCTGGTGCGCGCAGGCCACTTTCGCGCACCAGCGAAGGCGTGAGGGATGAGGCGTGAGGCAGGAGCGCGGAGCCGGAGCGAGAGGAGTGAGACGCGGAGGGCGAGGCATTCGGGCGGTCAGCGAACCAGCGTGCTGACACGCGTGAACGTTTTCGATTGCGGGTCGTCGGAGGCCTTCAGGGTCATCTTCTGATTGCCCTGGAACGTGATCGTCCACGTCGAGCGGTTGTCGGACTGCGGGTCGGAGATATCCAGTGTCAGCACGTCGCCGGCCGACTTTACGAACTTCCACCTGGCCCGATGCTGCTCGTCGTAGATCGGGGCGGCCGAGAGGGGGAGCGGCTGCGAGACGCCTATCGACAGCGTGCCGTCGTCGCGAAAATCGAGCTGCAACTGGCCCGGCATCGGGCTATCGTCGCGCGGTTTGAGCTGGCTGTGCCACAGGCCGACGATCCGCTCGGCCCCCTTGGGCAGTGCCACCGACTCGGCTTGCCCGGAGCCTTCGCGATCGAGCACCGCCACCATGGGCTTGGTGCGGCCCGACAAAGCCGCCAACTGCGGGTCGATCGGCAAGGTGAGCTGGATGCGGTCGTCGTCGAGAAAGACCAGGCGCACGTCGCGATCGGGCTCGCTGTCGTTCAGGCTGTGCCGCAGGTAGTACACTCCGTTCGCTTCTCGATACACGACCCACGTGGTAGCCACCGATCCCGCTAACGGGCCGAGACTGCCGGCATATTCGGTAACGTGCATCGCGCCGTCGCGGCGGAACTCGACCCGCATGGGGAGCAGGTCTTCCATCTTGCCGGACCACGCTCCGAACAGCCTTTTCGTGGCCGAGCGAACCGCGGGCGCTTGCGACTGGGCGGCGTTTGCGGACGAACTTGGCGTACCCTCCACCGCAGGCGTGTCGGAAAACGATGAGAGCGGCGGGTACGAGGTTTCGCCGTCGGCCGCCGGGTTTCGCTTTGAGTCGCCCGTTGCATTTCGCGTCGTATCGCCCGTGGCCGTTTCGCGGCCGAACTCGGGCAGCATGCGTACCACGCCGAACGTTGTCACCCACAGCGCTCCGCCGGTGATCGTCCCGGCGGCGAGAGCCACGGCGCCGGCAACCCAGCCGTTGCTGGCGAGCAGCGAAAGACTTGCGAGAAAGGGCGGCACGGTGCGAGGCATGGGGAGAGACTCCGCGGGAGAATTGGTTCGTGATTGTGGGTGCGGAAGGATAGATTTCAGTGTTCAGTTTTCAGTGTTCAGTTTTCAGTTCCGGACAACGGACAACTGACAACGAACAACGGACTTGTTGTAGCGTGGTCTCCCGACCACGCCACTCGGCGAGAGACGTTCGATCTATCGTGTGCGGGGTCGGGAGACCCGCGCACAACAAGTCCGGAGCTGACAGCCGATAGCTGAGAGCCGACAGCTTTCACGGTCGTTGTCCTCCGGATCGCGCCGAGACGCTGACCGAGATGCCGCCGGGAAGGGCCTGGAATTGAATCTGCGTGCCCTGGGACAACCGGCCATCATCGTGCCGCCGCTGAACTTCGGCGTTGGCAAACTCCGCCGCCTTCTTCCAGTCGGTCGGGTTGCCGAACTGGCCGGCCTTCGCGCGCTCGTTAATCATCCGCTGAACCTCCTCGACATTCTTGAGCGGCGGCAACGGATCGCGGGCCACGGCGGGTCGGTCGGGATTCTTGGTGCGCGGGGTGTCGGCGGGTGGAGGATCCTCGGGCAGACCATCGTCCGGTGCAACGGGAATCACGTCGGGAACCGGGTTCGCGCCCGACGCGGGGTTTGTGTCTGCCGCGGTCGCGGGCACCTCGTCGGTTGACTTCGGAGGCTCGGGCGTATCGTCGTTGGAATTCGGCTTCGGTACCGTCGAAGTGCCGGGCTGCTGCAAGGTCGACGAACCGGATGCGGATTTCCCCCGCGAAGATTGCGACGCCGATTTCCCGGTGTCCGGCGTTGTATCGTCGGAGGACGCTTTCGAGCCGCCCTGCTGCCTTTCGCCGCTGGCGTTGTTCGACTGCGCCACCGATCGGCCGGCCGACCGAATCGGTATGGCCAGCAGCAGAATCACGTACGTCGCCGCCGCGCTGGCCACGAACAGGACAATCCACTGCCAAAGCGCCAGTCGGGGCGTGGCGGGTGTCGCCGAAACACGTGCGGTCATGGGCATCGCTCCTGCGGAGTGATAAAGGGCTCCCGTCGCACAGTCCTCGGCATTTCGACCGAAGGAAAGCACAACTCGATAAGTGTAGTGAGCGGCAACACGCACGGCAAGGAAGTACGGAGCACCCGCGTTATGGCCGGTCTCACGACCGCGCCGTGACAGGAAAGGTCCTGCTCGGCAAGCAGGACCTACTGTTCCCAGCCGCCGAGCCGGCGCGTCTTCGCCACGCCAGGTAAACAGAGTTACCGGCTCAGCTCGATGCGGCGACGCAGCTCGCGTTCGACTTCGTCGGCGCTCGCGCCTGGAAACTGGTGGCGGATGCCCGCGCGGGCCACGTCGCAGGCGAACTCGTGCAGATCGAGCGCGATGGCGAGGCGCTGCTCGCCGGTCATGGCCCGGTAGAGTTCGATTTGTTTGGCGAGTGCCGCTTCGGGAGTCATGTTGGGCTTATGGCGATGAAGTTTTGGGGGGGTGGGAAGATGGCAGAGTGCAGAATGAAGAGTGCAGAATGAAGAATGGAGAGCCGGAACCTCCATTACAACGCACAACTGACCACGGACAACCGACAACAAGCGAACTGGATTCCCGCGTGCGCGGGAATGACGTCGAACAAGCCACCGTACCGGCTGGGAGTCATGATAACAGAGGTCCCGCTCGGCAAGCAGGACCTACTTTCCTGACGCCCTGCGAGCGGATCGGAAAACCGTCTCCGAGAAGGGGACAGGCACGGGCCCAAGTTTTCAGTGTTCAGTTTTCAGCCGGCAGTCGAATTTGCAACGGACTACGAACAACTGACAACTGACGAGCGCAAAATGAGCCAGTCCCCGACGGTTTTCCGATCCGCTCACAGTTCCCAGCCGTGGCGGTAATCGCGGCGGAGGAGGGCAGCGGCGGCGGGGCAGTCGATTGGCGCGGCCTTGTCGGCGTCCCAGTCGAACTCTTGGCCGAGGCGGATGGCGATGTTGCCAAGGTGGCACGTTTGGACCATCGGCGCCACGTCGGCGAAGCTGCTGCTCGTGGGCTTGGCGGTTTTGCAGGATTCGATCCACTCGGCGTGGTGGCCGGGAGCGGGAGGCAATTCGAGCTGTGGCACTTCGACTTTGTCGCCACGCTTCAGAGGCAGAACTCGTGGATCGCCGCCGCGCTCGGGGATAAACATTTTCGCGCGGCTCCCCACCAGCAGCGAACCGTTGGCGGGCGGACGCGAAGTTCCGGTGACCGACTCGGGCGGGATTCTTCCGCCGTCATACCAGGTGAGCGCGACGGGTGGAAGTTCGCCACGGGCAGCAAAGGTGAATCGCACGGTGCTGGCAGCGGGATACGTTTCGGCGTTCACTTCGGTGGTGTCGGCTTCGATCAAAGTCGGATAGGCCAGGTCGAGGGCCAGGTAGATCGGGTCCAACAGATGCGAACCCATATCCCCCAGGGCGCCGGTTCCAAAATCCCACCAGCCGCGCCACTTGAGCGGATGATACGCGGCGCTGTACGGGCGAGTGGGCGCCGGGCCGATCCACAAATCCCAGTCGAGGTGCTCGGGCACGTCGGGCTGTTCGGCGGGGCGGTCGATGCCCTGCGGCCACAACGGGCGATCGGTCCACGAGTACACCTGCTCGACGTTGCCGATTGTGCCTGCGCGAATCAGCGCGACCGCGCGTCGGTAGCCGTCGCTGGCTCGCCACTGGTTGCCCATTTGCGTGAGGAGGTGCGTGTCGCCGGCGAGCCGGGCCAGCAGCCGCACTTCGTCGAACGTGTGGGCCAGCGGCTTCTCGCAGTACACGTGCAGGCCGCGTCGCATGGCGGCGGCCGCGGCGTGGGCGTGCGTGTGGTCGGGCGTGCTGACGATGACCGCGTCGAGGCCGGCTTGATCGAGCATCTTGCGGAAGTCGCGGTACTGGCTGGCGCGGGGGAAGCGGCGGACCATGTAGGCCAGGAATTTTTGATCGACGTCGCACAGCGCGGCGATCTCGACGCCCGGCTCCTTGTTCACCGCCACTATGTTGTCGACGCCGCGGTTGCCGACGCCGATGGCACCGATGCGCAGCGTCTCCGACGGCGCCTCGGAAGGCGCGGCGGCAACTTCGCTGAAAAAGCCGGTTGCGGCGACTGCGGCGGCCGCACTTTGCGCGAGGAAGGTGCGGCGCGACGTTCCCCGGTTGCGCTGCGACTTGCTCGCTGCTGGTTTGTGCCGCTGTTTCATGTGCCGGTAGGCCCTTGTTGTGTCGCGGGCGCTCTGGGTTATACTCGCCAGACGCGCTCGACGCCCCCGTGCGGAGCTTGCGGTGCATTATCCTGCCATCCCAACAACGCTTGCAAATCTACCTTTGCCCTGCCGATGTGGCAAATGACAACTAAGAGCATGGTCAGCGAGCCAGAATCGACGGAGCCGGAATCGCCGCAGGCCGCGGAGTTGGAATCGGTACAGCGCGTCGAGCCGCAGCCGGCGGAAAACGCCGGCGATTCGCTGAGTGCGGCGCTGGCGCGGCACGCGATCGAATTGCCGATCGAGCAGGTGACGGTGCTAGAAGAGTACTGCCGCGTGCTATGGGAGACGAACCAGCGGCTCAACCTGACTCGCCACACTGATTACGAAACGTTTGTCGCCCGCGATCTGGTCGACAGCATGCAGCTTGCGGCACTCTTGCGGCCGGGCGAACGGGTGCTCGACGTGGGGAGCGGCGGCGGCGTACCCGGCATCGTGCTGGCGATTCTCAGGAACGACGTACACGTTTCGCTGGTCGAGTCGGTCGGTAAGAAGGCCCGAGCGCTGGCCGAAATGATCGACCGACTCAAGCTGCCGGTGCCCGTGTTCGAGGCGCGGGCCGAGCACCTGCTCGACGACCTGAGATTCGACACGCTGGTGGCCCGCGCGGTCGGCCCGCTGTGGAAGATCTGCAATTGGTTCGCGCCGCACTGGGCATCAATCGGGCGGCTGTTGGTGATCAAGGGACCGGCGTGGGTCGAAGAGCGCAAGGAAGCGCGGCACCGCGGGATGCTGCGTCCACTGGAACTGCGCAAGGCCGCGAGCTACACACCGCCGGGGGCCGATGCGGAGAGTGTGATCCTGGAGTTGTGGCCGAAGGGGCGAACGCGGGAACAATAACGCCTGTCCGCGTCCGGAGAGGGGGACAGGCACACTTTGCTTCGCAGACTGCGCAAAGCGAGCCGAGGCGCGTCCGGAGAAGGGAACAGGCACGCTTTGCTCCGCAGACTCCGCAAAGCGAGCCAGTCCCCGACGCGCCAGTCCCTGACGGCTTTCGGACAGACACGAGTGAATCCTCATGAGCGAATTGCGACCACTGGGTAATACCGGCATTCGTGTGTCGCCCGTTGCGTTGGGGTGTTGGCCGATCTCCGGCATGACGAGCCTCGACGTGAACGATCGCGACAGCCTGGCAACGATCGAAGTGTGCCTTGAACTGGGCGTGAACTTTTTCGATACCGCTTACGCATACGGGCGCGAGGGCGAAAGCGAACGGCTCATTGCCCGCGCGGTGGGCTCACGGCGGGACAGCGTAGTGATCGCCACCAAGGGGGGCATCGCCTGGGACGGCCAAGGCGGGCGCGTGATCGACGCGCGGCCCGAAACGCTCCGCCGGCAGTGCGAAGAGAGCCTGCGTCGATTGGGGACCGATCGCGTTGAGCTGCTATATCTGCACGCGCCCGACCCGGCGACTCCGGTGGCCGAGTCGGCGTCGGGACTGCGACGGCTGATGGAAGAAGGTAAGGCGCTATCGATCGGCGCGTCGAACGTCACGCTCGCGCAGCTACAAGAATTCGCGGCCGAGTGCCCACTTGCCGCGTTCCAGCCGCCGTATAACATGCTGCAGCGGCAGATCGAGGCAGACACTTTGCCTTGGTGCCGGGAGAGGAACATCGCGGTGGTCGTTTATTGGCCGCTGCTCAAAGGATTGCTGGCCGGCAAGCTGGCGCGCGACCACAAGTTCCCTCCCGGCGACGGCCGGGCGAAGTACCCGATGTTCCAGGGGCGGGAATGGGCGAAGAACCAAGACTTTCTCGACCACTTGCGCGAGATCGCCGACGAGGCGGGCCGCACCGTGGCGCAAGTGGCGGTGAACTGGGTCATTCATCGTGAGGGAATCACCGCGGCGCTGTGCGGCGCCAAGCGGCCCGAGCAAATCGCCGAAACTGCGGGCGCCATGGGTTGGCGCTTATCGCCCGAGCAGCTTGCGCGAATCGACAAAGCGCTCGCCGAGCGCGGCGAGCCTCAGATGAAATTGCCTGTTTAGGTAGACATATTAGCGTGAGATACAACATGCCCGCGAGACTCCTGTGCGCGATGGCAATCGCGCTCGGTTCGCTTGCGTTCCATGAAATCAGTCGAGCCGATGTGCCCGAGGCCGATGTGTTTGTGGCCACCACGGGTAGCGACGAAAACCCCGGCACTGCCGAGCGGCCTGTGGCAAGTGTGGCGCGGGCGCAGGAGCTCGTGCGCGGCAAGCTGGCCGGCGGAGCGAAGGGGGCCACCGTGCTCATCCGCGGCGGCACTTACTTTCTGCGCGAGCCGCTGCGGTTTGGACCCGAGGATAGCGCGGGCGACGGAGGGAGCGTCACGTATGCGGCCTTCCCCGGCGAAGAAGTCGTGCTCAGCGGCGGCTCGCCGATCGGCCCCTGGCAGGTGAACGACGGCGTGTGGGAGGCCGACATTCCCACCGTGCGTTCGGGCGAGTGGCGGTTTCGCGACCTGTACGTCGCCGGCGCGAGGCAGACACGGGCGCGCGAGCCGAACGAAGGGTTCGTGCGGGTCGATAGCGCGGGCCCCGATCGCCGCACGAGCTTTTCGTACCGCGAGGGGGACGTAAAACCCCCCGCCGATCTGGCAGGGGTCGAGGTGGTGTTCCTGCACGATTGGTCGACCTCGCGCGTGGGAGTTCGGTCGATCGACACGGCCGCCCGCACGATGACGTTCACCAATCCGATCGGCCCATCGTCCCCACATTTCGCCATCGACAACTTTGAAAGCCACCCGCGGTACTTTCTGGAGAATGCGGCCGAGTATCTCGATGCACCGGGGGAATGGTATCTCGATACCAAGTCGGGCCGGCTGCGGTATCGCCCGACCGGCAAGATCGAACCCACCGACGAACAGGTGATCGCGCCGCGGCTGACGAATCTGATCGTGGTGTCGGGCGACGCGCAGAAGGGCACTCCGGTCCGCGGTCTGCGCTTCGTGGGATTGACCTTCGCGCACACGCGGTGGGACCTGCCTTCGGGCGGCTACGCGGCGGGCCAAGCGTGTTTTTTCGAGCCCCGCGACGGCGAACGCGGCGGCTCACGCACGGTGGTCGATTCGGCCGTTTTGTTCGATCTGGCCGAAATCTGCGCTGTCGAACGATGCCATTTCGCGCACTTGGGCGGATGCGGCGTGTACTTTCGCCGGAGTTGCCACGGCAACCGCGTGGCGCGGTGCGTGGTCGAGGACGTGGCCGGCAACGGCATCATGGTCGGCGAAACGTTCTCGCGCCTCGATGGTGGGCGCGATGACTTGGTGTGCGACGGCAACCAGCTCGTCGACAACGTGGTCCGCCGCTGCGGCGCCACATTTTACGGCGCCGTCGGAATCTGGGTCGGAATCACGCGGCGCACGCTTGTGGCTCGCAATGAGGTAAGCGATCTCCCCTATACCGGCGTGTCGCTGGGTTGGAGCTGGAACACGCGGCCGACCGCGTCCGAGGGAAACGTGGTGGCCGACAACCGCATCCACCGCGTGATGCAGATTCTCTCGGACGGCGGCGGTATCTACACCTTGGGCCGCCAGCCCGACGGCGTGCTGCGCGGCAACCTGATCTTCGACGTTCCACCGAACGCCGGTCGGGCTGAGAGCAACGGCATCTTCATGGATGAGGGCAGCTCGCTGTTTGTGGTCGAGAACAACACGATCTACGGCATCGCCCGCAGCCCGATTCGATTTCATCAGGCCGAAAACGACACACTGCAGAACAACCGGTTGGTGACGGCACCGGATGTGCCCCATTTTCGCTACAACAGCACGAGCGAAGACCGGTTCACCTTCCGCGACAATGGCTTGGTGGTGAGCGCCAGTTGGACGTTGCCGGACGACGACCCGGCCCGCAATGCGGGACCGGCGCCGGAAGCGGAGCAGAGGTAGATGGCGAGGACGGGTGCACTGCTGCCGC
>CAYQAJ010000193.1:7872-9988 GCA_964415245.1 uncultured Pirellulaceae bacterium | reverse complement strand
CGGATCACGCGACCGTAACTGCCTCTGGAATTCGGCCCGCGCGGGCATCATAATGAACGGGATGCTTAGGGGCTGTCCGAAAGGCGTCGGGGACTGGCTCATTTTGCGTAGCTGATCTTGGACTTGCCTTTCCCACTGCGGCATCCGCGGAGCAAAATGTGCCTGTCCCCTTCTCTGAGACGCTTTCCGGATAGCCTCTTTTCGAAGTGCATTCAGGGAGCATTACCGTGACCAAGCGCTGCGAACAATGTGGTTCGGACCTGGTGGCGCAAGTGACCGCCGCCCGATTCTGCCCCCACTGCGGACTGCCGTTCGACAATACGGCCGACGCGGCCCCGTGGGGCGTGATCGCGAGGTTCGTATCTCTGGCCGAAGTGGGCTACTTCGCCGACGTACTCGACGGTCTGGGCATCGACGCGCACGTGCGGCAGCATCACGAGTTCAGCGCGCTCGACGGTTCGTGGCGCACGCTCTACCTGCTCGAAGTGCCGCGGACGCAATCGGCCGCGGCCATTGAAGTGCTCCAAAGCGAGCTGGAAGGCATGGGCCTCGAGGAAGCCGACGCCGCCCAAGCCGACCATTTCGGCGATGCATCCGACCGGCCCTCGCACGGCCGCATCTGGAAGCCGGTAGTGTTCGTTCTGGTGGCCAGCAGTCTGGCTTACTGTGTGGGGCAGGAGAGCGCCGCACGTCGACAAGCACCCCCGCCGCGGGAGCCCGTCTCGTCGAAAGAGATGGTCGGCGGAGCGATTCCCGGCCGGTCGCGGGGCACAAACGGCAAGGAGCAAACCACACCGTCGCAGGAGACGCTCTGGGAGTCGCTCCGATCGCTGCCCGCTCCACTTTTGAGCGAACCAGAGCCGGGTGGGCCGCGTCATCGTCTGCGGTACGAGAAGCAGGAGCACGCCATCGTGCTGGAGGAGGACCGCGACGGCGACGGTCGGTACGACTTTGCGCGGCGTTTTCGCGGAGAGCCCGTCGTGGGGCAGACGGCGGAGTGACGGACGTCGCGGACTGTGTCAGGGTCGGAAATCGGAAGTCGGAAATCGGAAGTCGGGCAGCGCCACTTCCGCCTTCCGACCTCCCACGTCCGACTTCTCATTCTCCTCTTTCTCTCCGACTGAAAACTGAAAACCAAAAACTGAAAACTCCCTCCATGGTTGAGCTCGGCGTCAACATCGATCACGTGGCCACGGTTCGCCAGGCTCGCCGCACCTTCGAGCCCGATCCCGTATGGGCGGCGGTGGCGGCCGAGCTGGGGGGCGCCGACTGCATTACCGTGCACCTGCGCGAGGACCGTCGCCACATTCAGGACCGCGACGTGCGGATTCTACGGGAGACGGTCACCGCCAAGCTGAATTTGGAGATGGCCTGCCACCCGGAGATCGTCGAACTAGCGTGCCAGGTGCGGCCCGATCAGGCCACGCTGGTGCCGGAGCGGCGCGAGGAAGTGACCACCGAGGGGGGACTCGATGCCCGCGCCCAGCGCGACGTGCTGACCGCGGCCGTACGGAGGCTGAGAGAGGTGGGCATCGTCGTTAGTTTGTTTCTCGATCCGCAGCCGGAGCAGATCGAAACGGCCATCGAGTTGGGGGCCCAGGCGGTCGAGCTGCACACCGGCCAGTACGCACTGGCCCGCGGCGCCGAGCAGCAGAAGCAGCTTGCCGCGCTGGCCGACGCCGGGCGACTCGTGCGTCGGCTCGATATGCAATTGCACGCGGGGCACGGGCTGACCTACCACAACGTGCGCCCCGTGGCGCGCATCGAGGGGATGCGCGAGCTGAACATCGGGCACAGCATTGTCGCGCGAGCCTTGATGGTAGGCATGCAGCAGGCGGTGGCGGAGATGAAGGCTTTGCTGAGATGACGTTTTGCGGTCGTCAATGGGCGTCAGGGGAATCGGTTTTCAGTTTTCAGTGTTCAGTTTTCAGTGGGGCGGAGGCAGTTGTCGGTGGTCCGTGGCCAGTTGGCTTGATTTTGAGATTTCGCCGCGTCACCGTGTCGCCGCGTCACCGCGTCACCGTGTCGCCGCGTCACCGTGTCGCTGTGTCACCGCGTCACCGTGTCGCTGTGTCACCGCGTCAGCGTGTCGCCGTGTCAGCCGTTTGCTCCCGCC
>CAYQAJ010000193.1:0-7772 GCA_964415245.1 uncultured Pirellulaceae bacterium | reverse complement strand
CGTGTCGCTGTGTCACCGCGTCAGCGTGTCGCCGTGTCAGCCGTTTGCTCCCGCCCCCGTTTGCCAATTCGCCCCTCATTCTCGTATCATGAGGATCCGCCGGGCTGCCCGGGGCGTTAGTTCTCCACAAATCTCTTCCAGCGACTCCGCCGCAAATCGTCATGGGCCGAAAAGGAACCGCTTTCGCCGGGCTGTCGGTGGCCCTCGTTACGCCGTTTGCCGACGGTGCTCTCGACACCAAGCGACTGCGCGAGCAGATCGAATTCCAGATCGAGGCCGGCACGAATTGCCTGTGCCCGGTCGGCACCACCGGCGAATCGCCCACGCTGAGCCACGACGAGCACGAGCGGGTCATCTCCGAGGCCGTGCAGATCGCCGCCGGCCGAGTGAAGGTGATGGCCGGCACCGGCTCGAACAGCACATCCGAGGCGCTGCGACTGACCAAGTGGGCCGGGCGCGAAGGGGCGAATGCCGCCCTGATGGTCGCCCCATACTACAACAAGCCGACGCAAGAGGGGTTCTACCAGCACTTTCGCGCGGTGGCCGAGGAAGTCGATCTGCCCATTTGCGTCTACAACATACCGGGCCGCACCGCCAAGAACGTCGAGCCCGAAACAATCGCCCGACTGGCCGAACTGAAGAACATCGCCATGGTCAAGGAGGCGACCGGCTCGTTGGATCAGGCCTCGCAGATTCTCACCACGACCGAACTGACCGTGCTCAGCGGCGACGACAGCCTGACGCTGCCGCTGATGGCTGTCGGGGGCGAGGGGGTGATCTCGGTGGTCGGCAACATCGTGCCCCGCGACATGATCGCGCTGGTATCGGCAGCCCGAGCCGGCGACCTGGCCACGGCGCAGCGGTGGCATCATAAGCTGTTTCCGCTTTGTCGCGACATGCTCTCGCTGGCCACCAACCCCATTCCCATCAAGGCGGCCATGCAGATGTTGGGGCGCGACGATGGATCGCTTCGCCTCCCCATGACCCCGCTCGACGAGCGGGATCGCAACCGCCTGCGGCAGACGCTGGTGGCGTATGGGTTGCTGTGACGACGGCACCTCGTTCATTCTCAGGGCGTGCCGTGGCGCGGCGAAGTGACCTTGCAATCGCCGCTTCAGTTGGTCAACTATTCAGGCGGTGATTGTCGCAGGCGGCCATCGGGCTCGTGCTGTCCCAGGGCCACATCCAATCCGGCGCCGCTTCCATGTCCTTCGATTTCTCTCCATTGGCCGTTCCGGGTTCGACCCGCGAGTTTGTGCTGTTGGGGCTGGCGGAGTTGAAGATACCGGTCGTCACCACCGACCAGGTCGTGTACCGCGCCGAAGTTCCCGAGGATCAACCGACGCCGCCGGGCGGATCGCGGCAGCTCTGCATCACGTTCGACGCGACGGCCGCGACGCGCGACAGCCGAGCGGCCAGCGCCGTGCGCGAGCACCAGCCGGTAGCCGCCACGCGCGATGATTCACCGGCAGGCGAACCTCGACCCACTCCCGAACCGAGCGACGCGGCGGTGCAGCTCGCCACTCCGGGCACGCCATTTTTCGCCTGGCTGCTCACAAGGCTGTATGCGTCGGGTCCAGCCCTGCATGCCGCGCCGGCCGGTCAGCCGCAGAGCGTGCATGACATTACGTCGAAGTTGTTTTCGTACTACACGGTCGAGTACGGCCACGTGCACCTGGCCGGCTGCCGACTCGAGGACCGGCCGCTCTTGCGGATCACGCTGTTGGCGACCTCGGGCCACGAGACGGCGAGCGATCGTCTTCGCCACGTTTTCTTCGATCCATCGAACGAGCCGGTCGACCCCGCGACGCTCGATTCGCTCCACGTCGACGATCTGATCCCCTCGACGCGCCGCACGTCGGATCTCGACCCGCTCGAGCTGGATCGCTGGATAGGCAGAGCCGAACGGACCGTGCGAGACCACCTGCCGTCGGGCAAGTTCCAGCCCATCGCCAATACGCTCGTATGGATCAAGCACGCCGAGGGGAAGCTCGACTTTGAGGTCGGCGACGAATCGGTCGGCGTGGCATTCTCCGGGTGGGCCACGCTGTTGGCTGACGGCACCACCGTCCCACCTCCGTACGTTTGCCCTGCGAGCGGCAAGTCGTCGTATCGACTGGCGGCCACGAGCGATGGCCGCATCACGGCAGCCGAGGCGATCGGCACGTGCGAAGCGTCGCATGCGCGTGTGTTGGAGCACGAGCTGGAAACGTGCGACGTGTCCGGTCAGAAAGCACTGGGGGAGTTTCTCGCGGTTTGCCCGGTCAGCGGCAAACGGCTGCTGCGCTCCAAGCTCACGGCGTGCAGCATGTGCGGCCAGCAGGTTAGCCCGCGTGGTCTTTCCAAGGGGCGATGTGCGGCTTGTCGCGGCGTGGAGCCGGTGCACAAGGACGAGCCGCGCGTGGCGCGGGTGCTCGGTCAGTACCCCAAGCTCGATCGCTGGCGCGGGTGGAGAATTTCCGAGACCACCCAGGTCTACGTGCTCACCGCGGTGAGCGGGTTGACCCGGCTTCTGCTGGTGCTCGACAAGCAATCGCTCGATCCGCTGCGGGTGTGTACGGCAAGCCGCCTGTTGGCCGGATGGAGTGAATTGTCACAAGTTCGTCAAAAGGAGATTCTGGGCGAGTAGCGTCAGGTCGATCGAAGCCTGAAGCGCGAGCGAAGAAACCATCACGTAAGCCTGAATCGCAAGCGAAGAAACCATCACGTAAGCCTGAAGCGCAAGCGAAGAGAGACGAGACGGAAGTCGGAGGTCGGCGTTCCAACTTCCGATTGCCGTCTTCCCGTCCCACTGAAAACTGAAAACTCTCCTCCATCTTCGCGCTCCTTCCGCCTTTGCGGTTTTTGTCTGAGCCGCCCCTTTGCAGTGTCCCGCGTGCGCAAGGTACGATACCACCTTGACTTCAGCGCCTGCCCACCCGTTTGTCTCCGCAGTCGTCGCTGCATTTTCTTGCAGAATCTGCGCGAAAAACCGGTCGCTCTTGCCTCTGGTCAGGGTTTGATCTAGTATCAGCAACGACCCACCCGTGCACGGTGAACCGTCCGCCGACCCAGAGCGCTGGGCCGCGCCGGAGCCGCCCTTTCAGGCCGTTCACCGGGCCAAGATTCCCGCCGAACAAGCGAACTTTCCGGTAGCGTCGGTCGTCGGACTTATAGGAACGACGTGGCGGTTGTCGCGGCAGAGTGAATACGCCCGACGAATCGTCACTTGGTCCGACGGTGATGCCGTGATCTCGCGCCGCGTTGTGGCGAGAGTATACGCGCGCCATGCGTAGTCAGTTTGCCTTGCTAACAGGAGAAAACCCTGTGACGATAAAACTCACCTGCGCCAACGGTCACCGCTTGCGAATTGGCGAGAAGTACGCCGGGCAGCAGGCCATTTGTCCCAAGTGCAACGTGGAAGTCACCGTGCCCGAATTGGCGCGCAAGTCCATCACCGACACTTCAGTGGTGGCGCTGTTGGGCGACATTGCACCTGGACAAAGAGTTGTCACGAAGGCGGGCCCGGAGCCCGTGCAATCCTTGCGCAACTGCCCCAAGTGCCAGACGCGGATCCCCACCTCGTACCACTTGTGCCCGCACTGCCAGGTTTACATCGGCGACACGCCCGCCGGCGTCTCGCGGTAAGCGCGCACCCGCGCGACCGCCGTCATTTGCCCTCTGCCGGTAAGCCCACGGACGGCCGTCCGTGGGTCTGATAGACGGCATGGAAGGAATGGACTCTCCGTTCCCTTGTCCATGTCGTCCATTACGTCCCTTGCCACGGGCGCCAAGTTCCGCTCCGTGCGCCGCCGGCGTGTCCTTGGCTCTGCCAGTGTTCTCCTCGCGCCACACCTTGATCGGGCCGGGCCACCCCTTCGACCCCCGCCGCCTTATCTACGCCGGCCGATAATCCGGTTATCATGGCTCGGGCCCGTCTCAACACTGCCCCAGCCCGTGGCGCACAGCGAGAAGAAACGATGACCCTATTCGTAATCTCCGTACTGGTCGTTCTGGTGATCTCGGCCGTTTGTTCCGTGAGCGAAGCGGCGCTCTACGCGGTGCGGCGGCCGTATGTGCGGCAGATCGCAGAGCTGGGCAGCCGCTCCGGCACGATGCTGCTCCGCTTCAAGGACAACATGGAGCAGCCCATCTCGGCGATCCTGATCGTCAACACGGTGGCCAACACGGCGGGAGCAGCCGTCGCCGGTGCCCAGGCGCTGGAGTTGTTCGGCGCTTCGGCGCTGATCTGGTTTCCGCTGGTGTTCACGGCGTGCGTGCTGTTCTTTTCCGAGATCTTTCCCAAGGTCGTTGGCGTTGCGTACAACCGCCCCGTTGCCCGAGCCGTCGCCCTGCCCTGGGGAGCCGGCATCGCTCTGTTGTTTCCGGTGATCTGGTGCATCGAGAAGCTGTCGCGGATGATCAAGCCGGAGCACGTCCTTTCCGCGCCGGAAGACGAAGTGCAGCAGATGGCCATGATCAGCGCCGAGGAAGGGAGCATCTCGGCCTACGAAGCCGAGCTCGTGAGCAACGTGCTGCACCTCGACCGCATCACTACCCGCGATATCATGACGCCCCGCCCGGTGGTCATGAAGCTGGCGTCCGATATGACCTTGCGCGAAGTGTCGGGCAAGATCAAAAGGTTTACCTATTCACGCTTGCCCGTCTACGAATCGGGCGACCCGGAGACCTGGAAAGGATTCGTGCTCAGCCGCGACATTCTCTCGGGCCTGGCCCAGGATCAGTTCGACACGAAGGTGGAGTCGCTCTGTCTGCCGATCTACTTCGTTTCGGAAAAGACGCCGGGTCACGTGCTCTTGAAGGCGTTTCTCAAGCGGCGGACGCACCTGTTCGGCGTGGTCGACGAGTACGGCGACATCACCGGCATCGTCACGCTGGAAGACGTGATCGAATCGGTGCTGGGCGAGGAGATCGTGGACGAAGTCGACTTCGCCGTCGACATGCAAGAGGTGGCCCAGCGCCGCCGCCGCGAACGCATGCAGGACGAGTCCACTTCCCGCGCCGAGGGGGAAGAGAAGAGACCCGAAGGTTGAGCTCGTCTGCTCGTTCGGTGTGCCAGTGGCTCCCCCAGTGCTGGACGATATGGACGCAATGGACTTTTCACTCCCTCGTCAATAACGTCCATATCGTCCATTGCCGCGGGTGTCACGCCTGTGGCACACGGCGGCATCCGATCGCTCCGCTCACGCCGGCGCCGCCGAGCCGCGGTTGGCCCACCAGGGTAGGCTGATCCCGCCGTCGACCAAAAGAGTCGCGCCCGTGATGTACTCCTGGCGCGGGTCGACCAGAAACAGAATGCTTTCGCCCATCTCTTCGGCCGTGCCGAGTCGGCCCAGCGGAATTTTGGCGCCCGCCACCTGGAGCGTATCCTCGCTGGCATACTTTCGTTCGCCGGGCGTGTCGGTCCAACCGGGCTGAAGGATGTTCACCCGGATACGGAACTCGGCCAGTTCAATGGCGGCCGTCTTGGACATGTGGTCGAGGGCCGCTTTGGACATGTTGTAGGCCATCGACCGCGGGGCGGCGATGAAAGCGTGCGGCGAGCTGACCATGACGATCGCCCCGCCGTGCTCCTGGCGGATCATCTGCTGGGCCGAGGCCCGCAGCAGGTGAAACGCCCCCCACATGGTGACGTCGACCGTGCGGCGGAAGCCGGCCATGTCGGCTTCGTAGAACGGCTCGCGGTCGCTGTAGGCGGCGTTGCTCACGGCGATATCGAGCTTGCCGAACTCCTCGACGGTGCGCCCGACCATCTCCTCGACCGCCTTCAGGTTGGCCACGTCGGCCTGAATTTTGATGGCCCGCGAGCCGAGGTCGCGAATGGCCTGCACCACCTCGTCGGCCTCGTCGGCGTGGGAGCGGTAGTTGACGGCGACCAGGGCCCCGGCCCGACCCAGGGCGATGGCTGCGGCGCGGCCGATGCCCAAGCTGGCGCCCGTTACCAGGGCGACGCGTCCGTTAAGGTCGATGTTGGTCGGCATGCTGGATCGCTGATGGCAAAGTCGGCGAAACGAGGATTCGGGCGCGATCGTCCGAATAAGGGAAGGCCGTTATGCTATCCGGACCCACCGCATGCGGCAAGGAATGCGGCCAATCGGGACACGGCGACGCGGTGCAAAGTAGGTCCCGCGTGCCGGCTCAACCTGCCGCGAAATCCCGCCGGCCTCTTCCGAATTGCCGCCCCGAAAAGCCCCTCCATTAACCCCAATTCCTCGAGAAACCGGTGAAGAAATTGTGTACTTTTGTCCCCGGCCGACCCTGGACGCGAGAGTGAGGCTGGTTACAATTGGTTGGTTCAAGGCGTCGTGCGTGGCCGCACACGGGAAACGGGGGAATCGATCCCGGGTCGGCCAGGATCGTAGTAGCTTTCGCGGTTGGCGACGCGAGCGTGAAGCGATCCGGGGGGAGAAAGCAGCCCATTACCCGCCTAGAGGGCTCGGCCCGATGCGTGCCCAGCCCAACCGCCCAGGCGCAGCAACCGCGCCGCGAGTGCGCTTGCTTCACATGCGCGACGACCTCCGATTACTGTCGCTAGCCCGCGCGGGATCGCGCCGGGTGGCGGTGTGCAGCCTGGCGAATCTGGTGAAAGAGTTTGCCGACAGTTTTTGCGCCCCAACTGCAATTTCTTACCAATTGCCGGGCGCAAGCAAACCGCACGTGGGGTGGTGGTAGAATTGCTTGGTTTTCAGCCGGCCACGGCACGGGGGTGCGCAACGAGGCCGATGCGAGTGCATTGAATCGCGAGCCGATCGCGTGAGCGGCGCGTGGGCAAGGGGAGCCTGCCGCGTATGCCCATGCCGTGGAATCGCACCGGGCTCGCCGCCGCGATGGCGCTGGGAACCCAGTGAAGTCAACCGCGTAGGAGTACAACCTTGTACGACGCACTGCTGGACGAATTTGAGGACGATACCGCGCGTTCGGACGAAGAAGAGACCTTCGCCGCCGCGCCGCTGGCCGAGCTGGAAGATGATCAAGACCTCGACGACGATACCGAAGAGTCGTCCGACGACAACAGCCCCGCCAAGCCAAAGACCGAAGAGACGCTGCTGTCGCCGCTGGACGACGGAGAGTCGTGGTCCGACGACCCGGTACGCATGTACCTGACGCAGATGGGCGAGATTCCGCTCTTGACCCGTCAGCAGGAAATCCAGCTCGCCAAACGAATTGAGATCACGCGGCGTCTGTTCCGCGTGCGGCTGTTGGAATGCGACTACGTGTTCCAGGCGGCCTACAAGACCATCCGGCGAGTGCACGACGGGGAGCTCCCCTTCGACCGCACGGTGCAGGTGTCGGTGACCGATCGGCTCGAAAAGGAGCAGATTCTCGGCCGCCTGCCACACAACCTGCGCACGCTCGAGGTGCTGCTGAAGCGCAACCGCCGCGACTATCTGATCGCGGTCAGCCGCTCCCAAGGCAAGCAAAAGCGCAAGGCGGCATGGATGCGCCTGGGCCGCCGCCGCCGCCGCGCCGTGCGGTTGTTGGAAGAGCTTGGCCTGCGCACGCAGCGGATCGAGACAATGATCCGGGCCGTCGAGGACTTTAGCCGCCGCGTCGATGAGCTCAAGGCTCGCGCCGACGAGCACAAAAAGGCACGCAAGCCCGCGCCCGAGCGCCGCCCGCTGTTGGCCGAGTACCGCAGTATCCTGCTAGCCACGCAGGAGACGCCGACCAGCCTCCGCAATCGCGTGCTGTATCTGCGGCGCGTGTATGCCGAGTACCAGCAGGCCAAACGCGAGCTGTCGGAGGGGAACCTGCGGCTGGTCGTCTCGATC
>CAYQAJ010000192.1:2693-10008 GCA_964415245.1 uncultured Pirellulaceae bacterium | reverse complement strand
CGGAGCACGGCTTTGATGCGGTCCTCGAATTCGCCGCGGAACTTGGTGCCGGCCACGAGCGCCCCCATGTCGAGCGCGATCACCCGCTTGTTCTTGAGGCTCTGGGGCACGTCTCCCTGCACGATACGCAGGGCCAGCCCCTCGGCAATGGCCGTCTTGCCCACGCCCGGCTCGCCGATCAACACGGGGTTGTTCTTGGTGCGGCGCGACAGCACCTGGATGACCCGGCGGATTTCGTTGTCGCGGCCGATTACGGGATCGAGCTTTCCCTGGCTGGCGCGATCTACCAGATCAATGCCGTACTTTTGCAGTGCCTGGAACTTCTCCTCCGGGTGCTGATCGGTAACACGGGCGCTTCCGCGTACCGTTTGCAAGGCGGCAAGCACGTCCTTCTCGCGTACGCCGACCAGCTCCAACAGCCGCTTCGCCTTGCTGTCGACCTTGGTCAGGGCCAGCAGCAGGTGCTCGGTCGAGACGAACTCGTCCTTCATGGTGTCGGCCTGGCGGGCCGACGCTTCCAGCACCTCCCGCAGGGCGGCATTGGGCTGCGGTGGTGCATTGCCGCTCACCTTGGGCATCCGCTCCAGCTCCGACTCGACCATGCCCGACAACTGACCGTGCTGCACGCCGATTTTTTCGAGCAAAGGGCGCACAATCCCTTCCCCCTCGCTCGTGAGCGCGGCCAGCAGGTGCAGCGTGTCGAGCTCGGGATGTCCCCGCTCGCCGGCCAGGTCCTGTGCGCCGGCGACGGCCTCTTGGGCTTTGACGGTTAGTTTGTCGATTCGAAACGCCATATTGTCATTTGTTGGAGGAGTAATTGGGTACGGTTGGCAGGGCGAAGCGGCGCGCAGACCGAGAGGGCGCGAAAGGTGCGTCGCGATCAACGACCGGCGGCAAACAACGATCAGTCGATCGCTTGCCTGCCGCTCAGTCCTTCTTCACCTCGAACTCGGCGTCGATGGCGTCCTCGTCGCCCCCCTTGGGCTCTTCGCCGGTGGGCGGCGCTTCGCTCGAAGGGGGCGTTTCGACCTGTGCTCGCTCATAGAGCACCTTGCTGAACGCCTGCGAGGCCTGCTCCAGCTCGTTGATGGCCGATTTGATCGCGTCGGCGTCGTCCCCCTTGGCCACAGAGCGTGTCTTTTCGATGGCCTTGGTGAGCGGCTCCTTGTCGGCGTCTCGCAGCTTGTCTTCGTGCTCCTTCATCAGCTTTTCGAGTTGGTAGCACAACTGATCGGCCTGGTTGCGGTGCGTAGCCAGGTCGAGCCGCTTCTTGTCTTCGGCGGCGTGCCCCTCGGCGTCGCGGCGCATCCGCTGGATTTCGTCGTCCGACAGGCCGGCCGTTTGCTCGATCCGCACCGACGCCTCCTTCTTGGTGCCCAGGTCGCGCGCCGACACGTTGAGAATACCGTTCTGGTCGAGGTCGAACTTGACTTCGATCTGCGGCATGCCGCGCGGTGCTGGCGGAATGCCCTCCAGGTTGAACTCGCCCAACAGGCGATTGTCCGATGCCATGGGGCGCTCTCCCTGGAACACCTTCACGGTGACACCGGTCTGTCCGTCGGCCGCGGTGCTGAAGACCTTCTTCTTTTCGACGGGGATGGTGGTGTTGCGCTCGACCAACGGAGTGAGTACGCCCCCTTCGGTCCCGATGCCCAGCGTGAGCGGCGTCACGTCCAACAGCAGCACGTCGCGGCGGTCGCCCGCCAGCACGCTTCCTTGAATCGCGGCGCCGACGGCCACCACCTCGTCGGGATTGACCCCCTTGTGAGGATCCTTGCCGAAAATCTCCTTCACCAGCTTCTGCACCTTCGGCACGCGCGTCGATCCGCCGACAAGCACCACCTCGTCGATGTCCTTGGGCGAAACCTTGGCGTCCTTGAGCGCCTGCATCACCGGGCCGCGGCAGCGCTCGACGAGCCTGTCGACGAGCTCCTCGAAGGTCGAACGCGTGATGGTCATCTGCAAGTGCTTGGGACCGGATGCGTCGGCGGTGATAAAGGGGAGATTGATGTCGGTCTGGGGAAGACTGCTGAGCTCTTTCTTGGCTTTTTCGCAGGCTTCTTGCAGCCTCTGCAGCGCCATGGTGTCCTTGCGGAGGTCGATGCCCTGTTCTTTTTTGAATTGGTCGGCGACGTGGTTGATGAGAGTCTGGTCGAAGTCGTCGCCGCCCAAGTGCGTGTCGCCGTTGGTGCTCTTGACCTCGAATACCTTACTTTCGCTCTCCTCGCCCGCGGTGTCGGCCACTTCCAGCACCGAGACGTCGAACGTGCCGCCCCCCAGGTCGAACACCACGATCCGCTCATCCTTTTTCTTGTCGAGTCCGTAGGCCAAGGCGGCCGCTGTCGGTTCGTTGATGATGCGGGCGACGTCGAGACCGGCAATCTGGCCAGCGTCCTTGGTGGCTTGGCGCTGCGCGTCGTTGAAGTAGGCGGGCACGGTGATGACCGCCTTGTTCACTTTGTGGCCGAGGTACGACTCCGCCGCCTCCTTGAGCTTGCGGAGGATTTTGGCAGAGATTTCTTGCGGCGTGTGCGTTTTGCCGTCGACTTCGACCTTCACGTACTCGCTCGGGTCACCAACGACTTTGTAAGGAACGATCTTTTCCTCGGAGCTCACCTCGTTGTGGCGGCGACCCATGAAACGCTTAATGGAGGAGATCGTGCGCACGGGATTCGTGACCGCCTGGCGCCGCGCGGGTTCGCCTACCAGGATCTCCTGCTTGTCGGTGAATGCGACTACGCTAGGCGTGAGGCGGTTCCCCTCCGCGTTGGCGATGACCTTGGGCTCGCCCCCTTCGACGACGGACACCACGGAGTTGGTGGTACCCAGGTCGATGCCGATGATCTTTTCGCCTTGCGCCATGACAATCTCCTTATCTCGGAATGCCTCGCTCCGCCGCCGCGCTCTGCCGCCGCTCTCCGTCATCCGGCAGTCTACCGCGATTGCGGCGGAAACGGGCGTCGTTGAATCAGTTGCGTGTCGGTTAGTCGCCGGCCCTCTTCTCTGCGGGCCCCGCCGTAATGGACATGGTCAGTCTGCTCGGTGAAGGATGAGCAAAGAGTATGCCACCCCCCGCAGCGGGGACCCTGGCACTTGCGCAAACCATGTCGTATCATGGAGTTGCAATTGGCGCACGGCGATGCCACCCGCAAGCCGGAAGCCACGAAGGAGCGCACTCTGCCATTTTGGCACAGGGCGCCGCACGGAGGCCAGGCACCCATCCGATGGTTGTCAGTATGATGGGCCAGTCCCTGTTGGCTTCCGGGAAACCAAGAGCTTATCCAAAAACCATCGGGGACTGGCTCATTTTGCGAAGCCGTTGGATATTGCCCGGCTTTCCCGAGGTCCACGAATCAAAATGTGCCTGTCCCCTACTCTGAACGGATTTTGGATAAGCTCTAAGTACGACGCTTGCACGCGAGAGTTTGCTCCATGGCGAAACGCCCATCGAATCGCCGCGATATTCAGAAACAAATCGGTCGTCTCGATCGCGAGCTGGTCAAGCTGGCGAACGAGCGCGCCCGGCTCTTTGTCAAGGCGGATGAACAAAGTAAGTCAGACGGGTCGGCTGCCGCCGACGCGGCAAGCGAACACGCGACACTCCAGGACGCCGTCGCTACGAGCAAGGGGCCGCTCGGCGAACAATCGCTACGTGCAATTCTGCGTGAGGTGGCGAGCGGTTCGCGGGCCCTAACTCGGCCGCTTCGAGTTGCCTACCTTGGCCCCGAGCACAGCTACAGCCACCAGGCCACGATCGAGCGCTTCGGCCAATCGGCGGAACTGGTGCCGGTGGCGAATATCGCGGCGGTGTTCGAGGAAGTGAACCGCCGTCAGGCCGACTTCGGCGTCGTGCCGATCGAAAACTCGACCGACGGCCGCGTGGTCGACACGCTCGATATGTTCGCCCGGCTCCCCGTTCATATTTGCGGCGAAGTGCAGCTACGCATCCACCACAACCTGTTGGGCAAGTGCAGCCGCGGCGAAGTGCGCGAAGTCTACAGCAAACCGCAGGCGCTGTCGCAGTGCCGCGACTGGCTGGCCCGACATTTGCCCCATGCGCGCACCGTCGAAGCACGGAGCACGTCGGCGGCGGCGCAAACGGCGGCCGAAAAGCCCGGCACCGCGGCCGTGGCCAGCCTGCAAGCGGGCGTACAGTTCGGGCTCGATGTGCTGGCTGCCGACATCGAGGACAGCAAGAACAACGTCACGCGATTCGCAGTCATCGGCCACGAGCCTCCCCCGCGCTCGGGAAACGACAAAACGTCGCTGATGTTCGAGATTCGCCACGAGCCCGGTTCGCTGGCCGACGTCATGGGGGTTTTCAAGCGTAACCGGCTCAATCTGACGTGGATCGAATCGTTCCCGCTGCCCGATTCCAAGAGCGAGTACTTGTTCTTTGTCGAGCTGGAAGGGCACGCCGACGACCTCCGCGTGCGACGGGCACTCGAAGCGCTGGGCCGCAAGACCACCCGGCTCGAAGTGCTGGGCTGCTACGCACGAACCCAACCGGTGGATTGAAACACCGAGCCACGTTCGCAAAGTAGGTCCTGCCTGCCGGGCGGGACCTCACGTGCCATGTGATAGGTCAACTGACGGGTTCGCGCGGGTCGACTGCAAGGTCCTGCTCGGCAAGCCGGACCTACCTCGGACGACTGGCGTGCTCCGGTGTCGCCCTCGACCAATCGGCGCGGGAAGTGCTATATTGCCCGACTATGCGTTGTGGTCGGTCTCGCGACCGAGCCACACATACGTTGTGGCCGGTCTCCTGACCGAGCCACACGCGTCGACCGAAGGTCTCGGTATTGGAGACCTGCGGTCGCAATAGCGGCGGGGTCGGGAGACCCGCGCCGAACGAAGGAATCTCGGCGTGATCATCATCCTGCAACCTGGCGCCACCGACGAGCAGATCGACCACGTGATCCAGCGGGTCGAAGATCTGGGGCTGAAGGCCCATCTCAGCCGCGGCACCTTTCGCACCATCGTCGGCGTCATCGGCGACGAGGACAAGCTGCGTGCCGAGCCGTTGCGGGCCATTCCCGGCGTGCAGGAAGTCGTACCCGTACTGCCGCCGTACAAACTTGCCAGCCGCGACGCGCATCCGCAGCCGAGCATCGTCAACGTGAGTGGGGTCGAAATCGGTGGGGGGAGTCTGGCGATGATCGCCGGGCCTTGTGCCGTAGAGAGCGCCGAGCGCATGCGGACGATCGCGTCCGCCGTTCGCGAGGCCGGCGCCAATATCCTACGCGGCGGCGCTTTCAAGCCCCGCACCAGCCCCTATGCCTTCCAAGGCATGGGCGAAGAGGGCCTACAGATTCTGCACGAAACAGGCCGCGAGTACGGCATGCCCGTGGTGACCGAGGTGACCGACCCGCGGTATGTCGAGCGAGTCGCGGAGCTGGCCGACATGTTGCAGGTGGGCGCCCGCAACATGCAGAACTACGTCTTGCTGACGGAAGTGGGCCGGATGCGCAAGCCCGTACTGCTCAAACGGGGCATGAGCGCCACGGTGAACGAGCTGTTGATGAGCGCGGAATACATTCTGTCGCAAGGAAACGGCGACGTGGTGCTGTGCGAGCGGGGCGTGAAGGGCTTCGATACGCTGGCCCGCAATCTGTTCGACGTCGCCTCGGTGGCACTGGTCAAGGGGCTTTCGCACCTGCCGATCATCGTCGATCCCAGCCATGCCACGGGTCGGCCTGATTTGATCGGGCCATGCGCATTGGCGGGCATCGCGGCCGGTGCCGACGGTGTGCACGTGGAGGTGCACGACTGTCCAGAGGAGGCCAAGTCGGACGGAGCCCAGGCTCTGCTGCCAACGCAGTACGCCGAACTGGCGGCGCAAATTCGCGACCTGGCACGACTCTTCGGTAAGCACGTTTCCCCCTTGCCAGGAGCCGCAGCGTGAGACGCCCGCTGATCGTCGGCAATTGGAAGATGAACCTCAACCGCCAACAGGGGGTGGCGTTGGCCAAAGCAATCGCCGGCCGCGTGAGTGCCGACTGCCCCGCCGACGTGGCGGTGTGTCCTCCCAGCGTTTACCTCGACGCGGTGGGCGGCGCGCTCCACCGATCAAGCGTGGGCCTCGGTGCGCAAAACGTCTATCACCAGGCGGACGGCGCGTTCACCGGCGAAGTTAGCGCGGCCATGCTGAAGGACATCGGCTGCCGGTTCGTGATCGTCGGCCACAGCGAGCGGCGGCACATACTGGGCGAAACAAACGAGGACGCAAACCGAAAAGTGCGGGCCGTGCTGGCGGCCGGGCTGACGCCCATCCTTTGCGTGGGCGAGAAACTCGAACAGCGAGAATCGGGCCGGACGCAGCAGGTCGTCCGCGAGCAATTGGAAACCGGCCTGGACGGCGTGTCTAAGGAACAGGCCGCGCTGGCTGTCATCGCTTACGAGCCGGTATGGGCAATCGGCACCGGCGTGGTAGCCACTCCCGACCAGGCGGAGGAGGTGCATGCCGATCTTCGCAGCCTGCTCGCCAAGCGGTACAATGACGAGACCGGGTCGCGGGTCGTAATACAGTACGGAGGAAGTGTGAAGCCCGACAACGCCGCCCAACTGCTCGGCCAGGAGAACATCGACGGATTCCTGGTGGGCGGGGCGTCGCTCAAGGCCGACAGTTTTATGGACATCGTGGGGGCAGCGGGATAACACCGCCGGCTCAGGGGCGGCCGATCCGCCGAGCGGCGGGTGGAATCGATCGTCGCGAAGCTCGCGGCGCTTCGATCTGAGAGCGACCGACGCCCCTTGAGCGAGCATCCAGGAAAGTCACGATCATGTCATTCGGAATTCTGCTGGCGGCCAACAGCGCCTTGCATTACCTGTTCGGCGTGTTGATGTTCCTTACCGCCCTGTTTCTTATGCTGGTGGTGCTCGTACAGCGGGGCCGCGGTGGCGGTTTGGCGGGCGCCTTCGGCGGAATGGGGGGGCAAAGCGCTTTCGGCACCAAGGCGGGCGACCTGTTCACGCGAATCACCATCGGCGTGGCAGCGTTCTGGATTCTCCTCTGCCTCTTTGCCATTCGCGTGCTCAACCCACCCAAGCAGGAAGCTGCGGGAGGACCCACCGCAATCACGGCACCGGGCGGTGAAACAGAAGACGGCACGCAGCCTGACGATGGAAAGGGGGGAGAGACGGGCAGCATCGGCGGCGGCACTGACAACGGCAAGACTGGCGACGCCAAGACTGGCGACGCCAATACTGGCGACGGCGAGACTGGCAATGGCGAGTCGGATAAAGGTACGGAGGGAAGCGGAACCGACAAAACGGGCAGCGGCACAGACAAGACCGGCACTGACACGGACAAGAC
>CAYQAJ010000192.1:0-2593 GCA_964415245.1 uncultured Pirellulaceae bacterium | reverse complement strand
GACAAGACCGGCACTGACACGGACAAGACGGGCACTGACACGGACAAGACGGGCACTGACACGGACAAGACGGGCAACGGGACTGGCGCCGACAAGAACGGTGCGGGCAGCGGCACGGACAAATCGGGCGCTGGCACGGACAAGACGGGCGCCGGCACCGACACGGATAAGGCTGGAACGGACTCCGACGCCGGCGAAAGTGGCACGGAAAAGGGCACCGATGCGAGTGAGAAGGGACAATCCGGAACCGGCACCGACGACAGCACGGACAAGGGCAACGCCACCGACGACGCGTCGGGCGGTGACGCAGACACCAATCCCAAAGACGGAACCGCGTCCGGCAGCGAAGACAAGGGCGCAGTCGAAGACCCCGACAACGACAAGACCGGCGGTGCCGACTCGGGCGATACGGAATCGGAATCAGGCTCCTCAACGGACAAGGATGCGGAAGGACAGTAGTCGGCCGATGTGTCCCGAATGGATGGTGCCTCTAACGTCCCTCTGCCTGCTGTCGATGTGGCTTTGTCGGTGACCCGTCCTCCGATTCCCTAGCGTAACGAAGCCATCGTTTTCGGGTAGGTGGCTTCCCACGACCGGCGGATTCGGTCAGTGGATGAGACCGTCTCGCCCGGTCCCTTGGCGGCAATCCTGGGAGCGCCTTGCTTTGCTTCTGAGCATGACCGGCCACGGCGCGGGACAGAGCCAACGCGGCGGTGTGTCCGCCGCCGTGGAAGTTCGCGCCGTCAACAACCGCTATTTCAAGCTCTCGACGAGCACCGTCGAGCAGCTCGGCGCATGGGAATCGCAGATCGAGACGATCGTCCGCCGCCGCGTCCGCCGCGGCACCGTCCACGTCGAACTGCGCGTCGACCGCGAGACGTCGTCCGGCGAGTTCCAACTCAATGAAGCGGTGCTGGCCGATTACTACGAACAGCTTGCCGCACTGAGCCGCAAGCTGGGGGTGACCGACGCCATTCGGCTCGACGCGCTGATCGATCTTCCGGGCGTGGTCGACGAACGCAGCATGAAGAAGAGCATTGCCGAAGCCGATTGGCCGGCAATCGAAGCGGCTTTGATTGCGGCCTTGGAGCAATTGACCAAAATGCGCGGCGACGAAGGCCGCGCGATGGAGTCGGACCTGCGGACCAATTGTCGCCAGGTGGGCGAGGCACTCGCGCTGATCGAGAAGCGGTCGCCGCTGGTTGTGGAAGGCTATCGCGGTCGGCTGACGGAGCGAATCGGCAAGCTGCTGGCCGAGTTCGACGTGAAAGTCGATGCGGCCGACCTGATCCGCGAGGTGGGGCTGTTCGCCGAGCGAAGCGACGTTTCGGAGGAAACGGTCCGCCTGCGGAGCCACCTCGACCAATTCGAGGCCATCTTGAGCCTACCGGAAAGCAACGGCCGCAAGCTCGACTTTCTCACGCAGGAGATGCTGCGCGAGGTGAACACCATCGGCTCGAAGGCAAACGACGCCGAGATTGCCGGACACGTCGTCGAGATCAAGTCGCTCATCGAGCGGGTGCGGGAGATGGTGCAGAACGTGGAATAGGAGCGTAGCTGTCAGCACTCAGCTATCGGCTGTCAGCTTCGGCGCCGCGCAGGAACTCGAAGCATGAGCGGAAAGTGCCGTGGCGGTTTGGTGATCATTTCGGGCCCGTCGGGCGCCGGGAAGTCGACGATTGTGCGGCGGCTGCTGGCGGAGTGCTCGCTTCCGCTGGTGCGGAGCGTTTCGGCCACCACCCGGCCTCCTCGCCCCGGCGAAGAGGAGGGAAAGGACTACCATTTTCTCTCGGACGCCCGTTTCCAGGAGCTGCGCCGGCACGATGCGCTGCTCGAATGCAAGGAAGTCTTCCGCCAGGGGTACTGGTACGGCACGTTGCGGGAGGAAGTGTCCTCTGGCCTTCAAGCAGGGAAATGGGTAGTTTTAGAGATCGACGTGGAAGGGATGGAGGCCGTGGTGGAGCAGTATCCCCAGGCCGTGACCATCTTCCTCCGCCCCAGCAGTGTCGACGAGCTGGAGCGCAGGCTCCGCGGGCGAGGCACCGAAAGCGAGGAGGCGATTCGCCGGCGGCTCGAGGTGGCCAGAGAAGAGTTAACCTTTGCCGATCGGTACTGCCATCAAGTGATTAACGACTCGGCCGATCAGGCCGTGGCCGAGATTTGCGAGATTCTGCGATCCCGTGGAGAGTAGGACCCCATGTACGACGAATTGACAGAGGAACGGATCGTCCACAAGGCCGGGGGCCGCTTCAAGCTTTCGACCCTCATTCAGAAGCGCCTCGTGCAGCTCAACGCCGGAAGCCGGCCGCTGGTGCTCACCGAAGAGACCGACAAGATGCGGGTCGTGCTGCGCGAGATCGCCGAGGACAAGATCTACCTCGACACCACGAACGAAGTGCGCGTCACGGGCGAGTTGTTCGAGGGGAGCGAGCCGCCGACGCTGAACCTGGAGAATCTCTAAGCTGACGATGGCTCGCGGTCGGCGCGAGACGCGTGTCGTTCTTTCCCCGCGATGCTCTACACCCGGGAAGCCCCATGAACGGCCGCGAAGTGGTGGTTGGCGTTTGCGGGGGCGTCGCGGCGTACAAGACCG
>CAYQAJ010000191.1:0-10011 GCA_964415245.1 uncultured Pirellulaceae bacterium | reverse complement strand
ACGGACCGGCACGCAGGACAATCACGCCGCCTCGGCCGATTTGTTTCCTTCGTCATCGTCCTCGTCGTCGTCATCCAGCTCGGTGTCTTCCGATTCCTCGTCCGCCTCCTCTACGTCGTCCTCGGACCATTCCTGCTCGCAGTCTTCATCTTCCTCGTACTCATCCTCAGCTTCTTCTTCGCCTTCATCCTCCTCGTCTTCGTCGGCTAGATCTTCATCCTCGCCCTCTGCTTCTTCCGCTTCGTCTTCCTCGTACTCGTACTCTTCATCGTCGTCCTCTTCATATTCCTCCTCATCTTCCTCGTACTCTTCCTCGTCCCCTTCCTCGTCTAGTTCCTCATCCTCTTCCTCGTCGTCTTCATACTCATCTTCTTCCTCCTCGTACTCATCGTCTACTTCCGCCTCATCCAGTTCCTCCTCGTCTTCCTCGACCTCTTCGTCTTCGTCCTCGCTCGCAACCTCGTCTTCGTAATCGCATTCTTCCCCGTCTTCATATTCCAGTTCGTCTACGTTCGATTCGTCGTCACTGATCTCGTCCATCTCTGCCAGCTCTTCCTCTTCGACTTCCTCCGCCGGCTGCTCGACAGAAGATTGTAGAACGGCAGCCTCCTCCTCGATCGCCGCCGTTTCCAAATCCGCCGCGTTCTCCTGTTCATCTTCCTCGATCGACAACAAGGGCAGCGTCTCGTCACCCAACGCGGCCGCCAAACGGGCCACCGGCTTTCGCACAATTCGAGCGGCCGCCAACTCCGTGTGATTCGGCAAACGCCGCGCGTCGATCCGCATCGATTTGAACATTTTCCAGACGTGTTCGTGACACGTGAACACCAGCACCTGGTGCCCCTGTTTGGCAAAATCGCGGAGTACGCCGGCCGCCGCCTTGGCACGTGCGGAGTCGAAATTCACCAGCACGTCGTCCAGCACCACCGGCAGATGAACCCCGCGCCTCTCGTACATCGCCACCAAAGCCAGCCGCAAACTCAAGAACAACTGCTCCCGCGTGCCACGGCTGAGGACTTCGACCGGCAGCGACGCCCCGTCGCGATCCGCCACGTACAGCACATCCTCGCCCAGCGGGGTCCAGATCCGCGTGTACCGGCCGTCCGTGAGTTTTCTCATGTAAGTCGACGCTTCGACGAGTGTTTCAGGCTGACGATGCTGCTCGTACTCGTCGCGCACCTCCCGGAGCAGCGTTTCGGTGACGGCCAGCACCTGCCACCGCTCGATCGCCTCTTGCAGACGACATTCGAGGGCGGCCAGGTCGAGTTGTTTCTCGGCCAGCGTGCGGTCCTCGGCCAATCGTTGTCGCTGCGCATCCAGCGCGCCCTGCTGTTGCAAAGTCTGTTTGAGCCGCAGCTCGCTCTGTTCCAGTTGTGCGATGGTGCTGTCCCATTCTTTTTCGAGCCGATCGGCCTGATCCGCATCCAAGAACGGCTGCAAGCTCTCCTCGCTCGCGTCGGCTCCCAGCGCCGCAGCGATTTCGTGCCTCAGTGCTTCACGCTGCACTTCGAGCGATTGCAAGTGATCGGCTAGCTCGACGAGCCGCCGGTACTCCGACTCGCTGTTGACCCCGGCACGGCCGAAGAGCGCCTGCCGTTTGGCTTGCAGCCGAACCAACGTCTGTCGGCAGCGTGCCGCTTTGGCTTTGAGTCGCCGCGCTTGTACGCGAAGTTCTTCGCGCCGCGCAATGGCGGTCCGCTGGTGCGCCAGTTCGCGCATCAAATACCGTAGCCGATCGCCGGCCGTTTCACCAAGGAGCGCCAGCCCCGCGGCATCGGCCAGCGAATCCACGCGGCTGAGCGCCGCGGCCAGGTCGGCCCGTCGTTGTCGCGCGTCGGCTCGGCGCGACTCCAACTGCCGCTCGAGTTCCACAATCTCCTGGCCGCTGTGGGCCATTGCCTTGACCTGCTTGGGCCTCAGATGGGTCGGAATGCGGGCCGTTTGGAGCGCCGCCCGCCAGACCCGTTTGGCGGCCGCAACTTCAGCGGCAGCGTCTTGTTCCTGTTGCCGGGCTGCTGCAGCGTCTTGCTCGGCCGCCTGTCGGCGCGCTTCGACGGGCAGTAGCGATTCGAGCTTCGCCAGTTTGCCCTCGGCCGTTTGCAGTCGCACGGCCAGTGGCCCGCCACCGGTGGCCAGCCGGGCGTCCAACGCGTCGCGCTCTTGTTTCAACAGTTCCACTTGTTTGTCGAGCACTTCCATTTGCCTCTGGCACTGCTGCAACTGCTTGGCGTTGGATCGTTCCCACAGCAGCTTGGCCCCCATGGCCGTGCCCGCCCCGACAACACCCAACACGGCGAGCGTCACGCCCAGGCTAGCTACCACGGCCGTCGAGACGAACAGACTGGCCAACACCAGGACGATCCCCACCGCGAACACGCCGCCGAGCGCAGCGAACACCCACATCGGAACCGGCTCTTGCTGAACGAAATGACGCCCCTGCTCCTCCAATTCCTGCTGGTGACGCCCAGCCTGGTCGAGCCGCTCTTCCAGTTGCACGCGGCGGCGGAGCTGTGCCACCTGGCCACCCACCTCGTCCAGCGCCGCGGCCAGATCGCGATCCGGTCGGCTGCCGAGTGCCGTGCGAATTTCCTGCTGTAGTCGCTCGGCTGTTTGCGTGGATGCCTCTGCCTTCAGCCGCAGGGCGCGCTGCCGCCCGCGCGCCCTGCGCAGCGAGCGGGCTGGGTTGCGGAGCCCGGCCAGCGATTGAGGAGAGATCGTCACTCGTGCCGCTTCCAAAGAGCCGGCCTCGCAGCCCGTCGCTCGCCGCTTGTCGTTCAGTTGGCTTTCTAACTGGCGTACTTCCGTCTCCGCCTGTTCGGTCTGCGACTCGAGCGAGGTGATCCACTGCTGCTGCTCGCCGAGGGCCTCGAGGCGCGAGGCATGACGCCAGAGTCCCCGCCGGATGCCCAGCCGCCGGGCCTGATCGCGCAGCCGCCGCCATCGATCACGGAGCGCATTCTGTCGCTGCCGTTTTTCCTCAATGCGCTCGTTCAGCCGGCCGAGTCGCTCCCGCGCGCCCTCCGCCACGCCCGTCGGTCGTTTCAGAGTGCCAAGCTGCCGCTCGACGTCGGCCCGCTCGAGCCACTTCTGGCGAATCGACGTGGCGATTTCGATCGTCCGCGCCCGATTCTCCAGTTGCCTGATTTCGTCCTCCAGACGCAAAGATTCCTCGAAACTTTGGCGCCGCTTTTCGGCAAGTTGCACCCACTGCCCCGTCTGTGAACTGAGCTTGTCGATCTCGGCCGACAGCGCGTCCTTCTCCTGGAGAAGCTGGCCGATATCCGATTTCTCGGGTCGAGTCGACAAAAAGCGACGCCGCCACGCTTCCAGCTCGCGAATGATTTGAACGATCGACACGCGGTCGACGCCCGCCGTGAGATTGTAGAGCCACGCTGCTGCGTCCGTGTCGCTCAGCGTGCCCAACTCTTGCAATTCGCGCAGGCCGACGGCAAAAACATTGTTGAACGTCCGCTCGTCGACTCCCTGCAGCCAGTCATGAAGTAGATAGTCATTGTGAATGGTGCCGTCGGCCGCGGTCACCGTGAGCACACCTTCGCCGCCGCCTGCTCCATCGTCGCCAGGCAACACGGTGCGCTCGATGTACAGCATGCCGTGGATGCCGTCGACCTCGAGTCGGCCTCCTGCCGTTTGGCCACCGAGCACCGACAGATAACGCTGCCGCCGATTGGCCGAGAGCCCGTAGAGCACCGACCTGATGAATTGCATCAGCGTCGTCTTGCCCGCTTCGTTCGCTCCGTAAAACACGGTGATCCGCTCGGACAGATCGCCCAGCGCCAGTCCGCGCCACACCCCAAAGCCGTCGATCTCCACTCGGGTGATCTTCACTAGAATAGTTCCTCATTTACCCTTGATTGGAAAACGATGCCGGCCGACCATCGGGAGTCCGGTCTTGGCGGACTAACTTGAAGCGCGACCTATTGGTTTTCCAGTCAAGATTCAATAAATGCCGTGTACACGTACATGACGTTTGGATAGAGAAACCGTTCAAACGTCGACGATACGTCCGTGCGGCTCGCACTAGGCCGCCTCCTGATCTTGAGGACGAGCTATACTTGTCGCCTCGGCGTGCTGCTGGTCGTCGGCACCCAACAGGCTGGCGCCCAACAGAGCCGCTTTCTGCAGCGCTTGTTGCCGACGTTGCTTGCCCGTGAATTTCAACAGTTCTCTCAGCTTGGACGCTTGCTGTTGATCCATTTCGCAGTCCAACACTCCGACGTCCAACGGCAACTCGCCGTCGTCCTGGTAACGTTGATTCAGCCGGAGAAACTCGCCGAGAATCGTATCCTGCTCATAGTACGCCTGGGATATTGGATCCGTCTGCCGTGCGGAAATCGCAACGGGCCACACCGCCGGCTCGCTCTCTACTACCCGTTGTTGCACACTAGCAAGCAGTTGGGCGGTCAGGCTGGTGGTGGATATCCATTGCGCGACGGACACTCCGCCGACAATCTGGCAGGAGATCAACAGGATGCGTTCCTCCGCCTCGTCTTGAAAGTCTCGCAGGCACTCCGCGATCGCGCTTTCCAAATCGTCCGGCCGCGTCGCCTCGTTGATCGCGATCTCGGCCGTCTGCCAGCGAAGTACGTCCGTGGCCAAAAGCCTCGGACGCGGTGCACCGGTCGTGTCGACTTCGACCAAGAGACAGCCGTGCGGTCCTTCTTCGTCGGGACATCGTCCCTGGGGACTGCCTGACACGGCAGCCAGCGGCTTGCCGGTCGCGACAATCTCATGCGCGTGACAGCCGCCTCTCGCGAGATAATCGACAACTTGTTGCTCGACCTCGCTGGACATGGTGTGCCCGGGCGACACGCCGATGGTGAACAGTTCCTTGTCGACGCCGTGCCGTTCCCGTTCATCGAATCGTTGTGCGTCGTGCGAATCTCCGCCGTCCCCCGCGCTCTGTCCCACAAGGCGGGCGATCGACCTTCCGCCACGCGTGTGCAGGAAATGCCCGCTCGACGCGGAGGGAAAGAAATGCACGTTGGCCGGCCACTCGTTCACCGCACGCACGTCGTGCTGCAAATCCACGCCGTCGGTTGCCCAATAGACGTCGATCTCCCGCTGGGCCAATCGCTTGAACTGCTCGTGCAAGAAGACGATGGCCCGCGGTCCGGCCGTCCGCACATCCACCACGTTGCCCGTCAGCACCACCAGGTCGACGTCCTCGGCCAGCGCCGCGTCGAACACGCGGGCGGCCGCCCGGTAAGGACATTCCAGCAGCGCCTCGCGAAGATGCGCCGGGACCTCGGCCAAACCGTGGGCAGACTGCTCCAGGTGGAAGTCGCCGGCATGAATAAACCGCAGCGGTGACGGGGACATCGGGGTCTCCTTGCTCGCAACCCAGGACCGTGGGGCGGTAGAGTAGCGAGAGTACCGCAACGACACCACCGCGATTGTGCGGCGCCGCCCAAAAAAGGTTCCAGGAACCGTTTAGCGGCGCGGTCTGCTAGCACGCCGCACGCTGGACGATCGTTTTCGCCCACTGGCCTGGCCCTTCGGCTTTGCAGTGCTGGAGCGATGCTTGCGCGCTTCGAATCGCTCGGCCTGGCCGGTCATCTCGTAGAGAAAGCGGCTCGGCTGGCTCGGGTGCACCTTGCCCCATTTCTTCCGCGTGAGCGACAGCGACAGCGTCAACCGATCCATCGCCCGCGTGACGCCGACGTAACAGAGCCGCCGCTCTTCGTCGACGGCCGATCCGTCGTCGGCCACGCTGCGGTGATGCGGCAGAATCCCCTCCTCCATGCCCACAAGGTACACTTGGGAAAATTCCAGCCCCTTGGCGCTGTGCATCGTCATCAGCGCGATCGCGTTACGCGCCAGTTGTGCGTCCTTCTCGGTCGAGTCATCGCGATCCCCCAGGGCGGCCTCATCGAGGAAACCAACCAGAGGCTGACGCTTCGAGCCCTTGTCGTAGTTGGCCGCCGCGTTGACGATCTCTTCCAGCGAGGCCCGACGCGCCGCCCGTTCGGTCGGATCGGGATAGAGAGAATCGAGCGCCTGCAGATAGCCGACCTCCTCAATCAATTCCCTGACGAACTGGCCTAGTTCCACGCGGCCAATCCGCTTGTGAAATCGAGTCACGGTTTCACAAAACCGCCCGATGCCTGAGCGAGCGGCCTGGCTGACGTCGGTCCGACCGTTCGCCGTTTTCAGCACGTCCCACAGCGGCATGCCCCGGCTCACAGCCTCACCAACCAATCGCTTCACAACGGCCGGTCCGATGCCACGCGGCGGCGTGTTGATGATCCGTCGCAGCGCCGCGTCGTCCCGCTGATTAGCGACGATTTTGAGATAGGCCAGCACGTCGCGAATCTCCCGTCGATCGTAAAACGACATGCCGCCGATCAACACATAGGGGAGTTTCGCTTTGCGCAGCTCCGTTTCGAAGGCGCGGGGCTGTTCGTTCGTGCGAAAGAGAATCGCGAAATCGCGCGGCTCACTTCCCCGGACGGTCAACCGCGTGCGCAGATCGGCCACGACGCCTTCGGCCTCGGCCGCCTCGTCATTGAATTGCAAAATGCGGGGCGGTTCGCCGCCGTTTCGCGACGATCGCAGCACTTTGGCGTGTCGCTGCTTGTTGAAGACAATAAGTTGATTCGCGTGGTCCAGGATCGCCGACGTCGACCGATAGTTCTCTTCCAACCGCACGACCTTGGCGTCCGGCCAGTCCTGCTGGAATCGCAGAATGTGCGCCACTTCGGCGCCCCGCCAGGCGTAGATCGACTGATCGTCGTCGCCAACCACGCACAGATTGCGATGTCCTGCCGCCAGGCTCTTGATAATTCGATACTGGCTGCCGTTGGTGTCCTGATACTCGTCCACCAGCACGTGATCGAAGCGTTCGGCCTCGGCGCGACGCACGGCCGGATACTTTTCGAACACCTCCTCGGTCAACAGCAGCAGATCGTCGAAGTCGACCGCTCCGCGCGTTTTGACTTGCTGTTGATAGCGCCGGTAAGCAACGGCCGCCAGATGCTGAAGATCACTATCGGCCGCCATCTCCGCCTGGCGGGGTCGCAGACCGGCCGTCTTCCACCGGCCGATCTCGCGGATCAAGTCGGACGGACGCAGCGACGCCTCAGGCGCTCGTACCTCCCGGAGCGCGTCGCGGGCGACGGCCTCTTGATCGGATCGATCCATGATCGCGAAGTTGGTCGGATAGCCCAGTGCGGCGATCTGACGCCGCAGTATCCGCACGCAGAGCGAATGAAACGTCGATATATGGGGCCGCGCTCGACGACGACCGCCGCCTAACAGCGCCAAGATGCGGCTTTGCATCTCCTTGGCGGCCCGGTTGGTGAAGGTGACCGCCAGGATGCGATCGGTCGCCACGCGGTGTTTGATCAATCGCGCAACGCGATACGTCACCACCCGCGTCTTGCCCGTGCCTGCACCGGCCAGCACCAGCAGCGGGCCGGACAGCGTGTCGACCGCCTCCCGCTGGGCCGGATTGAGTTGATGGTCGTTCACGGTGATCGGTGCGGGGTGCGTCCTGCGGTTGGTCTTCCGTGGTGATCAGGGTGACTGGCGGCGGCCTCGCTTTCAAGGGGGCAAGGTCGCCGCCGGTCCATTTGTGCACACAATCTGCTCTGCAACGGAACAAAACTCGTAACACATACTCTTCTCCGGACCGCGTTCCCGATCGTCAGAGCTGAAATCGGCGGCCTTGACGCTCTTCGTCCCGGCGTCCTATACTCCACGGTGCTCCGCCGGCGTTCTGCGATATACAAGCGCCGCCTGCGGCTTGTGCCACCGGACGAATCAACGGTCGCGCTAATTGCCCCGACCGCACGGGGTGTTGCGGTTTTCTCTGCCTCTTGTTCCTGTTTCCCCGTTCGCCATTCCTTTCCTCTATCGAGTTTTCGTCGATGAAGACCCAGCGTCGTCACGAACTGGAAACGAACGTGCTGGCCGCCAGGTTGGCCAGGTGGATTGACCGCATCAAACCTTATACCAATGTCATTCTAACGGTCACCATCGTTGTCCTGGTGGTGGCGATGGGCGCCTGGTGGACGTTCCAACAATCGTATCGTTCCGAAAGCAAAGCATGGACTGCCTATTACGAGGCAGTCGCCGCCGGCCCAAACTACGATAAGCTGCGCGAGGTCGCCGAGCAGTACGGCAATACGCCCGTCGAACAGTGGGCCAACCTCACGCTGGCCGACGCCATGCTGCTGGACGTTTCCAACCAGATGTTCATCGATCGCGCCCACGCTAATGGACTGCTCGATCAAATCCGCAGCACGTGCCGCATGTTACAAACCAACTCGCAAAACCCCGAGATTCGCTCGCGGGCGTCGTATTGTCTGGCGAGGGCGTTCGAGATGGAGGGGCGCCTCGACAAGGCCAAGGAAGAGTACGAAAACGTGCAGGGCGTTTTCCAGCCCCTTGCGAAACAACATCTGGCGGCATTGGAGAAACCCGAGGCCCGTGAGTTCTATGAGTGGTTCGCCAGCGCCGAGCCGCGGACCCCTTCTGCGCCTCAAGGTCCCGGCGTGCCGGGTCAGCGCCCGTTATTCGATCCAAGTCCGCTCGAAAGCGGCTCGCGTGAGGGTTCAGCGGGGCAATCCGATTTACCGCTTTCCTCCGGATTCGGTTTGGGAACCGACGACACCGGACGGTACGACGCCGGCCCACTGCCGGCCGACGGCAGCTCGGCCGGGAGCAGCCCGGCTGAGACGCCCCCAGCCGAAGGCGGCCCCTCAATCGATCTCTTCCCGAAGACAGACGATGCCGCTCCTTCGCCTTCCCCCGAAGGCGCCTCGCCGACCGATACGCAAGCGAAGCCCGATAGCGTCGCGCCGGCTGACTCTGAGTCGTCTCCCATGAGTGACACACCGCCCGAGACCGCGCCGTCACCGGAAAGCGCCGAGTCGAGCGACAACGCGGCACCCGCGAAACAGCAGCCGGCGCCGGATGGTGCTGATGAAGAGTAATCTTTGTTCTGCCGCTAAGCGACTTGCTTCTGCATTCTTTTGGCTAACTCGCAGTGGAAAACCCATACGAATCGCCAGCGGCCTCAGGCGACTTGGCTAAAACACGCGAATTCAATTTGCTCAGGTTCGCCCTCTTTTTGGTGAATTTCTCCGTGGCTGCGGTCTTGTTGTTCGCCTGCATTTTCGCAATAGCTAAACCGGGGTCACCATTCGCATTCATCGGTGCTGTGGTCGGACTACCTCCGCTGGTCGTGTACACCCTCAGCGAATTGGTTGCCTACTATCGAAGGAATCATTCAATCGAGCGAAAACTTGGCTACGCAAACCTTGGTTGTGCAATTTTTGTAGCATTCGGTGTCATTACCGACGTCGGTGAAGCACTCCTGACAGAGTCGCAACAAGTAGACGTGAGATTCTTGTCTTGGTTTATATTGATTGGGTTAGTGATCATTGCGTATCTCATCTTCGCCGGGTACATGAGGTTGCGACGATAGCAAGGCGACGCCTAGCTCTTCAAGAAGCTTGCAAATCGGTCAGTACACCGATAAGTTGAACCTTGGGCGTACGCCTCTCACAAATCACACCTCGCTCCGCTCGCGGCCGTGATAGGGCGATCCATGTCCTTGCGCGAAGAAGCCTCGCAACCGCTCGAACTCGTCGTCGACGAGAGCGCCGGCGGAGAACGGCTCGACGCCTTTCTGGCCCATCGACTGACCGAACTGAGCCGCACGCAGCTTCGCCGCGCGATCGATCAGGGTGCCGCCACGGTCGACGGCACGGTGGCCAAGCCGTCGCTGCGGCTTCGCCCGGGTCAGTCGGTTCGCTTCACGCCGCCCGCACGCACGCCGGACGATTCGCCCGGCGAGCCGATCCCGCTCGACGTGCTTTACGAAGACGAACAGCTAGCCGCGATTGACAAGCCGGCCGGCATGGTCGTCCACCCGGCGCGCGGCCACGCCGCCGGCACGCTCGTGTCGGCGCTGCGGCACCACTTCCACGAGCTCAGCACCGTCGGCGGCGCCGAGCGAAGCGGCATCGTGCACCGCCTGGACCG
>CAYQAJ010000190.1:0-10012 GCA_964415245.1 uncultured Pirellulaceae bacterium | reverse complement strand
CCTGTTCGCAGCCTTCGCGCGAGCTTCGTCGAAAAGTCGCGCGCCGAAAAATCTTCGCCCCACAGCGACGAGTACCGCACGTTCGCCTTGGTGAGCGATCCGTTGAGGTTCAACAGACCCACCAGTCCCGGCCACGTGCCCGACCAGTTGGCCACGGTCAGAATCGGCCCCCAATGCGAGATCAGCCCGTGCAGCATGTGGTGCGAGTACTGCCACACGGCCTCGGCCACGATGAGCCGCGCCATGGGGTCGACGCCCGCGAAGACCTGCATCCCTTCGCGCTGCGACGCGATGAATCCGTGCCCCTCGTCGGGCTTGTACGAATGAGCCCGCACGACACGATAGCCGTGGCTCTCGACGGCGCGGGTAAGGGCTTGTTCCAACTCCTGCTGTGCCGGCCAGCACTTTTGATTGGCCGAAAGGCGCAAGTCGCCATTGGCCACCAGCAGCACGTCTTTCTTGCCGACTTTGCGCGGCGTGGCGGGCCGAGGAACCGAGTGTGTAATCATGTTGCGGGTTCTCGTTGCATGTCGATTGGCGCGATTCAAATGGTCGGCTCGCGCGCGGTGATTGGCCGTAGCAGCCCGACATGCGAAGCGGTTATCTTAGCTGTGGCGTGCGCCGGGGAACAACCAGTCGCGGAGGAATGCCAGAACCGCTGTTGCGCGACGCCCGATTTCGCGGTTGAAGACTATGACGGAGGACCCTTTTCGCACGAATTGTATCATGACCTCATCTTCAACGATTGCACTCCGAGCCCGCGATCGCGACGTGCCGCGGCGCAGTACCAGGCGTGACGGCGAAAAGTGGACCGCGTGGTGGCTGTCGCTGGTTGCGCCTGGCGCCGGGCAACTACTGGCCCGTAGTTTGTGGTGCGTGCCGTGGCTCGTTGCGGCAGGTCTGACGGCGGCGTTTGGGGCGTGGGTCGCGTCGGCGGTAGGCGGAACGGGGTTGGCACCGTTTGCATGGGCGCTGCAAGTCGCATCACTGCTTACTCTGGGAGCGTGCAGTGCCGAGCACGCGCGGCGGCTCTATGACCCGGCGGTATCGCGCGAATCCGCGCTTCCGGCATGCCGCGTGAATTGCGTGTCGCACCGCGGCCGCTCGATCGACATTCGCATCGAACTCAATTTGCAGCAGCGAGCCGATTTCTTGTGGCGAAGGGTCGCCGACCTCACGCACTTCCTGACCATCGACCCGTTTCATGAATTCGTTTCGCTGGGTGGGCAAGCTCCGGCTGCCGGGGTGGAACTGGCGCTGGCCCACAATGCGGCGGGTTTGCGCTTCATGCGGTTCGGGCGGATTGTCCGCTGGAGCGAGGGGCGCGGATACGAATTTAGCGATCTATCGGCGCGAGGGCGCCAGCGCGGGTTTCCGCACGTATTCTATGTTCAAGTCGATCCGCTCGATGAGGAGCACCGCGAATTCAAGCGAAACGATCGTCGCACGTGCGGCGATAGCCTCGCCCGGAGCCGGCTGACCGTACGCGTGTGCGGCAAGTGGACTTCGCAGTGGATTCCTGTCTGGGTGGGCCGATTGTGGATACGATGGGTGTGCCGCGAACACGCCCGGCTGTTGTGCAAAGGGCTGGCGGCGTGAAACTGGCAAACCTCTCGGGCGGGGTTTTCCATTCGACCCATTGCTACGGCAGAAGGAGTTCGGCGCCGTGACGACGCGACGGGAGCACCAACGAGGCTACCGACCTTGAGCGGATCCGAAGAATCGCAGAACCGCGACGACTCGCCGCAGCGCGACGCCGCCGCGACGCCGAGCCCGCCATCGGGCTCGCCGCTTCCCGCTGAGCCGCTGTACGCGCCAGAGCGGTATTGCCTGCGGTGCCAGGAGCCCCTGCCTTGGTACGACGAAGGTCCCATCTTTTGTCCTCGCTGCCGATTTGCGTGCGATCCCCAGGACCCGCGCACCTATCGAACGCGGCGCACGCGCGTGGGGTGGAAGTACTGGTTCCCCGGCTTCGCGCTGGCGGTAATCAGCGGAGTGCTCAGCTACGCCCTTTGTTTACAGACGGGCGAGTTGGGACTCGCCCTGTTCTTTGCCGTGCCGATCAGCTTCGGAGCGGTCTTGGGATACGGCACGCGCGTCGAGGTGTGGCTGGCGATCACGCTGGCCATCGTGGCGATCAGTTGCGTGGCCGGCCTGCTGATGGCAATGCACGCTGCCGGCATCTTCTGCGGCTGTACGCTGGCGATCGTGTTTCTGGCCCCCACGTTTGTCGGCATCATTCTGGGAATCGGTCTGCGCGCGGTGCTGACGGGAACGCGGTGGGACCAGCGATCGTTCTTTCCCCTGGTCATCATTCTGGCCTTTCCGTACCTGGCCCAGGGCCTCGAAACGGCACTGCCGCTTACTAGGGAATCGGCCGACGTACGCACCGAGCTGGTAATGCAGGCTACGCCCGAGCAAGCCTGGGACGCGGTGATGTTCTACGAAGAAGTCGAGCACGACCCGCCGTGGTTGTTGTATCTGGCGCTGCCCAAGCCCCTTTCGAGCGAGGGGGACAAGCGCCGCGTGGGCGAAGTGGTCTACTGCCGGTACGACCGGGGCCATCTCGCCAAGCGCATCACCCGCGTGGAACCGGGAAAGCTGCTGGCCTTCGACGTAGTCGAGCAACACCTGCACTTCGAGCGCGACGTGGCGCTTAAGAGCGGCACGATCGAAATCGAGCCGCTTGACGATGGCCGCTCCCGCGTCGTGCTCACCACGCACTACCAGCGCAAGCTAAGCCCGCGATGGCTTTGGCGGCCGATGGAGTACACGGTGATCCACACGCTGCACGGCCACGTGCTGGAAGGGATGCGCCGCCGTGCGGAAGCGGGGCGAGGCGACGGGAACGTAGTCGACGATGACGACGGCAGCTCGATTTCCCGCGGCAACCAGCCGATCGACATTGACAAACGTGCCGGCGCCTCTCGAATCGACGCCGGCAATCTGGAATAATTGGTGAGGTGCAAACGGAGTCCGCAAAGAGAAATTCCGACGGTTCCGTGACGCGGGCGATTCGCCTGTTATGCAGACCGAAAAAGAAAAGCTGACGTTTGCCTCCGGCGATAACGGCCACACGGCTCCGCGCGGCGCGCAGTTCGGCCTGCGATCGCTGATGCTGGTCACGGCAGGCGCGTGTGTGCTGTTCGGCGTGCTGAAGGCGGCCGGCGCGACCGTGCTGCAGGCCTGCCTCGGACTGGCGGTGATCGGCCTGTTCTGCGTCGTTCTGATCGCGTGCATCGAGATCGTATCGCTGTTTCGTTGGAAAGACGACTGGCAGGGCCGCGACCCGTACTACGGCGGTCGGCCTTCGATGTGGGCGCGGTGGAGCGGGCGGTACGTCGGGCCAGACGAAGCACCGCGACGCTCGACGGCCATCGATTTCAGCGCCGTGCCCGACGAGAACATCGAGTGGATCGGCGACGTACACGGCGCCGTGGATTCGCGTGAGACGAAGGCGATTCCCCTGCCGCCCGATGAAAGCGAAGGCCAGGGAATCGACTGGTCCGAGTCGAACGGCGGCGAGCGCCGCGACGAGCCCGCGCCCGACGAGCCGTTCGGCGTTGCGCTCCGCGACGACCCACGTACGTTGTAAGACCCCTACGGGGTTTGCTTGGGTTATGGAATGATCCCGTTACCCAGGGTGCGCTGCGCGACCCTGGGCTCTGTTGTGGTATGCCGTTGGCATACGAGGAGGGTCCGTCGTTTTTGATATGCGCCACGTCCTACTCCGACACTACCTCGACGCGGCGCCGGATGCCCAGGGTGCGCATCGCGACCCTGGGCTCTGTTGTGGTATGCCTTCGGCATACGCTGAACATTGGCCACATGAGATCTGCGCCTCGGCCCTACTCCGACACCATTTCGACGCGGCCCCAGTAGCCGAACTCGTAGAACCAATCGTTGGCCTGGTTCAAGAGTTCCAGCTTCACGGTTTTGCCGGCGAGCGGAGTCAGGTCGATGCGCACCTTGGCCCAGCCGTCGACGGTCGTCTCTTTGCTGATCATGCCGGAGTATAGCGACTCGCCGTCGGCTCGCACGATCAGCCGCCAGTCGCCTTGCTCGTGGTGCGCGACTTCCAAAAGCAGGTAAGTGCTGCCCTCGGCCGGGACTTCGACGGAGCGAGTCAGCACGCACGGCGCTTCGCGGCTGATGGGGTGCGTGCGGACCACTTCGGGGCGGCCCATGTGTTGGGCCAAGAGCGCCACGCCCCCTTCGCCCGACGCGGAGATAGAAAACCCCGGCGCCACCCAACCTACGATGTCGCCGAATTCGTCGGGGTTCTCGCTTTGCCGCGGCTGGACCTGGCGCGTGCCCGGCAACAGCCGCGCCGACGGATCGTCGGGCAAGCGATCGAGCACCAAGAATGCCAACAGATCGGCCAGCTCGGTTTCGGTGAGCTGTTTCTCCACGTCCTCGGGCATGAGCGAAAGGGGGCTGGCGCGAAGAAGGTCGACGTCGTCGCGGGCAATCGTTTCGACCTTGCCCCCCTGCATTTTGAGGACGACCCGCTGCGGGCTGTCCTCAACCAAGAGGCCGTTGAGTACGCGGCCGTCGGCGGTGACCAGCGTGTAACTCTGATACGCGGCGCCGATCACCAGGTTGGGGTCAAACACGTTCGAGAGGAGCTGATCGAGCGAGGCGCGGCCATTCGACGTGATATCGGGACCTACTTCCTGCCCCTCGCCGTAGATTTTGTGGCATTGGCCGCACACTTTGTGAAACGCCACCTTGCCGCGATGCGGGTCGCCGGTTCCCTCGCGTACGAGGCGACGCATCGAGGCGATCATTTGCTCGCGCTCGGGGTTGCGCTCGGTGCGCAGCGTTCCCCAACGGGCGGTGACCAGCTCGACGAGGTCGCTGTCCGTGCTGGCCAGGAGTCGCGCCACCTGGTTCTTGTTGAGCGCCGAGGCGGGCACCTTTCCCTCGCCAATTGCGTTCAATAGCGCGCGGCTCCAGCCGCTTCGCTGCGTCAACAGCTCGATGGCCCGGGGTCGCATCGCCTCTTCCAGGTCGCCGTAGATGCCGAGTACCACTTCGGCGACGGCGGGGTTGTCGAGTCGACCGAGCGCCGACAGGGCCGCGCCGCGAAAGTCGGCCGGGTTCGACTTCGCATCCGCCAGCACGCCTCCGATCGTTTGCGCCACCGAATCGTCGCCCGCCGCGATGAGCGCGTTAAGCGCTTGCAGGCGGCGCTGTTGCTGTTGGCTGGACGAGGCGAACACTTCGCGGGCGGCGGCCAAGCCAGCGGGATCCTTCCAGCTTGCCGACAAGAGCGCCGCTTCCAGGTACAAGGGATGGTCGTTGCCCCGGGACAAGATGTCGCGCAAGGCGGGCTCCAGCCGCGGGCGCAGCGCATCGAGCTGTGCCTGCGTCAGCTCGCGGGTCTGCACCTTCTCGGTGAGGATGGTCAGGCACCGGCGGGCAGTTTTGGCGTCGGACTGAAGGACCAACTCAAATAGCGAAACGATGGGTTCGACGTCGACCTTGGCCGTTTGCGGCGGGCCCTCTTCGGGTGCAGGATCGGCTGCCTGGGCATCGGCGAGACCAACGCACAGCGCCAACAGCAAGAGCGCCGTCAGACAGACAAGTACCGTCGTCGTCCGCCAATGTCTGGCGAGCGTAATGAGCGAAGGGTGACTCTGCATGAATGCCCTCTCTGGCTTACTGCACTTGATCGTGGCATGGTCTCAGTTTACACCAGACTCTCAGCAAGTTCAGCGCGTCGCACGACGGCGCCGCTTCGACGTATTGATCGCGACCCCGCGTAGCGGCCGGCTGCGAGTGATCTCTTGGGTTCCCTGGCCATGAAGACCGAGAAACCGCGACGTCGGCGGAAGTGGCCGTGGATCGCGGCAGCCGTCGTGCTGCTGGTGCTGTTGCCGATTGCGTGGCCGGCGTGGCGTTTGATTCGCACCGCGTGGCGCGACGTCGACTCGGTCGGGGAGCTTCCCGCGGGCTACGTCGATGATGCCAGCCGGCTCAATCCCACGCACGTGGCCGAAGTGTGGGACATGCCCACCGACCGAGATCGGGCCGAGCGCGAGCTGGCCGAATTGCTCGATCGGGCCCGACGCGAGAATCTGCGCGTGTCGATTTCCGGCGCCCGGCACAGCATGGGGGGGCAAACGATCTATCCCGAGGGGATCAGGATCAACATGCTCCCCTGGTGCGACATGCAGCTCGACCGGGACCAGCGCATCCTGCACGTGCAGAGCGGGGCCCGTTGGTCGCAGGTAATCGAGTACCTCGACGAGCGAGGGATGTCGGTGGCGATCATGCAGTCGAACAACGACTTTTCGGTCGGCGGATCGATCAGCGTGAACTGCCACGGCTGGCAGCCGAATCGGCCGCCCATTGCGTCGACGGTCGAATCACTGCGGATCATGACGGCCGACGGAACGATTCAACGCGCCAGCCGCGACGAGAACGCCGAATTGTTCTCGCTGGTGCTCGGGGGGTACGGATTGTTCGGCGTAATTCTGGACGTGGATTTGCGCGTCGTGCCCAACGAGCGGTACCGGCTCGAACAGGAGGTGCTGTCCCCCGGCAAATTCGTAGCGCGATTTGAGGAAAAGGTAGTCGACCGCAAAAACGTGGGTCTGGCGTACGGCCGGCTGTGCGTGGTGCCCGACAATTTTCTGGCCGAGGGAATCCTGAACGTGCTCTATCGCGACCCCGCGCCCGACGGGTCGATTCCGCCGCTGTCGGCGCCGGCGCTGTCGAGCGTCAAACGGACGGTGTTTCGCGGTTCAGCCGAGGACGATTACGGCAAGGCGCTTCGCTGGGACGCGGAAAAGAATTTGCAGGCGTACCTGAGCGGCCCCTACTTTTCGCGCAACCAACTGCTCAACGAAAGCGCCGAGGTGTTTCAGAATCGCAGCGCAGAAACGACCGACATCCTGCACGAGTACTTTTTGCCGCCCGAGCAATTCGAGGCTTTCTTGAAGCAAATGCGCTCGATCATTCCGCGGCACGAGGGAAATTTGCTCAACGTGACCGTGCGGATGGTGAACGCCGACCCCGATACGGTACTGCGCTACGCCCGGACTGACGTGTTGGCGCTGGTGCTGCTGTTCATGCAGTCGCGCACGCCCGACGCCGACGTGCGAATGAAAGCTATGACCCGCGAATTGATCGACGCCGCACTCGACCTGGGCGGCAGCTATTACTTGCCGTACCGATTGCACGCCACGCGAGAGCAGTTCGACCGGGCGTACCCCGAGGCGCGGCGGTTCTTCGATCTGAAGCGGCAGTACGACCCCGACGAGCTGTTTCAGAATCGCTTCTACATGGAGTACGGCGGGCCGTGAACCGTTAAAGGCCGAACGGATCAGTCTTTCTTCCCGGCTACGATGCGATCGAGAACGCGGGGCATGATATTGGCCAGGTTGGGCGTTTCCTTCAGGTCGTAGTTTTTGGCGAGCGCCAGAAACTGCTCGCTGTGGTCCTCCAACAGCGGGTGCAGATTCTGCCATACAATGTGCGGGATCAACGCATCGTCGCCGCACTTTGTCAGCACGTCGACCAGCAGCGGAATCGCGTCGACCCCCTCGATTTTCCGCGCTGCGATGGCCACCTGAAGCTGCACGTCGGGCGAAGCGTCGCCGGCGGCCGCCTTCACTTTCTCGACAATCGCCGGCGAAACCTTGCCGAAGTTGCCGGCCGCCCGCACGCCCCACGCGCGGATGCCGGGGTCGTCGTTCTCCAGCAGTGCGAGATGGAATGGTTCTTCCAAGCGGCCGGTGCCGACGAGCGACCACAAGGCGTGCATCCGCGCTTTGCGCGGAGCAGAGTCGTCGAACACGAGTTTGGCCAGCTTGTCGCGCGTCGATTCGTTGTCGCGTTCGCAGAGCAGCCGCTGCGCGATATCGCGATAGTAGACGTTGGGGCTGTGCAGCCGCTCGATCAATTGATCGTCAGTTTCGGCCGCCAGGTCGAACGGTTTGGCTCGCGGCGTATCCTGGTACCGCACGCGATACAGCCGCCCCTTGAGCCGGTCGATTCCCTCCGGGTCACGATTCGCGTCCTGGTAGCAGTGGTACCGATCGTACCAGTCCAGAATGTACAGGCAGCCGTCGGGGCCGGTCTTTTGCACCACCGGCATGAACCAGGCGTCGTTGGCGGTCAAAAAGTCGGGCTCTCCCTTGGAGGCGTAGGTCGAGCCGTTGCGCTCGAGCCGATCGACATTGACGCAGTTGCCGTGAATGTTGCCCATGTACAGTCGGTCGCGATACTTTTCCGGGTAAGCGTCGCTGTCGAAGTAGTGCAGGCCGCAGTACGCCGCCTTTTGATGAGCATGGTCGACGATGGAATCGATCTTCCACGTGAACGGCGGGTACGGACCGCCCTGCCGCAGGTAGTAGCCCGACTCGGTCAGGTGCCACAAGTGGTCGATCACGCAGGCGCTGACGAACGCGCTTCCCTCGGGGTCCCAGGCGACTCCCCACGGGTTGCTCGTCCCTTCGGCGAACAGCTCGAACTCGCGCGTTCGTGGATTGATCCGGAACAGGGCGCACGTGAAGCGAAACTCTTTGCCGTTCTGCTTCACGTTGCTCTGATTGAACACGCCGTTCAGACCGTAGAGATAACCGTCCGGGCCCCAGGTGAGCGAGTTCGGCAACTCGTGCGTGTCGTCGCGGCCGAAACCCGTCACCACGACCTCGCGCGTATCGGCCTTACCGTCGCCGTCGGTGTCCTGCAGGAACAGGATGTCGGGCGAGTTCGACACCCACACGCCGCCGTAGCCGACCGCGATGCCCGAGGGAATGTTCAAGCCTTCGGCAAACACGGTGAAGCGATCGGCCTTGCCGTCGCCGTCGGTGTCTTCGAGCACCTTGACGCGATCCTTGCCCGGTCCCGCGTCGCGGCGGGGGTATTCGAGGCTTTCGGTGATCCAGATGCGGCCCCGCTCATCGAACGTCATGGCCACGGGGTTGACGATGTCCGGCTCCGAGGCCACCAGCTCGACGGTGAATCCGTCGGGCACCTCCATCTTCTTGATGGCCTGCTGGGGCGTGAGAGCGGGGCCGGGCGGCTTGTCTTGCCCTTGGGGAATCGGCTGCTGGGCCGCCGCCAGCGCACAAGAGATGACGACCAGCAGCAACGTGCCAAAGATTGAGGCCGATGCCGAGCGTTGCGCGTGGCGCGAACAGAAGGGGAACGTCTGCTTCATGAAAAGCGTCCTATGTGCTTGGCGTTCGGATCAAGGGTCACCTGGCCGAACTCGGAGGGGCGAAAAAGGGCCGCCCTGCACGCAGTCGCCAGTCGCGGACGACCGCCTGCCCCACTGCCTCATGAGCCGATTATGAGCACCTCCCGTGTCGGGAGCAACCCTTGGGCGTGCGCGGTGAATCGACTCCATTCCCCTTACTTTTCTGGTGCAATGACAGCCGCGGCGGCTAGGTAAAACCGGTTACGAGCCATCGCACGACGAAAGTGCGCAAAGCCCCAGGTTCGTCCATGGGGCCATGAAAGAGAATACCGCGGGAACGCTCGACATAGCGTCAGGATTCTGGCATAATGACGCCCTGATAAGGGGTTCCCGTTTCTCGGTTTGAGCGTGGGCGGGCCGCGCCATCGTCGCGCGGCGCAAGTAGGACACAAGGCGGCGGGCCGTGCGGTGCATGTGATGCACTGCGACCTTCTAGCCGCACGAGATACACTTCTTCGCTCGGCGGAATATGAGGTGCAACCATGCGTCGTGCTTTTGCATTAGCGATTGTTGGCGGGCTGATTGCGAGCCTTGGTGGTTGCGGTGGCAGCGACAAGACGGCGTCGACGGCGAGCGGCACATCGACCACAACGGGCAGCTCGACGAGCGGCGGGGCGTCGCAGTACGGCCCCTCCGGTGGCACGAGTGCCAGTGGCGGGTCGTCGCAACCTGGCAGCAGTGGCAGTTCGGGGCCGCCGCCGTCCGGCAGCGGGTATGGTAGTCGCGATCAGCGGGGAAGCAGCGGCAGTTCGGGGCCGCCGCCGTCCGGCAGCGGGTATGGTAGTCGCGATCAGCGGG
>CAYQAJ010000189.1:0-10027 GCA_964415245.1 uncultured Pirellulaceae bacterium | reverse complement strand
GTTTCAAAACCGTCGGGGACTGGCTCGTTTTGCGCAGTCTGCGGAGCAAAATGTGCCTGTCCCCTTCTCCGAGACGGTTTTGAAACGGGCACTAGAGCGGCCGGGCTGGTTTGAGCTGCCGCAGGAGTTCGTCGCGGCTGCTGCCCGTGTCGAAGATGTGCAGGCCGAAACGGTCGGCCAAGTCCTGGCAGACTTTGATGCCGCGGACGCTGTTTCCCTTGGCGTCCAACCGCGGCGAATACGTGCCGATGCCGATGCTGCCGGGCACGACGGCAACGATGCCCCCGCCGACTCCGCTCTTGGCGGGAATGCCGACGCGGTAGGCCCATTCGCCCGCGTAGTCGTACATGCCGCAGTTGTGCATCACGCTGAGCAGGTCTCTGACATACTGCGCGTCGAGGGCACGCTCGCCGGTCATGGGGTTCACGCCACCATTGGCCAGCGTAGCCCCGACGACGGCCAGATCGTGGCATGTGACCATGATGCTGCACTGCTGGAAGTACAGTTCGAGCGTTTCGTCGAGCTTCTCGCCCACCATGCCGAAATTGAGCATCAAGTGTCCGATCGCCCGGTTGCGATGTCCGGTCGCCCGCTCGGACGTGAACACCGAGTTGTTGACGTGCACCTCACGACCACAGTAACGGCGGAACATGTCGAGCATCCGCGCCACGCGCTCGGGAAAGTTCTGGCCCTTGATGAGGTCGGCGGCGGCGATTGCCCCGGCATTGATCATGGGATTAAAGGGGCGGTTCGACGCCTGGTCGAGCGTGATGGAGTTGAACGCCTCGCCGATCGGCTGCACGCCTATTTTCGACAGCACGTGTTCGCGACCGTGGTCTTCGAGGGCCAGGCCGAACACGAAGGGCTTGGAGACCGATTGCATGGTGAACCGCTGCTCGCAGTCGCCCACGTCGAACGACTGCCCGTCGACCGTCACGATCGAGATGCCGAACCAGTTGGGGTCGGCTTTGGCGAGCTCGGGGATGTAGCTGGCGACGATCCCCTCGTCGAGCGACTTGTACTGGGCGTGCAACTCGCGGAGCGTGTCGCGCAGCGGCGACGCCGCGGACTTCATCCGCGTCAATAGCGCATCGAGATGAGACTTCGAGTCGTCGGACATGTCGGGGGCGTCCGGCTAGGTGCCGATGCAAAAACCGTCGGGGACTGGCTCACTTTGCGCAGTCCGCGGAGCAAAATGTGCCTGTCCCCTTTTCTGGACGGTTTTTGGATCGGCGCTATGCGGTGATGGCGTCTACCACGTTCTGCAGTTCGCGCGTGAAGGGGTGTTCGGGGAATCGATTGACAAAAATGCCGGAGCTCGCCAGTCGCACAATCTCGTGGTTCAGCGGCAGCATGGCGATGACTTTGGCGTCGTAGGCCGATTCGACCTTTTCTTTGAGCGCGGCGCGGTCCATGCCGGGCGGGATTTTGTTCACGATCAGCGAGGCGTTGTTCACTTCCAGCCGCCGTGCCAGTTCTAGCGTGACCGACGTACCCTGGAAATCCTGGCTGTCGGGCCGCAGCACCAACAGCAGCATATCCGACACTACGATCGACAGCAGCGTTTCCTCGTTCACGCCAGGGTGCGTGTCGATCATCAGGTAGTCAAGTTTCAGCTCGCGGATCAGCCGCTTGAAGCCGTCGTTCAACAGGCCGACGTCGTATCCCTCCTTGAGCACCCGGCCAATTTCGCCCGTGCGGATGCTGGCGGGGATCAAGAACAGTCGGGGGCGTTCGGCGCTTTCGTCGGCGGCACCAATGCTGGTCGTCGTGAGGTCGTAGGCCGCCTGCTCGATGTTGCACTTGCCCCATAGATAATCGTTGAGGGCATACTTCATCCGTTCGACGTCGAACTGGAACAGGACGTGAATACCCGGCGACTGGATGTCGGTATCGACGATGCCGACGCGGTTGCCGCGACGGGCAATCATCACGGCCAGATTTGCGGTGGTGTTCGATTTGCCAGTTCCGCCGCGAAAGGAGTGAACGGAGACGATCTTCGCCACGAGTTTCTCCCGGAACCGACAACCTTGTTAGGGCACGGTCTCCCGACCGTGCCTCTTGTTGTGGCCTGGTCTCCCGACCGCGCCACGCCGATCAAACCGGTGCGGGGTCGGGAGACCCGCGCACAACAATTACCCCCGCACAACAACTACCCGCGCACAACAAGTCCTCAACTGGGGGTTACGAACCAGCGTCGCGGCCGCCGTCGCCCGACTTTAATCGCCGCGCCTGCTCCAGCAATTCTCGGAATGCGTCCCCATCGGCGATCTGCCGAACCTCCTCGGCCTTGCGTTCCTCGTCGATCGCCAGGAAGTCGAGAGCATCGGGAGCGATGGCGTCGATTGTGGCCAGGGGCGTAAGGGAGTCATTCACCGTGACGAACTGGAACGAGGGGCCGCCCGAACCAAGTTGAAAGATCGCGCCGCTCGTCAAGTTTGCTTCGGACACCATGGCGCCCCCGATCCAGGTGCCGTTTCGGCCATGCGAATGCAACATCCACTTCCCTTCACGGTAGACGATCTCGACGTGCTTGCGCGAGACCTGCGTATCGGCCAGGGCGATGTCGCTGTCGTCGTCGCGTCCGATCGTCACTTGCGACCGATCCTGGAACCGCCAGGATTGTATGCGATGCCCTTGCGCGGAATCGAGCAAATGCAAAGTCATGCTCCCAAGATCGTCCGTGCTGCTAGTGCGCATCACAATCTCGCCGCCTGTGTCGTGTCGATCGCGCGAAACACCTCGACGAAAGCAACTAGCGTACCCAAGAATCAGTGGGGAAGCGAGTTTTTTCTAAGTCCCGTTCGGGGCAGCCGTTGTGTGAGCGGGCGCCAACCCCATCGTACGGGTCACTGCCCATGCCCTGGGCAAGAGGCGTCGCGATCGTGGGCAGGCCCGCTTACGGCGACGTGCCGACCGCAGCTCACGCGGCGACCAGCTTGAACCGGTTCAACAGCAGATAGCCCACCGGAATCAGCAGCCGCGTAAACAGCATGTTGGCGGTCAGGCCGCCGATCACGGCGATGGCCAGCGGCTGCTGCATTTGGGCGCCCGGGCCGAAGCCGAGGGCCAGCGGCATGAGGGCGAAGATCGTGGTCAGGCTGGTCATGAGAATGGGCCGGAACCGCGCGCGGCCCGCTTCGACCAGTGCCTGGCTCAAGGGCGTGCCGCGGGCGCGCAACTGGTCGATGTATTCGACGAGGATGATGCCGTTCTTCACGTCGAGCCCGATGAGCAGAATCGCGCCCATGAACGATGACACGTTGAGCGGCGTCCCGGTGATCCACAGCGCGAACAGGGCGCTGGTCAGCGACAGGGGCTGTGCCAGAAAGATCAACAGCGGCAGCGACAGACTCTTGAACTGAAAGCCGAGTAGCAAAAACACCAGCGCCGCCGACACCACCAGCACGATCGCCAGACTGGTGAACGATTCCTGTTGGGCGCGGTAGCTGCCGGCCAACTCCCAACGGTAGCCGGGCGGGAATTTTATTTGCGAAAGCCGATTCGTCAGCTCGCGATTGACCGAGCCCAGGTCCCGCCCTTCGAGCTCGGCCGTCACCGTGATCACGGGTTGTTGGTTCTCGCGCCACGTCTCGTTGGGGCTTTGCACCAGGTCGATCGAAGCCAGTTGCTCCAGCGGTACGACCGGAAGCGCGGCGGAACTGGGTAACGCGGCGGGCGCGAAAGCCGGCCCTCCGGCCGCTTCCGACGGCGAAGCGGCGGTCGCCACGCTGATCGGCAACTGGCCCAGCCGACGGCGGTCGTACCGCACGCGATCGGGATAGCGCACGCGGATGGTGGTCATGCGTTCTTCTTCCGGCAGAGTGCTGGCCACCTGGCCGTACAGCGCGGCGTTCAGTTGGTTCTGCACGTCGGATTCGGTAAGCCCGACGCGGGCCATCTGCACGCTGTTGGGACGGATGACGAGGTCGGGATTGGCCAGATAGACATGCGAATTCACGTCGATGGCACCCGGAGTGTTTTCCACAATCTGGCCGACCTCGGTGGCCAGCTCGCGCAGCTTCACCGCGTCGGGCCCGAACACTTTGACCTCGATCGGGCGCTCGATTCCGGCCAGATCGTTGATCTGATCCTGCACCAGGGGCACAAACTCGACTTCCAGCTCGGGCACTTCGCTGGCCATTTGCTCGCGCAGCGCGTCGAAGATCTCGGACATGGATCTTCGCTGTCCGGCCGGTTTCAGGCTGATGAGAACGTCGCCCGTGTACGGTTCGGTAGCAAAAAACCCCAGCTCGGCGCCGGTCCGCCGGATGTAGCCGTCCACGTCGGGCGTGTGCTGCAACACGGCTTCCACGCGGCGCATCACGCGGTCGGTTTCGGCCAGCGAAGTGCCGACCGGCATGTAGTAATCGAGCACGAACGCTCCTTCGTCCATGTCGGGCATAAAGCCGGTTTCCACATTGCGAAACAGGAGCCAACCGGGCACGATCGTCAGCACGGCGATCGCGAGCGTGATCACGGGAAACCGCAGGCCGATCTTCAACAGGCCCTCATATCCGCCGGCCAGCACGTTGTAGATGGGCCCCGACGACGGCATGGCCCGGCCGCTCAGGAACCGCGCGCCCAGCATGGGGATGATTGTCAGACTGACGACCATGGAGACCAACAGCGCGATGGCCAGTGCCAGGCTGAGCGATTGAAAGAACTGCCCCACCACTCCGCGCACGAAGGCCAGCGGCAGAAACACCAGAATGGTGGTCAACGTCGAGCCGATGACCGCGCCGCTGATTTCACGGCTGGCACGGTCGATGGCCGCGTCGCCCGATTCGCCGTGCGACAGATGCCGGGAGATGTTTTCCACCACCACGACGGTGTCGTCGATAATCAATCCAATGGCGACGGCCAGACCCCCCAGCGACATGAGATTGAGCGTGTCGCCCGTCAAATGCAGAAACGCGAAGCTGATGACGACGGTCAGCGGCACGGCGATGGCCGCCACGATGGTCGCGCGAATGCTCTTGAGGAACATGAGCAAGATGACGACGCTGAGCGCCCCGCCGATGAGGATCGAATCGCGAACGTTGGCGATCGACGTGCGCGCCAGATCGGCCTGGTCGTACACGGGGTGGATCTCGATACGATCGGGCGCGTTGGCGGCTGCTTCGTGCAGCACGTCGTCCAGCTCGCGCGAAACCGACAGCGCGTCGCCGTTGAGCCGCCGGAACACGGTCAGGGCAACGGCATCTTCGCCGCCCGATCGCACGGCAACCGTGCGGTCCTCGTGCCAGATCGCCACGCGGCCCACGTCGCGGATGCGGATCGGCTGCCCGTTCTTGTCGGCGATGACCAGGTCGTCCAACTGCAACGGCTCTTGGGCCAGGGAGTTGGTCAGCACCTGGTATTGCAGCGTGCCGCGGTCGAGCCGGCCGACCGCTTTGAGCTGATGTTCGCGGCCCACGCGATCGGCCACGTCGGCGATGGAAAGACCCGCGGCGGCCAGCGCGTTCGGCTCGACTTCGATCAGAATCTCCCGCACATCGCCCCCTTGCACCGTGACGTACGACACGTCGGGGATGCGGGCGATGCGGGGACGCAAATCGTAGAACGCATAGTCGCGGAGCGACGAGGGATCGCGTCCGCCGGTTACGACAAACGAGATGATCGGAAACACCGACGGAGTCTGCCGCTCGGTGATGGTGCTGGTGCCGGGGGGAAGCTGTGCGCCGACTTCGGCCATGCGGGCCCGCACGTCGTTGAGCGCCTGCTCCATGTTGGTGTTGGGTACAAAGTCGATCGACACTTCGGACGCGCCGCGCACGGTCTTCGAACGGACGCGCGTTACCCCCAACACAATGCTGACGCCCTCTTCGATGGGGCGCGTGACCGCGACTTCGATGTCCTTGACCGCCAGGCCGGGCGTCTGGGCGATGACCACGATCCGCGGAAAGGCCACTTCCGGGTAGATGCCGCTCGGCATGCGGAACATCGACACCACGCCGGCGACGGTCAACAGCAGTACCAACACCACCATCAGGCCGAAGTAGGGCCGGGCCCACTTGACCAGATTCAATCTGCGGTGTTCCGCGGTTGCCATGAAAGATCTTCTGCCCGAATGGTGGCGCTACGGGGATCTGTCCGCGATGGTGACCGCCGTTCCCTCCGGCAGGTTGTACGCGCCTTCGACAATCACGGGCTCGCCTGGTTGGAGATCGGTTCCCGCAACCGCAACCCAGCCGTCGCTCACCGTGCCCAAGTGCGGCTTCAGCACGACCGCGACTCCCTCGCGAACGACGGTGATCAGCGGCTCCTCGCCGGCGGTGTGGTGAACCGCTTCGAGCGGCACGGCCAGCGTATCCGAGGGCTTGGTCACGGCGATGGAGACGTCGACGATCTGACCGATGGCCAGAGCGCTATCCGTGTTGTCGACGGCCACGCGCACGGGCACATTGCCGGTTTGCGGATCGACGACACGACCGACGAAAACGACGCTGCCTTCGAGAGCGAGTCGATGGCTCGCGGATTCGTCCGCGTCGTTGGCCTTGTCGCTATCGGCAGCTTTGGCGTCGGCGGAAGTCGCGATCTGGTCCGCTTCCACCTGGGCCGATTGACCCGGGCGAATCCGCTGGGCCGCGCGAACGGGCAGCCATGCCGTCGCAAAGACACGCTGCGAGTCGACGACCTGGCCGACCGTCATGCCGACGGTCAACGTTTGTCCGGGATGGCAGTTCAAGCTGTCCAGAACGCCGCCGATCGGCGCGGCAATTGTGTGCAGGTCGAGCTTTGCCTGCGAGCTGGCGACCGCCGTCTGTGCCTCGTCGATTTTGGCCTGTGCTTCGGCGATGGCTTCGCTGCGCGGACCGAGCATGAGAACCTGATACGCCGCCTCGGCCGACTGCTGCTGCACCTTCGCCTGTGCCAGCGCCTGCTCGGTCTCGAACATTTGCTGCTCGGACACGTCGTTCCGCGCACGCAGCGGCCGCGTCCGGTCGACGACCGATTGCGCCCGTGCAACGGCGATGCCGGCATCTTCGATGGCCAGCTTGGCGGCTTGTTGCTCTTCGGGCCGCGGCAACGATTCGAGCAGCTTGCGTGCCGCCACGAGGCTGTCGCGGGCGGCTTCCTTTTCCGCCAAGTCCGCCTGTGCGACCGTCGTGTCCAATTGCACGATCGCCTGGCCGATCGTAACCGTTTCTCCCTGCGCAATCAGAACCGTATCGACGCGGCCGTCGATGAGCGAAGTCAGCATGGCGAGCCGCTCGGGCAACGCCTCGCAGCGCCCCAAGCCGCTGACGTGCTCCGCCATCTCGCGCCGCTCGACGGCCACGACCCGAACGACTACTTGGCCGCTATCGCCTTCGGTCGATTCGGCCGCTCCGTGTCGGCAGCCCAGGATGGGCAAGAACAAAACGAGCGCCGTGCACGCAAGCGTCGCTGGCATACTCAGGCGGAGATTCATTGCTGTTGCTCGTACTTGTCATCGCCGCCATCCCTAGAGGCCTCGTTACTCTCCTCCGTTACTATCCTCGCTTACCACGGGTGCTTGGGGCAAGGCGCCGGTCGCCAAAGTCAGATCGGCTGCTGCCTGGCCCAACTCGTTGATCGCTTCGGCCCGGCTGATGCGATACTGAAACAACGCCTTGCGGGCCTCAAATACACGCACCAGATCGACCTGCCCGCCGTCGTACAAGTCGCGAACGCGATCGACCTGCTGGGACAATTCCTTGGCTTCGTCGTCGCCGAATTGCTCGACGACTCGGCGGGACTGCCGATATCGCTGGATGGCCGCGGCGATTTCCAGCCGAGCCTTGCGGGTCATCTGTTCCAGCGCCGAGCGCCGCTGCTGCAATTCGGCCATTCGTTGGCGAACCAGCACGTTGCCGCTGCTGGTAAGCGCCGTGCCAATCTGCGCCTGTGCGAGCACACCCCAGAATTCCGTGCCGGCTTCGTCCCGCTCGTAATAGGGTCCAAGCTGCACGTCGGGCACGAGATTCGCCTGGGCCAGATTGAACTGCGCTTCGGCGCCGCGCAAATCTGCCTCGGCCGCCAGAACGTCGGGGCGAGTGCTGGCCGCCTCGGAAATCCCGTTGTGGTCTAACGCGGAGTCTTGCACGGGGTCTCTCGAAAAGACGACCGCGTGTTCGTTTGCTACGGGATCGTCGTCGGCAGGATCGCTCGGCTCCGCAACCAGGGCGCGCACCTGCGGTGGAAGCCACGGGAGGTAATCCGGGTCGCGCCGTATCTCCATTTGCTGATCGGGGTCGAGCCCGAGTTGCGCCCGCAAGTCTTCGAGCGCGGCCACTTGTTTGGTCTTGGCGACTGCCGCTTGCTGCGTCGCGGTGCGGGCTTCGATGTTGGCCAGCGCCACGTCGGCGGCCGACGCCTGTCCGGCATCGAATCGCCGCACGAGCACGCCCGAAAGATCTTCATTCAATTTGGCCGTTGACTGCTGCACGTCGAACAGGTCGGCCTGGTACAGGGCAGTGAAGAACCGCCGTTGTGTCTCGGCGACGGCGGTCACGGCAGCTTGCTGGATGAGCCACTCGGTGCGATCGAGCTGCGCGACGCCCGATTGCCGACGGTGTTGCCGTTGGCCCCCCAACTCGATCGTTTCGGTGAGCGCGACCTGCGCCAACGTCTTGGCGATGGTGCCGTCCGCCTCGCGCGGCGAGGGGGCCAATTGTGCCTGGGCAGTCGGAGCGTACGGATACCGACTCGCCACGTCGAGCGCCGAGCGGCTGACGGGCCCGCTTTCGAGCGCCGTCAACAAATCGGGATTGCGCTCCAGCGACATCTCGATGGCGTCGGCCAGCGACAACGCAAGACGTGGTGGGCTCGACAGCTCCTCCGGCTCGACCAGCACGATCGCGCTCGTTTGGATCACGGACGACTCGCTCGGCTTGCGCGAAACCGCGTGCGACGCATCTTCAAGCCGAAGCGGGGCTGGATCGGACTCACGCGTGGTTAGCTCGGGCGTGCGCGCGGCTGGCTCGGTCCCATGGATGGCTAGCGCAGCGGGTCTCGACTCGAGATGGACCACATGCGGCGCGGTCTGGCACCCGGAAATCGCGGTCATCAGAATCAAGGCCAACCAGATTTCCCGCATTGCCCATTCCACCTCGGGGGGATCGCATGGCGCACCTTCGGCGTCCTCAGCGCAAGCGCTTGAATATGGTATCGGCAAATTGGGCGGTCTTCGATGACTTTGTCTCTTGTCCAAAGAGAATCGAAATTGCCGTTTATATGCGTTGCTCCGGCGGCCCGGCGTGGATCCGGCGGCTAGCTCAGCAGCAGACCGGGCAGACGCTGCAGACAACCACCTTAGTCCACGAGGCGTACATCAGACTGGTCGATTCCGGCCAGGGAAAACAGTGGGCTTTGTCCATGGGCGGTCATGGGCGGCTGGCCAAGGAAAAAACCGCACCGTCGCCCATCCGCACGACAGGGTTGCATTGCCGTATCTCCCCCTTCGTGTGGAAAGCGCGATAGGCCCCACCAAGCTGACGGAACCCGAAGGCAATGCTATGGGCGGTCAAGACGAGGGTCCTTCCCGGCAAGCAGAACCCACTACTGGGCCAATAAAGAGCATTGCCAATCGGCCCGAAACAGGGCAAAATACACTGTTCAAGCAGCGGCCGCGTCGGGCTCGGTACTGATGCGGCGCTGCTCTCGCCGTGACGTCCGTCCCGCCTGTTTTCTCTTATTGCTTTCGGCCATCCGATGCGCCCATTGGTTTTGCTACCGTTGTGCCGCTGCATTGCCGCGCTGTGTTTGCTGGCCGTCGCTGTTTCGTTTCGGCCGCTGCACGCCCAGGGCGATCCATCGACCGCCCCGCAAGCCCAATCCAATGCGCAGCCAGCCGAAAGCCAGTTGGACGGCGAGCAGGTCTTTCAATCCAAGTGCGTCCGCTGCCACGGTCCGCAAGGGGAGGGGACCAAGGAGAATCCCAAGCAGCTTGTGGGGGACAAGTCGGTCGCGCAGTTGGCCGACGTGATCGCCGAGACGATGCCGGACGACGACCCCGGCACGTTGTCGGCCGACGAGGCCCGCGCTGCCGCCGCCTATATTC
>CAYQAJ010000188.1:0-10059 GCA_964415245.1 uncultured Pirellulaceae bacterium | reverse complement strand
CCCAGGGGCGGGTTTCTGGTGCGCGCACGACCCATCGCGCACCACGGACGAGTCACGTTTCCGCGTTCAGTCGGAGGAGGCCAGTTGTCTGTTGGCGCCCAGGAGAGACAGCACCGGCGGAACCAGTGGCACACCCTGGTGGAGCTTGGCACACCTTGGCGGAGACGACACGCGGGCATGTAGCTTTGCCGCGGCGATGTCGCCAGCGACGTTGCCCCACCGTTAAGGCCCGTTATCCGCGCCGTTTTCGCCCGTTAAAACCCCCGATTTCCAAAGTGCACGCGACAAGCGACACGGGCGGGGATAGTTTTCGGTGTTCAGTTTTCAGTTGGAGCAGGTCAGTTGTTTGTTGCCAGTTGTCAGTTGTTTCGGCGGTGAATGCGGACGAGCACGGGCACAGCCCGTGGCACCGGTGAACGTATGGCAAGACCAGAGATACACAGCGGACGGCACGGCGGAGCGTGCCAGCTACTGGTCGGACGGCACGGCGGAGCGTGCCTGCTACTGTGGTTCGTCGTCGCTTTCGACTTTGCGGATTTGGCGCAGAAAGTCTTCCATCGTCTGCGTGCGGTCGTCGGGCTTGGGCGCCATGCAGTCCGTGATCGCCTCGGCCAGCGTGCGGTTGAGGGTGGGCCGGTAGCGGAGAATGTCGGTCGGCTCCTGCGTGTCGTGGGCCATGGCGGCCAGGCCCGACGTTTCGGTAACCGGCCAGGGGAACTCGTTGGTGCAAATCTGGTAAGCGGTCACGCCGAAGGCGAAGATGTCGAGCCGCTGATCGGTTGGGCGGCGTCGCACCAGCTCCGGCGCCATGTACAGCGGCGTGCCCGTGCGGTTGCCCGGCTGCATGAACTCGGGCGTGGCCGGCACGGTCAGGCCGAAGTCGATCATCTTCACCGATTCGGACTCGGGCAGGTAGATAAAGTTGCGCGGGCAGACGTCACGGTGGATGTAGCCGGCCTTGTGCACGGTGTCGACCGCCTCGGCCATCTGGCGGACGATTTTGGCGCGTTTTCCCTCGAGCACAGGATCGCGAATGTACAACAGTGCGTGCAGCCCGGGCCCGTGCAGATACTCCATGACGAGGTAGGGCTGGCCCTCGGTGGTAACTCCGTACTCGTACGATTCGACGATGCGAGGGTGCTTGAGCGAAGTGGCGATTTCCCCCTCGCTCGGTTTTTTGAGCCCCTTGAATCGGGCCTCGAACGCCGTCGTCTTTTCCAGGATGCCGACCTTCAGGCCGACAATTTGTTTGGTCTTGCGGTCGCGAGCCATGTAAAAGTCGGACATGGTGCCGGAGACCGCCTCGCGCATGAGCTCGAAGCGTTGGTCGATGTCGACGCGCTTACTGTGCAGCAGCGATTTGAGGTTGTCGATGAGGCCCATTTGCGGGCGGCTTCCCGGCGGTCGATGAGCGAGCGGGCCGCGGCGAATTGCACGACCGCTGCGCGGCAGTCAGCGGCATGGTGGCGTTACTTGCCGCAGTAGTCAATGGTGCGGGCGATCTCGGTTTTGAGCTTCGATCGCGGCACGATGCGGTCGATGAAGCCGTGTTCCAGCAGGAACTCGCTGGTTTGGAATCCCTTGGGAAGCTCGATCTTGATGGTGGCCTTGATCGTCCGCGGACCGGCGAATCCGATGAGCGCCCTGGGCTCGGCAAAGACCACGTCGCCCAGCGAGGCAAAGCTGGCCGCCACGCCCCCCATCGTCGGGTCGGTGAGCACGGAGATGAACAGTCCACCCGCCTGGTCGTAGCGCGCCAGCGCGGCCGACACTTTGGCCATTTGCATCAGCGAGAGAATACCTTCGTGCATGCGAGCCCCCCCGCCCGAACCGCTGATGATAATCAGCGGCAGACGGTGCTCGGTCGCCTGCTCGACGAGCCTCGTCAGCCGTTCGCCCACGACCGAGCCCATGCTCCCCATAATGAAGGCGGAGTCGGTCACGCCGAAGGCCACGCGTCGGGCACGGATCATTCCGGTGCCGGTGATGGCGGCATCCAATAGGCCGGTACGCTGTTGTTCCTCGCGAAGCTTATCGGCATACTTTTTCTTGTCCTCGAAGTTGAGCGGGTCCATGGGGGCGAGGTGGGCGTCCCACTCCTCGAACGTTCCCTCGTCGAGCACCTGGGCGATGCGGTCCTTGGCCGAGACGTAGAAATGAAAGCCGCACTCGGGGCAGACGTTGAGCAGCTTCTCCGCGTCCTTGCGAAACACGGCCGCCTGGCACCCCTTGCAGCGCATCCAGAGGCCTTCGGGTACGCCGCGCTTGCGGCGGTGTGGATCGCGCTTGCCCGTGGTCAATCTGATGTTCCTTGTTCCGCGGAAACCGAAGGTAGTGGGCGGCGAAACCGCAAGCGAACGATGGCGTGCCTTGATTCGCCACGCCCCGTCGTCATTCCGTTTCCACTCGCTCGGGCACGATGTCGATCAGCTCCCAGCGGCAGGAGTCGCATTCCGCCTTCCACAGGTCGCCCAGTTCGCCCTGGTCGAGGAAGCAGCGGACCATGCTGGCCAGCGGGTCGGGCACGATCAGCGCCACAACTCCCTGCTTGTGCTTCTTCATCACCTTCTGTAAGGAAGCGCGGACTCGCTTGCGGGCCGAGTCGAGCGATTCCCCCTGCGGGGGGCAGGTCGTCTCGGGATGGTCCTGCCACTGACGATAGACCTTGGGCTGGCGCTGCTTCACATCCTCGATCAGCTTGCCTTGCCACAAGCCGTGATCGAGATTGCGGAGCTGATCGAGCTTCGCGACCTTCAGCCCGCGGCTGGCCGCCAAAGCGGCGGCGGTCTGCTGCGCCGACTCGCCGGGCGAGGCGTACACGGCATCGATCGAGATGTTCGCCAGCTCTTCGATGGTCCGCGTCACCTGTTCCGCCCCGCTGATGCTGAGGGGGATGTCGAGCGTTCCCTTGATGCGGCCCTGCTCGTCGAATTCGGTGGCGCCCGGGCGGATCAGCACGACGCGCAGTTTTGCGTCTTGACCGTTCACTTTTTCATTCATGTTGCCATGCTCACGCGACTGCCCGTTGGGCAAGTTCCCGCACGGCGGTCGCGTACTGGTCCGCGGCGAAGATAGCGGAGCCGACTGCGAACAGTTGGGCGCCTGCTTCGGCACAGAGATGGATGTTCTCATGGTGGATGCCGCCATCGACTTCCAGCAATACCTTTGGGCCCCAGGCAGCGCGAGCCTGCCGCAGCTTGTCGAGGGCCGACGTGCGGAAGGACTGTCCGCCATAGCCGGCCGGGACGCTCATGATCATAAGCACGTCGCAATGCTGGGCGAAGGTCTCGACGGCCGAAAGCGGTGTGTCGGCATTGACCGCCAGTCCTGCCCCCATTCCCAACTCGCGAACTTGCTCGAGCGCGGCCTGGGCGTCGTCGACCGCTTCCACGTGAACGGTGAGCACGTCTGCCCCGGCGTCGCAGAACGCGGAGAGATACCGCTGGGGGCTGTCGATCATCAAGTGTACGTCCAGCGGAAGGTCGGTCAGGCGGCGGACCGCTTCGACGATAGTCATTCCGTAGGTGAAGTTGGGAACGAAGTGGCCATCCATCACATCGAGGTGTAGCCCGCCGACGCCGGCCTCTTCCAACAGCGCCACTTCTCGCTCCAGGTTACCGAAGTCGCACAATAACAGCGACGGAAGGATCACGGGCGGGTCTTCCCGCCAGCGCTGCAAACATTGGCGTCGCGACATACGGCACAGCTTTGCCATCAAACGGCATGACTCAACGCGGGTGCGCCAAGTGCTCTTGGGAGCGCAGCCGGTTGCCCCGGATGTCCGCCCGTTGCTTGGGCATCGGCCGAGCATCGCATCCGGGCGATTGGCGTTGGCCCAAGTCGGTCGAGCGTCCGCCAGGCTGCTGCAAGGGTCCTATAGGCTACCATCGCCGCGGCGTGGTCTTGAAGGGTCGTTGGGTCGATTCCTGGCCTAAAGTTCAGGCTGGCTTCGGCTGCCCCTGTCACGTCCCCGACTGGTTCGCCGACCTGGCTGGCCGCTTTGCCAAGGGTCAGCTCAGCGTACCGCAAAGGACGTCGGTTCAGCAGAGGAAAGTGCAATGTTGGGAGGCAACCGGCCGAAACGAGCGTGATTTATGAAGCACACAAAGTATATTATGCGGCCAATTGTCGGTTGCGACTAGCGGATGGGCCGCGTTAACAGAATCTTCAAATCATCACAACATGCAGTGCGTCAACAACTTATATTCGGATGGGTGCTGCTCTTCCGACGTGGCGTAACGTAGGCTTCCGGTGGTGTACTTGCGATTTATTGTTTCGTCTGCATAATGTTCCGGCATGACCGATCCCTCCCTTATCGGAACCAGCCGTGTTCCGGTTCCGCCCCCGAACGGTCTGAGCATCGAAGACCGCGTGATTTCGGCGCTTCGGCGGATTGCCCGCGCCATCGACCTGCACTCGCAGTTTCTTCGGCAGCAGTTTGGCCTTACGGCCCCCCAGCTTGCTGCGCTACAGGTGGTGGACCGTGCGGCCCCGGTAACCGTCGGCACCATGGCGCGTCAGTTGCACCTCAGCCATGCCACGGTGACGGGCGTTGTGGCGCGTCTCCATAGCCGGGGATTAGTTACCCGCGGACGGCCGGGAAGCGACCGACGCAGCGTGGTCGTGGAATTGACCGAGCCGGGGCGGCGTGTTCTGGGCGAAAGCCCTCCGCTCTTGCAGACGCCGTTTCGCCGCAAGCTGGCCCGGCTTCCCGAATGGGAGCAAACCAACCTCCTGGCAACGCTCCAGCGGATCGGGAGCATGATGGAGGAACCAGAAACGGATTCGCAGGAAAGGGAGTCCTGGACGGCCTAGCGCTGGAACGTTTCGTGACGGGGTCGGCCGACCGACCCCCGGACGGGCAATCGGGCTGCTTGGCCTTCCGGCGGATGATTCCGCCGCCGGACTCTTGTTATCACGAAAGGAGAACAGTTGTGGACCAATCCCCCTCGCGGCGGGTCCTGATGATTTCCACGCACGGGTACGTTGCAGCGACACCCGAGTTCGGCAAGCCCGACACGGGCGGTCAGGTGGTGTACGTATTGGAGCTGTCCCGGTGCCTGGCACGCATGGGATTCCAGGTCGACGTGTTGACGCGTCGTTTTGAAGACCAGCCCGAAACGGAAGAAGACTGCCCGGGCGTCGTGATTCGACGCTTTCCCTGCGGCGGCCCGGATTTCATTCCCAAAGAACATCTCGACGAGCACATACCCGAGTGGGTCGACAACGCTTCGCCGTTTCTCAAAGGCGTTGCCTCCGACTGCGAATTCATCAATAGCCATTACTGGGATGCCGGATTGGCCGGGCAGATGCTGGCCGACCGTTTCGGCCTGGCCCACCTGCACACGCCGCACTCGATCGGCGTTTGGAAGCGCGACAACATGGACGGCGATTCCGAGCAACTCGAGCGGACGTACAACTTTCGCCACCGCATCGCCACGGAACGCGACGTGTACCGGCGCGCGGGCATGCTCATCGCCACCACGCCGCATCAGCGGCAGATTTTGCGCAAGGAAGAGTACGACGTGCCGGATTGCCGCATCCGCGTCATTCCCCCCGGTTACGACGATACGCGGTTCTTTCCCGTTTCCGAGGCCTCGCGGCTGGCGATCAAGCAGCAGCTCGACGCCGAAGGGCCTATCGTGCTGGCCTTGGGGCGCGTCGCGCGCAACAAGGGCTACGATCTCTTGTTGCGAGCCATGCAAGTGGTCGTGAAGCGCGTGCCGGAGGCGCGGCTGCTTCTGGCCATCGGCTCGACGAGCCCCAGCGAGGCCGAACAAACTCAGGTCGACCAACTGCGGCAGTTGGCCATTGACCTGGGCGTGTACGAGCAGGTGATGTTCCGCGATTACATTCCCGACGAGCTGCTGGCCGACTATTATCGGGCGGCCGACGTGTTCGCGCTCAGCAGCCGCTACGAGCCGTTCGGCATGACGGCGGTCGAGGCCATGGCGTGCGGCACGCCCACGGTGATTACCACCGAAGGCGGCTTGTGGGAACAGGTCACCTGGGGCCTCGAAGCGCTGTATGCCAACCCTTTCGACGACCGGGCATACGGGCACGCCATCGCGACGATACTGCAGTACCCGCGCATTGCTCACCAACTTGCCGAGCATGGTTCGCAAAAGGCCCGCTCCTGCTTCACCTGGACCGGCATCGCGCAGCAGTTGCTCTCGGTGATGGATGAGCTGGAACAACTCCCGCCGACCGTGGAGCCGGAGGTGGAAGAGGATTTGGAGGCGGAGGCGGAGGAGTCTTTACAGGCGGAGCCGGTGCCGGCGAGGTCGGTCGTTGAGGAGTCGGTATCGGCTCGGTCTGCCGTCACTGCCGCGTCGCCATTGGTGGAAGTCGAACCGTGAAGTTGCCGTTCGTGTTGGTGAGCGACGTCGACGGCACGCTGCTGGGCGACGACGTGGCGCTCGATGGCTTTTGCCGCTGGTACGTGGAGCAACAAGCGCGGATTCGCCTCGTCTATGCTTCGGGGCGATTCTACGAATCGATCGTCGAGTCGATTCAAACCACCGGTCTGCCCCCGCCCGACGCCATCATCGGCGGGGTGGGTACGGAAATCCGCGCACATCCCACCGGCGAGCCCGTGGGGGGATGGCAAGAGCGGTTTTCGCACTTTCGTGCCACGATGGTGCGGGCATGCTTATCGCGCTACGAGGCGCTAGAACCGCAACCCGTTCACTTGCAATCGGCCTACAAGGTGAGTTATTTCGCGATCGACGCGACGGAGGAATTCCTCGCGCAATTGCGAAGCGATCTGCAGCGTGCCGGCTGTCCAGCACGAATTGTCTATAGCTCGCGCCGCGACCTGGACGTGCTCCCGCCCGGTGTCGACAAAGGAGCGGCCGCTGAGTTTCTCATCCGTCAGTGGGGCGTCGAGCCGCGCCGCGTGATGGTCAGCGGCGACTCGGGCAACGACTTGTCGATGTTCGGCCGCGGCTATCGCGGCATCGTGGTAGGCAATGCCCACGACGATCTGAAGGCCCTTCGCGGCGACGGCGTCTTTCACTCCCGGCGGACGCACGCGGCGGGCGTGCTGGAAGGGCTGCAATACTGGCTCTCCGACGGTCAGCCGTGAGCGTGCGGTGCCGCGTTCTTCTCGACACTGCCCGACGCCTTTGGTAATGTGCCGCCCAGCGCCGCGATCGCCGGTGCGCCGCCAGCTTGCAAGGAAGCGAGAAACCACGTGTCCCTGCGCGAGCGAATCAACGTTTGGATGGCCGCCCTGCGCGGAGGACCGGCTCGCGACACGGTCGGTCGATCTTTCGCCCAGCACGCGGCCGCGGCCATGTCCGTGCGAGTGGCATCCGCGGCGGCCGTACTTGGTTCGCAACTGGCGGTGGCCAATCTGCTGGGTATCGAGGCGTTCGGCGATTACGCCTACGTACTAAGCTGGGTCGCCGTGCTGGCGATCCTTTCGCAGATCGGACAGGACTCCGCCTCGTTGCGGTTTGTGGCCAGCTACACGGCCCAGTCTCAGTGGTCGCTGTTACGCGGATTTTTGCGCAGCAGCACCGGCTGCGTGCTCGTGGCCGCTTGCGCAAGTGCCGTCGGCATGGCGGTGGTGGCATTGGCGAGTCGACAGGCGTTGCGCCCCGATCTGTTCATGGCGCTGCTGGTCGGCGCAGGTATCGTGGTGGTGCTTGCGCTGGCGCACTTGAAGTCGTTCCAGGTGCAGGGGCTGAAGCGCGTGATATCGGCGCGGGGACCGCTCGACGTGCTGCGTCCGCTTCTCACCGGGGTCGGCGTGGCGGCCGTTTGGGCCTTCTACGGCGAAGGCAAGTCGCTCGCACCGGAGGCCGTCGCCGTCAACTTTTCGAGCACGGTCATCGTGCTGATTCTGACCGAGGCGCTGTTGCGCCGCGCGATTCCCCAAGGTGCGCGCGGCGCAACCGCCGAGTGCGAACGGGGCGAGTGGCTGCGGGTGGGCATGGCGTTGCTGCTGCTCTCGGGGCTCTCGCCGATTCTCTCCCGCAGCGACGTGGTGATGCTGGGTATAATGGTCTCGACCGAGCAAGCGGGCGTATACGCGGTGGCGGCGCTGTTGTCGCAGGGCGTGTTCCTCGGCCTGAGCGCCGTGAACATGTTTGCGGCGCCGACCATCGCCGCGCTGCATGCCGCCCGGCGCGACGACGAGCTGCGGCGTTTCGTCCGTCTGGCGGCTTGGGGGAGCTTTGTCATCGCGGTGCCGATCGTGGGTGTGCTGGTGCTGGCCGGGCCGTGGATTCTGTCGCTGTTCGGCGAGGGGTTTGCCGATGGATACATTCCGCTGGTCGTGCTGTGCGGCGGCCAGTTCGTCAGCGCGGCGTCGGGATCGGTAGGATTCTTGCTGACCATGACGGGTCACCAAAACCAGGCGGCGCGCATCATGGCCATGACGGCGGTCGCCAATCTCCTACTCAATCTGGCGCTCATTCCCCTGTTGGGGATGATCGGGGCCGCCATCGCGACCGCGTCCACGACGGCGACGTGGAACGTGGCGATGCTGGTCTATGCACGCCGCCGACTCGGCATCAACGCTTCGATCTTTTCTCTGGGCCGAACCAGCCCATGACCCGCCTGAACTTCTTTATGGTCGGCGCACCGAAGTGCGGCACCACCGCCCTGTACGAATACCTGCGCCCGCACCCGCAGATTTTTCTCTCGGAGCCCAAGGAACCGGCCAGCCTGGCCAGCGACATGCCCAAGCTGCACTATCTCGGCTCCTGCCGCGACTACGACGAGCTGTTCGCCCAGGCCGGTCCGCAGCACGCCATCGTGGGAGAAGGGTCGACGTGCTATCTCTACTCGGAGACGGCGCTCGCGCGCATCCGCGAGCTGAACCCGCGGGCGAAGATTCTCATAATGCTGCGCAATCCGATCGAGGCCGTGGTCGCCTTCCATTCACAAATGTGCTACGACCTCGATGAAGATCAGCGCAACTTTGAAACTGCCTGGCGGCTGCAAGAGGAGCGCCGCGAGGGTCGCTCGATGCCCGCCACCTGCCGCGCCGCCCTGCGGTTGCAGTATCGGCAGGTGTTCCTATTGGGGCAGCACGTGGAAAGAGTGCTGACCCTGTTTCCGCGCGATCGGGTGAAGCTCGTTCTGTTCGACGACTTTGTCGCCGATACCCGCGCGGTTTATCAGGACGTGCTCGGCTTTCTCGAAGTGCAGGACGACGGCCGGTCCGATTTCCCGCGCATCAACGCCAACAAGGTCAACCGCTCGCGGTGGCTGGCAGCGATGACGCTGCAAACACCGCGGTCGATCATGCGGCCCATCACCGCCGTCAAGGAAAAGCTGGGTGTCAAAAGCCTGGGGATCGGGCGGGCGCTCATCTGGCTCAATCGTCGACCCGCGCGTCGCAAACCGCTGGCGCCGGAGCTGCGCAGCGAGCTAATCGAGGCGTTTCGCGACGACGTGGAACTGCTGTCGCGGATTCTCAAACGCGACTTGAGCCACTGGCTGCAAGATTGACGCGCCAATGTTGTGGCCGGTCTCCCGACCGAGCGCAATGCTGTGGCCGGTCTCCTGACCGAGCGCCATGTTGTGGCCGGTCTCCCGACCTAGCCACGGTCGCGAGCGTAGGTCTCCTCTCTCAAGGCGGCGGGAGACCTGCGGTCGGCTGAGTGCCGCGGTCGGGAGACCGCGGCACAACAGGGGTGGCGGCTAACTCCACCGCTATGCGCTACTCCGCCGGCACCGCATCGTCGGGAGCGGCCTCCGCCGGCAAATCCTGGAAGTGCCACTCACTGTGGGTGACCAGCACTTCGTCTTCGAAGTAGGACACGCTCGACACCCCTCGGAAGCACTTGGCCACTTCCAGCCCCTGTTTGATCTGGGCCACTACTGCCTGAATCATCATCTGGGCCGGGTCGAAACCGGGCGGACCATCAGGCGGACCGAAATCGGGCGGCTGTGCCTGTGCGAGGGCATCGTCGGCGAGGGCAACGGGTCTTTCAACCGGTGCAGCGCCTAGCCCCCCGAACCCCTCGTCGATTCCCGGTGGACCAACCTCGGGCGGCCCCGCCGGACCCATGAACGAACCCGCCATCATGGCGCCGTAGTCGA
>CAYQAJ010000187.1:0-10238 GCA_964415245.1 uncultured Pirellulaceae bacterium | reverse complement strand
GTGCGCGGCGCAACACTGATGTCCGGCGCCAAAAAATGTGGGTAAGAACAAGGCCAGAAGGTCAGGGTTTGCGCAGGGTTCGCGCCGTCGCCGTTGGCTCCGGGCTAAACGAGGGCGCTTAGTATGTGTTATCGGCGACGATTTCGCCGCCGGAGCGGGTGATGATCGACCGCAAAACGGCGGCGTCGATCTCGTCTTTGACAAACTGAACGCGGCCGTCGGCGAAGAGAAAGTGCGCGCCGCCGGGGTGTCCGCTGGAGAATTGGAAACGGCGCTCGGCGCTGTTGGAGCAAGTGGTTTCGCGCGGGTTGATGCCCGCTTGAGCGCAGTTGGGCGCGGCTCTCCACCAGCGGAGAACACCTCGGGCAAACCCCTGACCTCCCCCGCCGCCGGAACCTCCGCCGCCTCCGCCTCCCCCGCCGGAGCCGCCGCCAGAACCGCCACCGCCTCCACCACCACCGGAGCCCGCTCCTCCGCCTCCGCCCGAAGCACCGCCGCCACCTGATCCGGAGCCGCTTCCGCCGCCCGATCCCAGATTTATCGCGCCGCGGGCCCAGCCGCCCATTTCCCATTGCAACTCGCCCACGGCGACGGTTGTGGACTTGCCGTCGCGCATGTCGATGTCGCGGACGCCGGACAAGGGATAGAGAAAGCCGTCGTCGGCGCCGGGCGCGGTGCCGGCGCTGCCCGCGTAATTGTTCGGGCCGTATCGCTCGTCGAGGAGAGCGTCGTCGGCCGCGGGGCAGGTAAAGAGCGGCAGAACGAGCGCGACGGCCTGGGCATTGTTGGGGTCGTCGAATCGCACGTCGAAATCGTAGGCCTCGTGCAGATTCGACTGTTCGACGTAGGGGAGAGTCAGGGCCAGCCACGTGTGGAGCGGTTCGGCGGCCGACGTGCTGCCGGTTGTTCCCAGCACGCCGCTGGGATACCTGCCGAGCTGCACTTGATAATGCTGCAAAGCGACGCCGATCTGTCGCATGTTGCTCTGGCAACCGGCCCGCCATGCCGCGTGGCGCGCCGCCATGACGGCGGGAAGCAACAGCGCCATGAGCATGCCGATGATCGAGATCACCACCAGCATCTCGACGAGCGTGAAGGCGCGGCGATGGGACATGGTTTACTCCGGTTCCCGTGGACGGCTTGTTGTGGCCGGTCTCCCGACCGTCGTCAGAACAAGCTCCAAATCTCAAATCACAAATCCCAAACAAATAACAAACGCAAAACCTCAAACTTCCAAACCCAGAGTCGCACACCGCTCCGACGGGAAAGCTCGCCCTAGCCATCGCACGGGCGAGCGAGCCGTTTGGAACTTTTGTCTTTGGTGCTTTGAGGATTGTTTGTGATTTGGGTTTTGGGATTTGGGTTTTCAACCCCTGTACGTCGCGCAATCCGCCTCACCGCTCGCGTGCACGCGTCCGAATTACGTAAGGCGCACGGCCTGCCAACACGACTCCTCATTCGTATCCATCGATTCCATGGGCGCAACAAATAGCACGGCGCCTCCGTCCCGGCGATTCGGTCGCAGTTTCTTGCCCACGTCGACTACGCCATGGTCGATCGTCCGGTCGGTCTCCAGCCGGCGAATCGCGATTCCTCGTCGGGTAATCGCGCCGACGGGTTGCGGGCCGCTAAGGTCGTCGGCCCAGCCGCCGAGCTGCACGATACGTCCGTCGTCGCCTCCCGCGGCAAGGCCCACCGCCGCCAGCGCGCCGATGACGCCGTCGCGCGTTCCGCCCAGCCCTTCGAGCAATACGTCGTAGCGGGCCGCCAGCTCGATCGCCTCGCGCTGCGCCACAAGCTGCTGCTGGCATCGGCGGCCGAAATCGATCAACTCGTCGCCGATGCGCTCGGCAACGCACAGGCCCGGGTCGCTACCGACTGCCGATCTGCGAACCAACTCTTCGCGGAATACGTCGGCCAACTCGTCGGCGCGCGCCCCATCGCGCGAGCGAAAGTGCAGCGATGCGGAACCGTTCTTCGATGTGCAGGGAACGCGCGGGTCGCTCAGCAACTGGTGCCGCACGATGAGCAGACACTCGAATCGGGGAGCGACGAACTCGGCGATCGCCCGGGCGATCTGGTTCGTGCCGGGCGAATCTACGATGTCGGTGTCGTCGATGCCGACGTAGATCACGTTTTCGTCAAGGGGATGCGATGTCATGAACGTGCCGTTTGCGAGTGCAAACTTCGCGGGGCGCTCGTCTTCCCTCGCCCTATCCCAGTTCGGACGCGCGGGTCGGTCTGGGCCGAAACCGAAAACAGACCGCGCCGCTGACCAATCCGGCAACCAATCCGCAGATCGTGTAGCTGACAATGGCGGTAGGGAGCCACACGCTCAGCGGTTTCCCTCCGCCCAGCGCGATACCGCTGGCCTTGAGACCCGCCTGCACGGCGAACGCACCGGCATTGGCGGCAAACCCCGCGGCCGCAAATGCCAACGGCACCTGCCACGAGCGGCGCGTCGCCCACAAGGCCAGGTCGAGCGTGGGCCCCAACAGCAGCAGGCTGGTCATTGCTCCCGCGCCAGCCCGCCAGTGGACCGAAACCAGCGAAATCAGCCCGGCGGTGCCCAGCGCGCTGGCGCCCATGACAAGCCCCGACATACGTCGCGGCACCATCGCGATGCCGAGGGCCATGAAGATTACGCCGCGAAGGATGGCGTGGCCCGGCAAGCGCAGACTCATGTCGACGATCACGACGGCGGCGGCCGCGGTGGCGCCGGCCAGGATCAGGATCACCAGCTCGCGAAGCGTGGGTCGCGCCGATACATCAACCCCGGCGGCGGGACCGAAGCGAATGCGGCTTGCGGATGCGACCAGCGGGTTCCAGGCAAATCTGTCGGCAAGCATCGCGGGGGCTCCTCGGTCGCGCGAGTTGAAGGGAAGTCGCGGGCAATCGGTTCTGCCCTGCAAATAGCACGAGCGTGCCATTTGCAGCTCGCATCGTTATCGCAATCGGTCGAACCGTTGTCAATTAGCGCGGGACCGTTCGCAGGTTCGAGTTTGGCAGGCTGGAAAGCCTGCCCCACGCGCCGCGGTCGATCATCGATGGCCGAATCGGCGGGCAAATTCGTCGTTCGTCAGGCGGATCACCCGCTCGCGCAGCGCGGCGAAACCCGCGATCAGCGAATCGGCGGCGGGAGTGAGATTGCTGCGGCGGGTGCCGGCCCCCCCCACGCGCGTGTCCACCAGCGGCGTGTCGAGCGCCGTCTCCGCCTCCCGCACGCGCCCCCACACGTAGCGATAGCTCTTGCCGAGCTGCCTGGCCGCCTCCTTGATCGAGCCCGTCTCCGACACGGCGCGAAGTATCTCGCAGATGCCGTGTCCGAAGACGTAGCGTCCATCGACTTCCAGCCATACCTTGGCGCGCGGCGTGAGCGATGCGGGGTCGCGACGGCGACGGGTGCGCACGGTCGTGGCTGGCATGTAGATTCTCTCCGGGAGAGTTGCCGGGTACGGCGGGCGGCCGGTCCCAGTCTATCCGCGGGCTCGCTGCAATTCTAGAATCAAGGACTCTTATCGCGACGCGCCGGTCCGGGTCGCTTGGCGCTGGGGCCACTGATGTTGACGCAGCGCGGTCGTTCGTTTTGCCGGGAGATAGTCCGATGGCTGAGAAGCTCAATCCATTCAGCAGCCGCATCACGCAGCCCAAGAGCCAGGGGGCGTCCCAGGCGATGCTCTACGGCACGGGGCTGACCGCCGACGACATGAGCAAGCCGCAGGTCGGCATCGCCAGCATGTGGTACGAGGGGAACACGTGCAACATGCACCTGAACAAGCTCGCCGAAAAGGCGAAGCTGGGCGTGACGGCGGCCGGCATGGTCGGTATGCGATTCAACACCATCGGCGTGAGCGACGGCATTTCCATGGGCACCGAGGGGATGAGCTACTCGCTCCCCTCGCGGGAGACCATCGCCGATTCGATCGAAACGGTGATGTCGGCCCAGTGGTACGACGCCCTGATTGCCATTCCCGGCTGCGACAAGAACATGCCCGGCTGCCTGATTGCGATGGGGCGGCTGAATCGGCCGGCGCTGATGGTGTACGGCGGCACGATTCGCGCCGGCTGCACGAGTTTTCGCGACAAGGAGCACGCCAGCGAGGCCACGCCGCGCGATATCGTGTCGGCGTTCCAGGCGTACGGCGAGTATTTGGCCGGGCGGCTCACCGAGGAGCAGCGGCAGTTGATCGTGCGGCACAGTTGCCCCGGGGCGGGCGCGTGCGGAGGCATGTATACCGCCAACACGATGGCCAGCGCCATCGAGGCGATGGGCATGTCGCTGCCGTACAGCTCGAGTACGCCGGCCGAGGAACCTGCCAAGTTGCAGGAATGCGTCGAGGCGGGCAGCGCGGTGCTGGGACTGTTGGAGCGCGGCATCAAGCCCCGCGACGTGATGACGCGCAAGGCGTTTGAGAACGCCCTGGTCGTCGTGATGGCGTTGGGGGGCTCGACCAACGCCGTGTTGCACTTGATCGCGATGGCACGGGCCGTCGAGGTGCCGCTGACCATCGACGACTTTCAGACCGTGAGCGACCGCGTGCCCTTCCTGGCGGACCTGAAGCCGAGCGGCCGATACGTCGAAGAAGACTTACACCGCGTCGGTGGGACGCCGGCGGTGATGCGGTATTTGCTAGAAGAAGGAATGCTGCACGGCGATTGTCTTACCGTGACGGGAAAGACCGTGGCCGAGAATGTGGCTAACGTGCCGGCATTGAAGGCGGGCCAGCAGGTGGTCCGGACGATCGAGAAACCCATCAAGTCCAGTGGCCACATTCAAATCCTCAAGGGCAACCTAGCGCCTGAGGGGGCCGTGGCCAAGATCACCGGCAAGGAGGGGCTGAAGTTCGCGGGACCGGCCAAGGTATTCGACGGCGAGGAGGCCATGCTGGCGGCGCTCGAAGCCGGGCAGATTCAGAAGGGCGACGTGATCGTGATTCGCTACGAAGGGCCCAAGGGGGGGCCCGGAATGCCCGAGATGCTCACGCCCACTTCGGCACTGATGGGGGTTGGGCTGGGAGCCGACGTGGCGCTGTTGACCGACGGCCGATTCTCGGGCGGATCGCACGGGTTCATCGTGGGGCACGTTACGCCCGAAGCGCAGGATGGGGGCCCGATCGCCTTGGTGCAGAGCGGCGATACGATCACGATCGACGGCGAGAATCAGCGGCTCGTCGTTGAGGTGAGCGACAACGAACTGGCCAAGCGGCGCAGCGCGTGGAAATCGCCTCCGCTCAAAGCGACGCGCGGCATCCTGGCCAAGTACATCCGCAGCGTGAAGAGCGCGTCGCTGGGCTGCGTGACCGATGAATAGCGGCACTTTCTGCGAGCGGTCGTGCCACGTGCCGTGACGGAGGGGCAAGCTCCCAACCTCAAATCACAAATCCCAAACAAATCTCAAAGCCAGAAAACCCCAAATCTTCAAACGGGCAGTACGGCACGCAGTCAGCCGAAAGGAACAAGCAACGACTGTCGCTTAGGCGTGCTTCCGTTTGGAGCTTTCTCCTTTTGGAAATTGGGTATTGTTTGTGAATTGGGTTTTGGGATTTGGGATTTCACCGCCGGCGCGCTCGCGGCTCCGCAACTTCGAGTCACGGCACCGGCGCTTTGGATGCATTATTCCCCCGGCCACACGTCGGCTACTTCTTCGCCGCTGCGTATCGTCGGGCGACTTCGTCCCAGTTGACGACGTTGTAGAAGGCGGCGATGTACTCCGGCCGTCGGTTCTGGTACTTGAGGTAGTAGGCGTGTTCCCACACGTCGAGTCCCAGGATCGGCGTGCGTCCCTCGGAGAGCGGCGAGTCCTGGTTGGCGGTGCTCTCGATGATGAGCTTGCTGCCGTCGACGCTGAGCCAGGCCCAGCCGCTGCCGAAGCGCGTAGCCGCGGCCTTGGTGAATTGCTCCTGGAACGATTCGAACTTGCCGAACGCGGCGTCGATGGCCTTGGCCAAATCTCCGCTCGGTTTGCCGCCCGCCCCCTTGGCTAGAACCGTCCAGAAGAGCGAATGGTTGGCGTGTCCGCCGCCATTGTTGCGCACCGCCGTACGGATGTTCTCGGGCACGGCCGCGAGATTGGTGACGAGATCCTCGACCGATTTCTTCTCCAGGTCGCTCCCCGCGATGGCGTTGTTCACGTTGTTGATGTAGGCCTGGTGGTGCTTCGAGTGATGGATTTCCATCGTCCGCGCGTCGATGTGCGGCTCGAGGGCGTCGTATGGATAAGAAAGCTTGGGAAGCTCGTAGGCCATGGTTTTCCCTCCCGTTGATGGTGAATGAGCGCAGGACGATGCGCCGTGGCGGCTCGACCACGCCTCGGCAGCCGGCGAGAGCCGAAGCCGCGTGCTTGCATCAGCGCGTGTTTCTGAGGACATAGCGCCGCCGTCGACCGTGCAGCGCGCAAGCATATCCGATGCACGGAGCCGTTTCAATTGGGGACGCCGACGCGCATGGGTCGCGTGTACGCTAGGGTGCGACGAGCGATTCGCGTGGCGCGCGGCAAGGCGAACGCCAAGGAGACGGCGGCCGGGCAGAATCGCTCGCACACGGCGCGCCGCGGCTAGCGTTGCCGCCTGAAGAAGGGTGCAAAGATGGTTCGCGCCTTGTCGATCACGCGGTCGCCGGCGGCGGGCTTCTCCTCGCGTCCTTTGCTGGCAGTCGACAATTGCTCCTGCGCCATCAGATAGGCTTGCAGGCTGTAGAGCAACTGCCGCGCCTGGCCCACTACGTTGCCGGTGCGGCGGTCGCGATTGCGTGCCGGTCCGATGGCGACGTGCACCAGCGTCCGCAGCGGTGTGCCGCGGGACTGGCCCTCGGGCTCGTCCCGAGACTCGGCGAATCGTAGCTCGACGCGGAACGACACGGGCCGGTCGGCGCGACGGCGGCCGAAGGGTGTCAGGTGTCCGTCGAGCTTGAGCGTGACATGGTTTTCGTCGATCGACGTGATCTCCGCGTGCTGGTCGGCGACGAAGCCACGGAGTTTTTCGGCCGCGACATTCAAGGGAACGGGTGTGGTCAGCTCGCGCTCCAACAGCGCTCCGAACGGAGCGGGCCGGAACCACGACAGCCAGCCGCTGCCCGCGCGGCTTTCGTGCGTTTCGCTAATACCGGAGCCAAGCTGCACCACCGTATTGCGCCCCAGGTCCTTGGCCTGCAAGAGCGCCCGGTCGGCGCGGCGAAGCATCGTCTCCGGCGTATCGCCCCCCTGCACCTCGGTCACGCCGAAGCTGGCGGTAATGCACTTTCCGCCCAAGGCGGGCTGCGGCGTATCGGCCAACTCGCGGCGGATGGCCTCGGCCCGCTCGGTCGCCGTGGCGTTGTCGCAATCGGCGCAAAGCAGCACGAATTCCTCGCCGCCATACCGCGCCACAAGGTCCCCTTTGCGACAGTGCCGGCACAGCAGCGCGGCGAAGCTGACCAGCGCGCCGTCGCCGGCCTGGTGGCCGCACGTGTCGTTGATCCGCTTGAAGTGGTCGAGGTCGCACATGATCAGGCTGCACGGCAGATGCTGCTCGAGGTGAGCTACCACGCATTGCTGAAACACGCGGTCGAACTCGGCGCGGTTGGAGACGTGCGTGAGCGGGTCGCGAGTCGCCTTTTCGTGCAGGCTCTGCACGCGTTCCTCGAGCGTGATCCGCGCCGATGCGTCGTGCAGCAGCAGCACCGCGCCGTAAACCGCGCCGTCGCTACCGACAACCGGTGTCGCGTACACGTCGACTGCCAGCCGCTGGCCACCTCGTCCGGCAAGCGACATCCGCCGTACCGTGTGCACGCCGCACCGCATGGCATAGAGCACGGGACACTCGGCATCGGTGACCGTCGCCTCGTCCTCGTCCCGCAGCTCGACGAGGGCGGGCGACCACTGTTTCTGGTGCACGCCCGGTCCCGGGATGCCGGTGAGTCGCTCGGCGGCGCGGTTCCAAAGGAGGATTCGCCTGCCGTTGTCGACGAATACCACGGCATCGTACATGCTGTCGGTGAGGCGCTTGTAAAACATCCGCTCGACGCTAAGCGAGCCCGACGGCGCGGCGCTCCAGCCGGCGCTCCACAAGCCGTTGGAAGATTCGACGTCCAGCTCCTCGAGCCAGCGGCGAGAAAGCCCGGCGTGCAGGCGCACCTGATCGGCCGCGAGCAAGGCTCCGAACTGGTGCACGAGCACGGGATCGAACTGGGTGCCGGCGCACTCGTACAGCTCGGCCACGGCCCGCTCGCGCGACATGGCGCGGCGGTACACGTGGTCGGTGGTCATGGAGTCGAAAGCATCGACGACCGAGAGGATGCGGGATCCCAGCGGCAGTTTCTCGCCCGAGCGGTCGAAGCCCATTCGTCCCCCGTCGAACCAGGCTGCCGCGTAATGGACGATATCCAAGATGTCTTGCGAGGCGCAGCAGCCGCGCAAGATTTCGAGTCCGTTCTGGCGGTGCATCTCAACGGCGGCGAACTCCTCGGCCGACAACCGCGAAGGTTTGAGCAGGACCTCGTCGGAGACGCCGATCTTGCCGATGTCGTGCAGAAGGGCGGCCACTTCGATCGCGTCGCGCTGCTGTGTGGATACTTCGGCGGCCAAGGCCCACGACGAGCACCCCAGCGCCACCCGCAGCGAGTGGGACGCCGTGGGCGCGTGCTTGGCGCGAAGGGCCGCAAACAGGCTGGCCGCGATGCCCAGCCGCACCTGCACCAGCGCGTTCTGGTTGTCGGCCTCGTGGCGGGCGCGGGCCGGCGAAACGGCACGCACCGATTCGTCGAGACCCTCCAACAGCGCCGCCAGGTCCGGCTGCCGCTGCGGAGCGATCACCACGGGCGCGTCTGGGGTGTGCGGGAGCGACGGGTTGTTTTCGAGAACGTTATCCATGGGCAAGGGGAGTCTATCGGTGGCGTGAATTGGATCGGTACTGGCCCACGGATACGACGACACGTCTGGCTCCTTCCTTGCCGTCGCGAAACAACCCGAGGCCGTGTGCTCTCCGCGGCGAGACCGGCGGAGCGTGACATTCCTTTACCGCGAAGTCTCGCATCCGTCTGGCTGGCCGCGTGGCGACACTCTTGCTGGGCGCCACCCGTCGCGTGGGACCGCTCCTTCGTGGCGTCACTGCCCCGGTATGCTCTTGAAACACTAGGTTGCCTCGCGATTAGCGTCAAACACAGCCCATCGCGCCCGATGCTTCATCCGTATCGCGTTTGCCGTTTGGGCCGGTTGTTGCGGTCGACCGGGGGTTCGGATAAGTTGCCTCGCGGATGGCACCTTCTCGCGATCCGATCGAGGTCCTCGGTCTGGCGTCGAGGGCGGACCTTGAAGTGCCGCGTGAAAAGCACGTTCCTGGAGGCCACAACATGCGACTGGCAAGCTACCTGACCAACGACGGACCGTGTCTCGTGGGAGTGCGCGATGGGGCTGCGATCGATCTCACCGCCGCCGATCCGTCGCTGCCGCGTTCGATGAAGGAGCTTCTGGCCCTAGGGGCCGAAGGACTGGATCGAGTTCGTGCGGCGATGGCGAAGGGAAAGCCGCTGACCGCCAGCGGCGCTCGGCTGCGGGCCCCTGTGCCAGATCCCCAGAAGGTGATCTGCATCGGGCTGAACTACGCCGACCACGCCGCGGAGTCGGGCACCACGCCCCCTCCCGAGCCGGTGGTGTTCAACAAGTTTCCGTCGGCCGTGTGCGCTGGCGGCGACAAGATCGCGCTTCCCTCGGTGGCCAAGGAGGTCGATTACGAGGCGGAGCTGGTCGTGGTGATCGGCACGGGCGGACGCGACATACCCAAAGAGAAGGCACTGTCGCACGTTGCTGGCTACGCCTGCGGTCACGACGTTTCAGCTCGCGACTGGCAGATTCGCAAACCGGGGGGACAGTGGCTGTTGGGAAAATCGTTCGACAGCTTTGCTCCGTTCGGCCCGCATCTCGTCACCGCCGACGAAGTGGGCGATCCGGGCGTGCTCGATATCGCGCTGCGGCTCAATGGCGAGATCATGCAGAAATCGAACACGGGGCAGTTGATCTTTCCGGTCGATCACTTGATCGCGTACGTGTCGCAGGTCTGCACGCTCAGCCCGGGCGATGTGCTGTTCACGGGCACGCCCGGCGGAGTGGGCATGGGACGCAAGCCGCCGGTATTTCTCAAGCCGGGCGACGTGGTCGAGGTCGAGATCGAGCGTCTCGGTGTGCTGCGGAACGAAGTGGCCGCCGCGTGAAAGTCGCCTCTCGCTCCGCGAGAGGACGCAGCAAGCGCGAGAGGATGCTATCCGCC
>CAYQAJ010000186.1:299-10259 GCA_964415245.1 uncultured Pirellulaceae bacterium | reverse complement strand
GGCGAATCACGATGCAGCAGACCGCCCCACCACCATCGGCGGACGACCTGTCGAGTATGCGAGAATACCCACTGTAACATGCCGAAAACGGCATTGCACGCCGGCGAGCGTGAACCGCAAGGACGCGGATAGAATTCGCTCTTACCGCGAAGGCGCAAAGAGCGCGAAGGGCGGAGGCGGCAGCACGATGCCGATCGTCTGCTGTAGGAGGCACACTCCGTGTGCCGCAACCGACACCGTAGCAACGCGCAACGACAATCCAGGCGGACGGCACACGGAGCGTGCCTGCTACACGGGCTCCGCCAGCAGCTCCTTGACGACCTGCCCCTGGCTGATGATCATCGGGCGGCCGACCGGCGTGTTGAGCATCTGCGTGAAGTCGATGCCCAGCGCCGAGAGCACGGTGGCGTGCACGTCGGCCACCTTGACGCCCGAATCGTAATCGAGCTTGTCGCCGGTTGGCGACGTTTCGCCGACTACCTGTCCGCCGCGGATACCGCCGCCGGCCAGCGCGATGCTGAAGCCGTGCGGCCAGTGGTCGCGCCCGTCCGCAGGATTGACCCGCGGCGTGCGGCCGAACTCGCCGCCGCAAATGACAATCGTGCTTTTGAGCAAGTCGCGGCGCTTGAGGTCGCGCACGAGCGCGGCGAAGGCCGGGTCGAGAATCGCGATCCGCCCCGCTTGGACTTCGGCATTGTTCACGTGGCTGTCCCAGCCGTCGAGCGTCACTTCGACGCACCGCACGCCCGCCTCAATCAATCGCACCGCGGCCAGGCAACCGCGCCCGAACGGGGTATCGCCGTACTCCTCCCGCTGGCTCATCGGGGCCTGCGACACATCGAAGGCGGTGAGCTGCTCCGACGACATCATCCGCCGCGCATTTTCGATCGCGGCGAGGTGCAATGTGCGGCGCGATTCCAACTGGGGCAGCCGACCCCGCGCAAACTCCGCCTCGACCACGTTCTCCAGGTCGCTCAGGCGGCGCTCGAGGCGCTCGGACGAAACGCGGGGCGTGATGTCGGGAACCGGGCCCAGCGGGTCGCCCACTTTGAACGCGTCGTACTGCGCGCCGAGGTAGCCGCCACGCGGAGCCCACTGGCCGGGCGTGATGGCCACGTGCCGCGGGATTTCCAGGTCATCCTGAAGCTGATGGCAAACCACGGCGCCGATCGCCGGGTGAACGAGCGTGGGATCGGGGCGGAAGCCGGTTTTCACGTTGTACGTGGCCCGCTCGTGGTCGCCTTCGCGGCTGACCACATTGCGGACGATGGCCAGGTCGTCCATCAGATCGGCGACTTGCACCAGCCCCTCGCCAAGCTGGATGCCCCGTACCGAGGTCCCAATCGCCTGCGAACCCGCCGCGATATTCGTGCCCGGATGGGGGTCGAAGCTTTCTAACTGACTGGGCGCACCCTGAAGCCACAGAACAATAATGCTGTGAGCCGGGGCGCCGTGCGGTGCCTCTTCGGCCGCACGGGCCAACATCCGCGCCACGGGCGTGAGCCAGGCCAGCCCCCCCAGCCCCGCCGCCTTCAGCAGAGTCCGCCGATTCAAATGATCCGGCCGCCCACAGGATGCGCAATCAAACACGGTGGTTTGTCCTCGTTTGGTCATTTGGATTTGGACCTTGGGATTTCAACCGTTCAAGCTTGCCCCGACACGGAACCGCAAGCCACCCCTAGTGGTTCCACGAAAACTCCGTGCTATTGACCAGTACCCAGTACAGGTCTTCCAGCACTTCGCCGCGCTGCGGGCCGGTCGTGCCGCGAAGCCGCTCGACAAAATGCTCCTTCTCGCGCTCGCTCGGCTGGCGCGACAGCACCGTGAGATATGCCGTTTCGACGGCGGTTTCGTCGTCGGGCGAAAGGACGGCAATACGCTGCGACGCATTGGTGAGGCCATCGGCTTTGGTCCGCTCGGCGACCAGTTCACCGTTCATCATCAACAGCCGCTGCGTCGTGGTGCCGGCTTCGTCGATCAGTTCTTCCTCGCCGCGGTCGCCGTAGCGATTCACGAATCCGCTTTGCTGGCCGTAGCGCATCAGCTTCGCGACGATGTTGGAGTCGGCGTCAATCGTCCGCAGCGACGACGCCTGAATCAGCGCGCCGGCCACTTGCTCGGGCCGCAACCGCGTTACCGGGAACACCGCCCAGCGGCGTTCGTGCAGCGGCGTAATCTCGCCCTCCGAGCGGCTGTCGCGCTGAAACGCCTCGGTTGCGGCAATGATGCGGATGAGCCGCTTCATGTCGTACCCGTGCGCGGCGAAGTCGTCGGCCAGCGCCTCCAGCCCCGGCGGAAACGGACCATACAGCGGGATATTGTCGACCGGTTCGACCAGCGGGCGGCCACACATCAGCGCCCAAACTCGATTCACGCTTGCCCGGGCGAACGGCTTGTTCTCGGGATGCGTGATCCAATGGGCCAACTGCTCGCGGCGGGTTCCCTCGCTGTCGGCCAATTCGGGCTCGAAGGGAGGCAGCGGCGGAACGACTTCCTCCTCGGTCTCGCCGAGGAACTTGACAAGATAGTCCTTCTGGCCGTCGTCGCTCACGCCAAACGGTGACGATTTCGTTTGCCCGAAGTACGCCGCCAGGGCATGGAAGTCGCGTTGCCGGCCGCGGCGCGGTTCGACGGACGTGCCCAATTCAACGTTGCCCAGGCGATCGTCGTGGCACTGCAGGCAGTCGATGCGCATGCCGAGGAAGGCGCGGGTCGTGCGGCCGGCCAAGCGCGCCGGGTCGGGCGGGCTCCCCTCCTTGTTCTGATCGATCGTGACCGTGATAAAGTTCACTGCCGGGTCGCCCGTCCACAGCCCCGTGTCGGCGATCAAGTCGCGCACAATCTCGTCGTACGGATCGTTCTCATGCAACCGATCGCTGAGCCACACCACGAACCGCCGGCGACGAAACGCCAGGAAGGGGCCGTTCTCCGTGCCCACGTACGCCCGCGCCAGCCGCTCGCCGAAGTAGTCGGCGTAGCGTCGGTCGGCCAACAGGTGATCGACCCACCAATCGATGCGCTGCTCCTGGGGCACGGCTTCCAGGGCTCGCACTTCCTCGAGCGACGGAATCATCCCCGTGAGCGCCAGCGAAAGACGTCGGGCAATTGTGAAGTCGTCGGCCCGCGGCGCCGGCGTCAGTTCTTCGTCTTGCCAGCTCGCCTGGAACTCGGCATCGACGCGGGCGACCGCCGCAACCGCGTCGGGCTTGAGCGCGGTTTGCCCGCCGAACAATCGCGGCGAGGCGAGGCGATTGCCCGTGAGCAGCGTGCTGGCAGCCGCGGCGACGCCGACCAGGCACAAACTCCAGAAGAGTAGATTTCGCTTCCACATGCTCGGCGATTCTCGTTTTATTCGATGGGCCGACGGCCGGATTGGCGGCGATCAGCTCGCGGTCATTTGGGCAGCTTTGTGAAACGCCTTGGCCCGCGCCGAAGGTATGGTCGGTGGAAGGCGACGCGAGGCCGGCCCGTCAAATGCGTCTCTGGTTGGCTCCTGAAGCGATACCCGGTCGCCAAGTGCCCGGTTTCGGCCGATCGGCCGGGCCGCGGCTGGTGAGGGCGAATCAGCGACCCGGGAACACAAATATGTTCGACGCGGTGGGCAAACTCTTGTCGGAATAAGTCTAGCACCGTGGCGAATTACTGAGTAGCGCGCCGAAAAAACCCCAGGATTCTTGCTACACACGACACGCTTCCGCCGGACCACCGCCCATGCCCCCCTCGCCGCCCGACCACCGACACGCCGCCGACTTAGAACCGGTCGAAGCGCCGGATGATCTTGCCGACGCCGAGCCCGTCGAAATGGATTCAACGAATGCCGAGCCCGTCGACCCCGAGCCCGTCGACGCCGAGCGGGCGGACGCAGAGCCCGTATGCGAAATGCCCGTCGACGCGGAAAGGGTTGATCGTGTCGTGGTCAACGCTGATCCGGTCGTCACCGATTCGGTCGACGCCGAGCCGGTGGAGTCGGGAGTCGTCGACGCCGAGCCCGAGCCGCCGCCCATTGCCGTGGCGCAATCGGGGCCTCCGCCACAGCGCGTCTATTTGGCCGAGCTGATCGATGAGACCGACGCCATCGCGCCGGGACCAAGCTGGCCGTTCCATCTCTACTACCTGGCGGCCGGCGGGCTGGAGTGGGTGTTCGGCGCCGCAACGCTGATGCTCGCGCTGGCCGCGCTGGCCAGCATCCCCGTGCTGCAGCTCATGAGCCTCGGCTACTTGCTGGAGGTCAGCGGACGTGTGGCGCGAAGCGGGCGCTTTCGCGACGGCTTTGTCGGTTGCCGCAAGGCCGCCCGCGTCGGCAGCCTGGTGCTGGGCACATGGCTGATGCTGCTGCCCGTGTGGTTCCTACGCGACTTGTGGTACTCGGCGTACCTGATCGATCCGACCAGCGCCCAGACGGTCGGCCTTCGCATCACGCTGTGGATCGTGTCGGCGATTCTGGCGGTGCACACGCTTACGGCGTGGTACTGCGGCGGCCGGCTGCGGCACTTCTTCTGGCCGCTGGTGGCGCCGTTCGCGCTGGTGCCTTGGTGCCTGCGGGCCATCGTCGGCTCGCCGCTGTTGCGGCCCGCGCTCACCGCAACGCTAGGCGCGTTCTGGCCGCGGCTGGTGCGCGACATCTGCACCGTGCGCCCGCTTCGCGAGTGGTTTGTGCCGGCGATGCTGCTGTGGTGGCTCTTCGGCGGAAGGTTCTATAGTGAGGCCCGCGACGCGGTGTGGGACTTCGTCGTATCGCTGCACCTGCCGCACTACTTCTGGCTAGGGCTGCGGGGGTTCGTGAGCACGATTGCGTGGCTATTCATCCCGGTGGTGCTGCTAATCGCTGCCTCGCACATCAATGGATTCGGCGGCTTCGTGACGTACATGGCCGGCACAATCCTGCTCACGATCGTGCTGTTGTACCTGCCGTTTTTGCAGGCGCACTTTGGCGCCGAGAACCGCTTCGCCGCGATGTTCGAAGTGCAGCGGGTGCGGCAGATGTTCCGCCGCGCGCCGATCGCCTTTTGGCTGGCGCTGGTAATTACACTGCTGTTCGCCCTGCCGCTGTATCTTTTGAAGATTGAAGCCACGCCCAGGGAGCTCACCTGGCTACCGGCCCTGTTCTTCGTGGCGTTGATCTTTCCCGCGCGGCTGTTATCGGGTTGGGCCGTGGGCCGAGGACGGCATCGCGAGAAGCCGCGATTTGTTCTCTTCCGCTGGATGGCCCGGTTGGCCGCGGTGCCGGTGGTGTTCGTCTACGTGTTGATCGCCACGTTCACGCAACTCTTCGCGTGGCATGGGTCGTGGGGCCTGTTCGAGCAGCACGCCTTTCTGGTGCCGACGCCGTTTCTGGGGCTGTGAGGCGGCGAAGGTGTGCCCACAAGAGCGCCTCGCGCCGAACGTCGACTCGTTCATGCGTCCCGCGCGTCCCCGGCCCCTCCCTCAGTTGCCGCTGCCCAACTGCTCGTGCACGCCGCGGACGATTGTTTCTTCCACCTCCGGCGCCCACACGGTCGGCAGGCCGTAATACACCATGGCCCCGCCCCCTTCGTAGCCCCCTTCGCCCAGCACGCGTTTCGACGGGATGTACGCCATGACGTCGTTCGAGTAACCGGCGACCCACGTGGCGCCGCCCCGCAGCTCCTCCTTGAGACGCAGCGCGTAATCGACCACCACCTCGCCCCCCAGCGCGACGAACTGCACCTGGTTGCCGAGCTTCCAGCAGGCGATCGGATAGGGATACGTCGCGCTTAACGGGCGGCCCGCGTCGACATCGGCTAACAGCACCTTGGCCCGCGCCGCCACGTAGACGTTGTCCGACTGCGAGTCGGCGGCGAGCTGATCGCGGTCCGGTAGCTTGCCCAAGGGGAGGTCGACTTCGACGTAGTTCGCCGCCAGTGTTCCCTCGATCGGCTTCATGTCCCCCTGGAGGACCGCATCGACCGCGTCGGCCAGTTCGCGCCCGTGTCGCTGGGCCAGTTCGACGGCGCGGCGGGGCATCGGGTTCTGATCCCCACCACAGCCGGCCCAAAACAGCGCCACGCAGCCCGGGTGCGCCTCTGCCAGGTCGATCTGCGCGTGCCCGGGGTAGTCCCCCGACCATTCGTACCCGTCGAGCACCGTGGCGTGGCAGGCATAGCCGAAGAGAATGGCGGTGAGTTCGCCTTTCTCATTGTGCGCGGCCAATACCGGCACATCGTGATCCGAGGGCCCGACCACCTTGTTCTCGGCCCGCAGGCGCTCGATCTCCCCCTCGGCGTTGTTGCGGCGGTTGGCGGCGAAGGTCGCCGTGCCGCTGCCCCAGGTAAGTCGGCTGGGAGCGAGCCGCTCGATGGCCTGCCCCACGACTGCGACGACTTTCTCTTCCAGCCGGTGGGCGTATGCGTCGACCAGTTCCTTTTGCGTGTCGTCGAGTAAATAGTAGTGCATGGGGCGCAGATTTCGCGCCACGACCGGTCCACTGTGCGTGTGCGATGTGCAAAGCGTAATCTGCGCGCGGTCGAGCCCGTAGCGCTCCTTGAGCTTCTCGCAGATCGACACCGACAGCGCTCGATCGATCCCGATCAAATCGAGCGTTACGATCGCGCCGCGATGCCCCGCGCCGTCTTCCAGCACGAGCGCCTTGGCCCACAGCTCCGTGAGCTTGCCTTCCGCGGGGCGAGTGCGGGCAGCGTAGCCGGCCATCCACATGAACCGCTCGGGCGTAATGTTGACGCTCGCGGCGCCCGATTTCCACGTTTCCGCGCCTTCAAGCGGAACCGCGAAACACGTCACCCCGGCGGCAAGAAACAACAGCGCGGCAAGCCGAATCGCCAGAATCAGTCGTTTGACAGACATGATATTCTCCTTGCAGTTCACAGTTTGTTCGCCTTCAATTCCGCCAGCGGATACAGCGTGTCACGCCAGCGCACGCCACCTTGTGCATACGTGAGCAACATGGCCCGCCACTGGATGTAAACAAACAGCAACATGCTCACGGGAAACAAAAACACGCCCCACGGCCGGAGCCGGCAACTTCGCGCCACCGCCAAATAGACCACGCTCAGCGCGAGCACCGTCGCCACGTTCAGCCACCGCGTAATCCCCCAGGTGACGAACACCGCCGCGAACGGCCACACGTTCATCGCCAGCGCCACAAGCGACGAGCACACGGTAAGCAGCACATTGTACTCCACGCCCGAGAAGGCGTTCTTCATCAGGCCGCCGATCAACTCCCGCAGCGAAGCATACCACCGCACGGTAATCAACTCGGGAGCCAGCGCGAACTGCTGCCGGTAGCCGCTCTTCTTGATGAGCTTGCCGAGCTTCACGTCGTCGTCGGGCCGCAGGGCCAGCGGCTCGTGTCCGCCCACGGCGCGATATACGTCGGCCCGCACCATGTTGAATGCACCGACACCGATGAACGATCGGCTCCTGGCGTCGCTCGCCTTCCACGGGCGGAAGTAGGCCAGGAACACGAAGGTGAAAGTAATGACGAACGACTCCAGCATGAGGTTGGGCATCGTGACCCGCGGCGCTATCGCCAGATGGTCGATGCCGCGATCGAGCAGGAAGCCGACAGAGCGGCGGAGCATGAACGAGTGCATGATCACGTCGGCGTCGGTGAACAAGATCACCGAGCCGCTGGCCAGCTCGGCACCTCGCATCATGGCGTGGTTCTTACCCAGCCAGCCGGGCGGCAGCTCCGTGACGTGAACGACGCGAAGCCGGCTGTCGCCCGATGCGACTCGATCGGCGATGTCGCCCGTCGCGTCAGTCGAGCGATCGTTGACCAGAATCACCTCATAGTTCGAATAGTCCTGCGCGAGAAGTGAACTGAGCGCCTCGGCCAGATCGCGCTCTTCATTTCGCGCGGCGACCACGATCGAAACCCGCGGCCAGGCATGATCGCCGGGCGCGCCTGATTCGTCCCCGGTCTTCGGAGCGTCGGCCAGAGTGGCCTCGCCCGGCGTGAGCACGGGCGTCCGCCGGATGCCTAGCAAAACGTCGGCGCACAAGAAAACGCAAATCGCGGCCGTGAAGGCCGCCAGAATCAAAAGCGAGATACCCATGAACAACGATTGTCATTCATGGCAGTACGGTCGCCAAGGGCGCAGGTTCGGGAAGGTGAGAATTGCAGCCCGGAGGGTGCAGAACACAAAGCGTGGACGTGTTGCGACCGAGTCTTCAGTGTTCAGTGTTCAGTTTTCAGTCGGAGAAAAGGAGGCTGACACGGGGACGCGGCGACACGGAAACGTAGTGATGATCCGAATCCTCCTCCGACACGACTGACTACTGACAACGAACAACTGACATCCGCCGGCTGAAAACTGAACACTGAAAACTGAAAACTTGATCGTGTCCCCGCGTCACTCCCCTTCGGCCAGCAACGTCACTCCGCATCCATTCACCTCGGAGTACCGACACACACCCCGCTCGATCGTGACGCCGGTGGCCACGTCGCGCGCCAACAGCAGCGCTCCGTCCATGTCGACCCAGTCCAACAGCGGCAACAACTGGGCGATGGCCGAGATGCCCACGCTCGACTCGGTCATGCAGCCCACCATCACCTTCAGGCCCAGCTTGCGGGCATGGTCGATCATCCGCCGCGCCGGCGTGAGCCCGCCGCACTTGACCAGCTTGATGTTCACGCCGTGAAAAAAGCCCTGGCATCGGGCCACGTCGCGCTCGGTAATGCAGCTTTCATCCGCCACCACGGGCAGCACCGACTCGAGGTACACTCGCCGCATATCGTCCCACCGGTCGGGCGGAAGCGGCTGCTCGATGAACTCGACCCCCAACTTTTCCAGCTCGCGGGCATTGGCAATGGTTTCGTCGGCCGACCAGCCGCAGTTGGCGTCGACGCGAAATGCCGCGTCGGTGTGGCGGCGCAGGCCGCGCACGATCTCCAAATCATGCGGCGTGCCGAGCTTGATTTTGTAGACCGGCCAGTCGGGAAACTCCCGCATTTTGGCCACCATCACGTCGATCTCGTCGATGCCGATGGTGTAGTCGGTCGGCGGCAACCGGTCGGTCGATATCGAAAGCTCCCACAACCGCCACACCGGCTGACCCCGCAGCTTGCCCCACAAGTCATAAGCGGCCTGGTCGACGGCACACAGCGCGAAAGGATTATCGATCAGCACCGGTTGCAGCCGCATCCAAAGCTCGGCCGGCTCGTCGAGCCGCTCGGTTTTGAGCGGTTCGCTTTCGAGCCGCTCGGCTTCGAGCACCGTTCGCACCAGCTCGATCCCTTCGACAATCCGCTGGCGCGGAAAGCCATAATACTCGCACTCGGTCGCCTCGCCATACCCGTGTTGCCCGTCCTGCTCGAGCTCGACGATGACCGTCGGCTGCACGTCGTGCGAACCGCGGGCAATCGTAAACGTATGCCGCAGCGGCAAATCGAACTGGTGGATACGGAGTTTCATGGCCGTGGGCATTGTAGCCGATCGGCGATAGCTGCGAGCGACGGGTATACCCATCTTAGTCTACGTGCCCCGGCCCTTACCCATCCGTGTCCGTTGCGAGCGGCAATTCGCCTTTGCGTTCGTTGCGCCTCCCCGAATAGTTCCCACCATTACGAGCGAATTTTGCGCTGCGCATCAGCGGCTGCCGCTCGCACATATCTTGATCGGTCTTCCATTGCCTGCTCAATTCCGGGCAGCGCCGTTGCGGCCATCGGCCCGATCGCGCCAAGTACTTCGAGTCCACACCTACGGACCTGTGCGCGCTTGTCCCGCAAGAGTCCCATCAAGGCCGGAACGGCTTCAACCGGCTTTGAAACCAACGCCTCGCCTGCAATCTTGCGATACTGATAATCCGTACCGCGAAGCATTTCTAGGATCATCGAAAGCGGAACCACTCCGGAATCCGAGCTCTTCAGCAGCGCACAGGCGGCGCGGTGGCGAATCGAAACGTTATCGCTCTTCAGAAGGCCAACGAGGTCTGCAATTCCAGCCGTATCGCAGAACTCGAGCACTTCAATGACCGTCTCTG
>CAYQAJ010000186.1:0-289 GCA_964415245.1 uncultured Pirellulaceae bacterium | reverse complement strand
TCGATGGCGCAATCGTGACCGATCGCTCGCACCAGAATTGGGATAGCTCGCGCACCTTCCGAGCGACCTCTGCAGATGATCGCCAGCGAGATAGCTGCGTTAAGCCGGACTTCCCGATTGCGACTCGACAGTGCCAACGTCAATTCTGGTATGACCGCATTGAGAACGGCTGTCGGCAAGTCACGCTGCTGGATGCCCAACTTTTCAAGAAGGAGTTCGGCCAAGGTTTGAATCGCTTCCAACTGGTCTGACTTACTACCTCTCTTGAATTGATGAATTGCCCAAAGGT
>CAYQAJ010000185.1:0-10384 GCA_964415245.1 uncultured Pirellulaceae bacterium | reverse complement strand
CGCAGTCCGCGGAGCAAAATGTGCCTGTCCCCTTCTCTGAGACGGTTTTTGGATACGCTCTAAGTAAGCGGAAGAACGTGGCCGTCGCTGATGGCCAGGGGACGATCCAAAGGATCGTAGATCACGGACTTCGGCGACAGGCCGAGCGCTTGGAAAATCGTGGCATGCACGTCGGCGGGTTGGCAGGGCTTGTCGTGCGGGAAGGCCCCCTGCGCGTCGCTGCTGCCGTAGATTTGCCCTCCGCGGATTCCGCCTCCGGCCAGGAAGATCGAGTAGACGTTGGGATAGTGATCGCGCCCCGCTCCCCCGTTGATCTTGGGCGTGCGGCCGAAATCGGTCAGCATGACGACGAGCGTTTCATCGAGCGTGCCGCGTCGCTCCAGATCGGTGAGCAAAGCCGCTACCGCCTGGTCGAACACGGGAAGCATGGTGTTTTTCAAACGGTTGAAATTGTCGCCGTGCGTATCCCAGTGATCCCCGACCGATCCGTTCAGATCGCCGGCCGCACAGCAAACGGAGACGATCGGGACGCCGGCCTGGGTCAGCCGCCTGGCCAATAGCAGGCTTTGGCCGCAAAGATGATCGCCGTATGACTCACGCACGCCGGCGTCTTCCTGCTCCAGATCGTAGGCCCGCTTCACTTCCGGCGTAATGAGCAGGTCTTCGGCAAGCTGCCGGAAGTGATCGAAGCCGGCGAAATCTTGGTCGGCGCCGATCGGGCGCTCCAAATCGCTCATCAGTTGCCGGCGAGCATGGAGGCGGACGCCGTCGACCGGCTCGGAGAGATTCAGCACGGCTGAGCCGAGACTGCGAGAGACTCCGCCATATTCGCGACCCGCCGGGGTGCGCATGACAATGGGATCGTAGGCGATGCCGAGGAAGCCTCCGTATTCGCCGGCCTGCAGAGTCTTATTGTCGACCAGCGGATACGGCAGGCGAACGCTGCGGGGCATTCCGCGCGGAGCCGGCCGGAACTTGGAGATCATCGCCGCCAACGACGGCCAATCGTCGCGCGATGGTGGCAGGTTGACGGCTGCGGTCGGCTGCGGCGGTGCGTGGCCCGTGAGATTCCAATACATTCCCTTGCCATGGGCCGACGATTCGTGGTGGATCGAACGGATTACCGCAATTTTATCCATTTGGGCGGCGATCCGCGGAATGTGTTCGCCGACGTAAATGCCGGTAACGGCGGACTCGATCGGCCGGAACTCGCCGCGGATCTCGGCGGGCGCGTCAGGCTTGGGGTCGAACGTTTCATGGTGACTCATCCCGCCCCAGCAATAGAGCACGATGCAGGATTTGGCGGATTCTGCCTGGCGCGGGATACGGTTATCGGCGCGGGCATGCCGCTTGAGCGATAGGAAAGCCGGTAGTCCGAAGCCGAGGGCGCCGATGCCGGCGGCGAGCATTTGGCGCCGCGAGATGCAGGGCGGGAGATCGGAAAGCGGGGCGGTCGCGACAGGGAATTCGGCCGGTCGTCGCATGGGTGGCAACCCCAACTTGGCAAGGACGGTTTCGCAGGCTCACATAAACGGTCGTCGATATGAGCCGGAATGTCAAGCAAAGTTCTGTGCCGTCAGGGTGGTTCGCTTGCCATACCGCAACGCTACGGCAGTTCCGCGATGCGGAACTGCCGAAATTCCAACAGGCCGTTCTCCCCTTGCAGGCCGATGTAACCCTTCGGAATGGTCAGCGCATCGGAGGTCGTTACCAGCACGCCGTTCAGCTTGATCTCGCACTTTGCTCCGTCGCACTTGATTTCGTACGTGTTCCACTCTCCCGGTTCGCCCTTGAGCGTTTTGACGGCAAGTTCGCCGTCGCGGTCGTGATTGGCTCCGAAAAGCGTCGCGATGCGCTCACTGTTTTCACACTGCACTTCATACTTGCGGTCGGGCCAGTTGTTACCTTCTTTGCTGGCGCGCAAAAAGACCCCGCTGTCCTGCTTGGGCTTCATCCAGCGGACTTCGAGCTTCAACACAAAGTTGGCGAACTCCTTCTCCGACCTGAGCCAGCCCCCTCCGCCGTTCAGTTTGATGACGCCGTCCTCCGCGACGAATTTGCCGCCGTTCATAATTACCCAACCGTCGAGCGACTTGCCGTCAAAGAGGGAAACGAATCCCTCTTCGACGGACGACGGCTCGGCGGAACGGCTGGTATCTGTCGCCGCCAGGAAGACGATTGCAGCCAGCGAGATGCACCCGATGGATCGTGTCATTGTGATTGCTCCGGGAATGACGTTTCATGCACGAGAGTGGTTGAGAATCAGTGCCGCTCCACGCATGATATCCCCCATATATGTTTTGTAAAGAATCAGTCTCCGCCTCTTGCCTTTTAAGGCGTGAGTACATCCCACAAAGCGCCCAGTGCAATTCGCGCACAACGGCGGCTTTCGGGTCCTTGTGTGCAACGTCGAACGCCGCCGCAGTGCATGGCCGCGCCGCGCGCAGCCGCTCGTTTCGGGGCTGAGGGAGAAAGTAGCTGCATTCCATGAACCGCGCGACTCATCAGGAATCGGAACATTTGCCGCTCGGGAACGCGGAGGTCGCCGATCGGCTGGTGGAGTTGGCCGAGCTTTTGGAATCGCAGGCGGCCAACCCCTTCCGCGTGCGTGCCTACCGCACCGCAGCCCAGACTTTGCGCGACTTGTCTCAGCCCGTGTTCGAATTGTTGGCGCGGGACGGAATCGCCGGGTTGATGCGACTTCCGGGTATCGGCCAGTCACTGGCGCGATCGATTGAGCGGCTTGTGCAGACCGGTCGATTGGGGCTGCTCGAGCGGCTGCGCGGCGACACTGGTGCCGAGCGTGTCTTCACCACGGTGCCGGGAATCGGACCCAAGACTGCGGCCATGATTCACGAAGAATTGGGCATCGAAACGCTGGGCGAGCTGGAGGCGGCTGCCTACGACGGTCGTCTGGCGCAGCTTCCGGGAATGGGCCGCAAGAAAGTGCGGGCCGTGCGTGAATCGTTGGCCGGCCGGTTTCGCCGTCGCCCGCAGGTTCCGCAAGCTCCCACCGCTCGCGCCCCCGAGTCGCTTCCGCCGGTGGACGAATTGTTCGACGTCGACGAAGAGTACCGCCGCAAGGCGCAGGCCGACCGGCTGCCCCGCATCGCCCCTCGCCGCTTCAACCCGACCGGCGAAGCCTGGCTCCCCATTCTCCATACCCATCGCGACGATCGACACTACACGGCCCTGTTTTCCAACACGGCGCGGGCGCATGAGATGGGTACGACTCACGACTGGGTGGTGATCTACCGCGACGACGGCGCGGGGCACGGTCAATGGACCGTCGTGACGTCGCAGTTCGGCCGGCTCAAGGGGCGGCGCGTGGTGCGCGGGCGCGAGGCGGAATGCGTGGAGTTTTACGCACAGCAAGAAATGGGAACGCGCTGACATTGCCGCACAAGTTGCGACGATCCACCTCCGCGACCATGCCCGCTGGCCGATTCGCGATGACAAGCGAATGGCCGAAAACGAAGCCGGAGGCTCAATCGCCTCGCTCGCTTCTGCGTTCGCAGTCGACGCAGTAGGGCGTATAGGCCACCACGTCCAGCCGCGAGCACGGGATGCATTTGCCGCAACTCACGCAGATGCCGTAGCGCCCTTCTTCCATGCGCTGGATGGCGTCCCGCACCATTCGACCGACGCTCTCGGCGCCATGTTGCAGCGTGAGCTCCTTATCGGCCGACTCACTGACGCCGCGATCGTGCTCGCCCAGCGCGCGGCCGTCTTCGAATACGACGTTCGCCATTTCCGTGATTTCGCCCTGCAGTCGCTCCCGCTGAGCCAGAAGCCGATCCTTGTAGCGCGCCAGATCTTCAGGTGTGAGCTTTTTCATGGCATGGGCGCCTTTCGGTGGTGCGTCAAGCGGCGAGTTCCCCGCTGCCCAGGCCGGTCGCGAAAGTGCGCGGCGATCGAATGTCGGCAGTACCCGTACATCGCCGTGGGGCAGGCTTTCCAGTTCGCCACGGCGCTTGCCACGGGGTTCCGTTCTCGTTCCGCCTCGCGCGCTCGCTCTCGTAGCGCCGTTCGCTAGTGCAAACCGCATGCCCCGAGTCCCAGAAGGGCTTGCACTCGGCGGGATCGTCGACGGAGCGCGGGTGTTCAGGCACCAATGACTCGCGGCAGGTAACGACGGGCAACCGGACGCCTCAACAGTGGCTCAAAACCCTTCAGCGGGCCACTGCCGCGTGATTCGACCCGAAAAGACAGTTGCCCTGAGTGTGCGATTGTGCGACTCCGGCGCGCGGATCGGCACGCTGCCGCAGCGTCGTGACTGCGCCAACGACGGTTATCCGGGACGACGTTCTCGTCATCGCGAGCGGCACAACACTTGCACCCCTTCGTAGCCGTAAGGAGGTGGTCAGGCCCGTGCCGTTTGCTGACAGGAGCAGCGCGGTGATCGCCGAATTCAGCATCTACCCGATGGGAACGGAACACATGAGCAAGGATCTGGCTCGGGTGGTCGAGGTTCTGCAGGGATCGGAACTCGCCTATCGCCTGGGGCCGATGGGAACCTGCGTCGAAGGAGATGCCGACCAGGTGCTCACGGCGATTCGGCACTGCCACGAAGCGGTGCGCACCAAACACGACCGCGTTATCACCACCATCGTGATCGACGACCGCGGGCATGAGCCGCACCATCTGAGCGAGAGAGTCGCCTGCGTTGAAGAGCAGGTCGGGCGCACCGCCCTGTTCGTGCCGGCGCGCTGAGTGGAAGCGCTTAGGGCGTCGATTCGAAGTTAGATGTGAATCTCGTTCTTAAGGAGAAAAGTCATGGGACTGGGACAATTGCTGATGCGTCCGCCCATCACCGCCCGCCCCGAGGCCACTCTGGCGGAGGTGGCAAAGCTCATGGAAAAGGAAAAGGTAGGGGCGGTCGTTATTACCGACGAGGAAAGGCCCGTCGGCATCGTCACCGATCGCGACTTGGCCCTCGCGACGTGCGTGCGCGGCGCGTCGCCGCGGGAATCGGCGCAAAGCCTTATGACTTGCCCCGTCGCGACGATCAACGTGGACGAGGGGATCTACAACGCGACGCAACAGCTCATGGAACACGCCGTGCGTCGGCTGCCCGTGGTCGATGTATCCGGGTCTCTCGTAGGGCTGGTGAGCCTCGACGACCTTCTGCTATTGCTCAGCCGCGAGCTGCAAAACGTGGCCGAAGGGGTCAAGGCCGAGGTCGGCGCGGCGTAGCGCAGAAATCCGGCGTACGCTAGAACGCGTCAACCTGACGCGGGTTCCTCGGGCAAGCACCGAAGGAAGCGCGTCGAAGTGCGCCGGTACCTTCTTCAGGGACGTTCGCCATGCAACTTCCTCTGCAAATCAGCTTCCGCAATATGGAGCATACGTCCGCGCTGGAAGCGACGATTCGGGAAAGGGCCGGGCGACTGGACGCCTTCGCCAGCCGTATCATGAGCTGCCGCGTGGTGGTTGAGCCGGCCGGCAGGCACCACGAGCACGGCAACCAGTACCAGGTCCACGTCGACATTACGTTGCCTGGCGGCGAAGTCGTGGCGACCCGTGAATCGCACTTGCACACTCAGTACAAAGAGATCGGCGTAGCGATTCGCGACGCCTTCGACGCGGCGGCGCGCCAGCTCGAGGACTACGTGCGGCGGGAGCGCAAAGACGTCAAGGTTCCTGCCCGCAATCCGCACGGCAAAGTGAGCAAGCTGGTGTCGGGCGAAGACTACGGCATGCTCACGACACGGGAAGGCCGCGAGCTGTACTTCCACCGTAGCAGCGTGCTCGGCGATGCGTTCGACAAGCTGCAAGTGGGAACGGAAGTGGCGTTCGCCGAAGAAGAAGGGGACCAGGGACCGCAGGCCAGCACCGTGAGGTTGGTGGGGCGGCACGGCCGGATTTGACGGCTCCGCCCCGAGCCATTCGCGTGCAATCGAAGGCGGGACACGGCGGCTTTCTGCCAGCCACCAGCGGTGCCAACCAGCCAGCGGACGCCGAATCGCTCGACCTGATGTTCCAGCAGCGATGGTAGTGTGTCGGTCTCCGGTTGTTCCCTCTCGCTTGTTCTGGTACTCCCGGCTTCGGCTTGGCCGCCGTGATCGCTTCTGCGCACGTTTTTTACGCGATGGTCCACTTCGTCGCGCTAGCGTGCCGCCGTTGACCCTTGAGTCGTCGACCCGGGGGCCAGGACCGAAGGGACGGCCGGTCTGCTTGCGCCCTGCCGGCCGTCCCGTCTTCCCCTCGCCCACCCCCTTTGGAATAGGCACTCCGGCGCTAAACCTTGGCGACAGGGTGCTACGACTTCACCGGTGGAACGCCTCCGTCAACTTGCCAACGCCTACCGGCCGACGTTCTAATTCTCGCTGAACAAGGACGGCACCTGCCAGCCAGCTCCAGCACCTTGCCCGTCGAGAAAACGCGCCTCGTGCTCGTCGCGTAAGTAAACGCATTATTCTATCGGGCTGCGGTGTCCCTGTGGGATTGGCGGACCAGGTCGACGTTGAACGAGGAAGGTGCCATGCAGGTCACCGACATCGAATCCATCATCCTGCAGCATGAAATGGACAAGGAGCTGGGGTTCGCGCAAGGTTACTACAAGCAGCGGACGGCGCACCTGGTCAAGGTCCACACCAGCGACGGCATTACGGGCATCGGCGAGATCTTTGGGGCCGGGCCGTTCGCGCTGGCCAATCAGGCGATCGTCAATCACGTCATTAAGCCCCTGGTCGTGGGGCGAAATCCCCTCGATATCAACGCGATCTGGCACGACATCTACAACGCCGTGCGGGATCACGGACAGAAGGGTTTGCCAATTTGCTGCCTGTCGGGCGTCGACATTGCGCTGTGGGATATTTATGGCAAAGCCACGTCGCTACCGCTGTATCAGCTCCTGGGCGGAAGAGCGCGCGAGCAATTCGTAGCGTACGGCTATGGGATGATGTTCCAGAAGCGCGACGACCTGGCCGCCGTCTTCGAAGAGGAAGTTGCCCGAATTGCCGACATGGGATTCAGGGCGTCAAAAATGAAAATCGGCATGGGGGTCGAAAAGGATCGGGAACTTGCGGCGGCGGTACGGCGGGGCGCCGGACCTGGTTTCAAACTCATGGCCGATGCGAATCATGCCTATACGGTGGGCGAAGCGATTCAAATTGGACAGGTGCTCCGCGACCTGGGTTTCTATTGGTTCGAAGAGCCGATCATGCCCGAAGACTACGAAGGCTATCGCGCCGTGCGCGCGGCCTTGCCGGGCATCCACATCGCGGGCGGCGAAGCGGAATGGACTCGGTTCGGCCACCGCGAATTGCTCACTCGCCGCTGCGTCGACATTCTTCAGCCGGAAGTCGCGGCGACCGGCGGCATCAGCGAGTTCATGAAGATTCTGTCCATGGCCCACGCCTTCGGCACGCCGGTTATGCCGCACGTCTGGGGCTCCGACGTCCTGATCGCCGTCGATATGCACCTGCTATCGGTGATTCCCGACATCCCGGGAGGTTTGCATCAGTTCGAGCCGATGCTGGAATACGACACGACCCCCAATCTGTTTCACGAACATCTATTGGCCGAGCCGCTGGGAGTGCGCGAGCAGGTGAAAGCCAGTGGCGGTTACGTGCGCCCTCCACAAGAGCCGGGCATCGGCGTCGAGCTGAACGAAGACTTCGTACGCAAGTACCGCGTCGCGTAGACCGCCATCGGCCATGAGTTTTGCTGCCTTCCAAGTCGTGCGATTGAACGCCGAGCTGTTTCCCATTACCAGCTTTGAGCAGGAAAAGTACGACGAACACGCAGTCGCGCCGGTGCCCGTCGAGGTGGAAGCGGGTGGCCCGTTGATCGAAGTGGTCCGCGACGCCGACGCGGTGATGGTGGTTTCGCAGCCGCTGCCGGCGGAAGCGATTCACGCCATGCAGCGATGCCGAGTGATCTGCCGCTTGGGCACGGGCACCGACAATGTCGACGTCGCCGCCGCCACCGAGCGCGGCATCGTGGTGACGAATGTGCCCTCGTTTTGCGTCGAGGAGCAAGCCGACCATGCCTTTGCCCTGTTGTTGGCGTCGGCGCGCAAGCTGAACGAGATGCGCAACTGCATGCTCGACGCGCGTTACTTCGACGGGCGCGAGCAGTGCCGCCCATTGCGCCGGCTGCCCGGCCGCACTCTGGGGCTGGTCGGTTTCGGCGGTTCGGCGCGAGCGATGGCGCGTCGTGCGCGGGGATTCGAGATGCGCGTGCTGGCCACGCGTCGAAACCTGGGTGCGTTCGATCCGGAAGCGGTGGAGCTGGGTGTCCGCATGGTCGAGCTGGAACCGTTGCTTGCCGAGTCGGACTTCGTTTCGTTGCACTTGCCCCTCAACGACGAGACGCGGCATCTTTTGAACAAGAATAGACTCGCCAAGATGAAACCCGGTAGCATCCTGATTAACACGGCCCGCGGCGCTATCGTCGATGAGCACGCGCTGGCCGATCTGCTGGAGTCGGGCCATTTGGCCGGGGCGGGGCTCGATACGTTCGAGGTGGTGGATTTGCACGACACGCGCCCCACGCCGCCGACGCATCGCCTGTTCCAAATGGAGAACGTGGTGTTCACGCCGCACGTGGCGGCATTCTCGGTCGATTCCAGCCGCGAAGTGGCATTCGACGCGGTCGCCAACCTGGTGGCCGTTCTATCGGGACGCTGGCCGGTGCCGGAGCGGATCGTGAATCCCGAGGTCACGCCGCGGTTTTCCCTTCGCCGTGAGTAATTGCCCGCTTCGGATTCGGCCGCGATCGCGTCGACGACGAATCAACCGCGCAAGACTTCGCAGGGCACGTGAGTTCCGTAGCCGGCATTTCAACAAACGTGGGGACTCATCGCGGTGGAGGAACAGAAACTACTTCGCGATGATCGACCCCGTTTGCCCCGAAGCCCGTTCGAGTGGATGTGCGTCTTTGGCCCAGGAGCGGTTGTCGCGTCGCTCACGATCGGCACCGGCGAGTTGATCTTCTCGACTCGCGGCGGTGCGTTGTTTGGTTATCGCATTCTGTTTCTGTTCGCGATCATTTCGCTGCTCAAGTGGGGGCTGGTCATTGCCACCAGTCGTCACATGATTCTGACGGGCGTGCATCCCTACCAGCGGATGATCGACTTGCCCGGCCCCCGCGGCTGGTTGCCGATCATGCTGCTGATGATGGCGATGGTTTGCCTCCCCATCTGGATCAGCTTTCACTCCGGGGTGTTGGGCAACTTGACCTCGTGGATGACCGGCACGCAAAACGTTCTGCACGGCGGCATGGACTACGTGTGGGGCGCGATGATCTTAGTTGCCGTACTGTTCTTGTCGGCAGTGGGGGGCTACACCGTCCTCGAGCGTGTCCAATTGTTTCTCGTTGCGGCGCTCGTTTTCTGTGCCGGCCTGACGCTGCTCCTCTACAATCCCTCTTGGCTCGACCTGGTCTTCGGACTGGTGCCACAGAAGTTGACGTATCCCGAGTGGCTGGCGGAAAAGTATCCGGAGATTGCGCGGCATTCCGTGTGGGTAGAGACGACGCGATACGTGGGCGTGATAGGTGGGGCGGGATTCGACTACCTGGCCTATACCACTTGGCTGCGCGAAAAACGATGGGGCGTACTGCCCAACAAGGCAACGCGTGAGCAGCTTGCGGAAATCGCCGCCGACCCGCATCACGTTGTCCGGAAGTGGATCAACGCTCCGCTGATCGATTGTACGATCAGCTTCGCGCTGGTAATTGCCTTCAGCGCCGTGTTCGTCGCCTGCGGCGCCATCGTCCTGGGGGCGGAGCAAGTCGTGCCGGACGAAGACAGCTTGCTCAACCTGCAGGCGCGGTTTGTCACACGCATTCACTCGCTGCTGTTCCCCCTGTATTTAGTGGGCGCGTTTTTCACCATGCTGGGAACCCTCTACGGCACAATCGAAGTTGCGTGTTGGATCGGGGACGAAATCGTGCGGTCGTTCGTCCGCGACTGGACGAAAGTGCGGGCGCGGAAGCTGAGACGGGCTGTGCTCCTGTGGTGTGGCCCGCTGGCGCTGCTCCTCTTGGGGTGGCTCGGTATCCGGCAAGCGACTCCGGAAGTGTCCCACCAGCAGCTTCCCTCGGCCACCGCGGCGCAAGAAGCCGATACCTCAAGCGATCACGAATCCGGAGAGCCCGAGAGGGTGCAGAAGCCGCGTTTGCTGCTCGCCATTCTCACGCCCGTCAACTTGTTCACCGGCGTTCTGTCCTGCGGTCTCATCTGTATTCTGGTGATCTGGATGGACGCCCGCGACCTGCCACGTGCTCTGCAACCGCCGAAATGGCTGATCGCGATGAACGTGTTCTCGGCGGCCGTGTTTGTGGGGCTGGGACTCAAGGGCTATTGGGACGACGAGAATCGCATCGTGGTAGCTTGTATGATGGTAGGTATCCTCATGGCATCGCTCGTTTGTGC
>CAYQAJ010000184.1:4740-10415 GCA_964415245.1 uncultured Pirellulaceae bacterium | reverse complement strand
TCGGTCAAGCAAAATGTGCCTGTCCCCTTCTCCGGGACGGTTTTGGGACAGGCTCTCACACAAACCGGGGAGCGGTCGGACGACCCGGCGGCCTGGCGTAATTGTTGCCTGGGCGCTTCGGACCGGCCGCCGACCCACGCTCGGTCGGAGGCTGTTCAGCCTGTTTACGATAACCGCTCGGCGAGCGAGATGCAACGATCTGCCCGGGCAATGTTTCCCACCCTATTTCCCGATGCAGAAGCGGCGGAAAACGCGGTCCAGCACGTCGTCGGTCGAAACGGCACCGGTCACGCGGCCGATCGCATCGAGGGCCGAGCGGATTTCGGCCGCCGCCAACTCGTCCCCTTGGGCGGCAATTGCGATCTCGCGGGCACGGCCCAGCGAATCGCTCGCTTCCCGCAGGCTCTCGCCGCAGCGTGCCGCCGTGGAGGGCACCACTGCCAAAGCGCTATGACGGACCGATGGGAGCCGGTCGGCGATCGCGCGGCGCAATTCGTCGAGACCCGCGCCGGTTACGGCGCTGGTGGCCACGGCCGCGATTGCAAAGTCCGGATTCGGACGGGACGGTACGTCGGTCTTTGTCAGCACGAGCAATCGTCGTTCGTCGTCGCCGGCCAGCTCCCGTCGCTCCCAGCCAACGAACCGGCGCGTCGAGTCTAGGCAGAACAGTTTCAAGGCGGCGCCGGCCGACTGCTGCGAGCCGGCCGATTGGGCAGCCGCGCTGATCTCGTCGTTTGCACGGACCGCGCTTCCTTTAACTGGGCCTGCGCTTGCGTCTCGGTCGCCGATGTCCGCACCTGCCGTGTCGATCAACTCCACTTCGACGCCGTGCCAGCGAACTCGGCGGCTTACATAGTCGCGCGTGGTGCCGCCAACATCGGAGGTGAGCGCGGCCGAGTCCGCCAGCAGCGCGTTGAACAGGCTGCTCTTGCCCACGTTGGGGCGACCGACCAGCACCACGCGGGCGCCACGTGAGCTGTCACTGCGCGAGTCAAGTTGCTCGACGAGGCGCGTCACGCAATCAGCGGCCGATTGCACGCGACGGGCCAACTCCGCCGGCGCGATGAAATCGATGTCTTCGTCGGCGAAGTCGAGGCCCGCCTCAAGGTGCGCCAGCGCGTCGAGCAGGTCTTCCCGTAGTTGGTGCAGTGGTCCCGCCATGCCGCCGGCCAATTGCGACAGCGCGACCGCGAGATCGGCGCCGCTGTGGGCATCGACGACGGCCAGCACCGCCTCGGCCTGCGTCAGATCGATCCGGCCTGCCAGAAAGGCCCGCAGCGTGAATTCGCCCGGCTCGGCCAGCCGCGCTCCCGATGCCAGCACCGCGGTGAGCACCGCATCCAACAGCGGCGGCGAGCCCAGGGTGTGCAGCTCGGCCGAAGGCTGCCCGGTGTAGCTGCGCGCCGTAGGCCAGAGATAAAGGTCGCAGGGAAGCTTGCCCACGGGCGGACCGGCGTCGAACTGGCCGGCATGCGCCGCCGCGCAGCGCGAGGCCGTGCGCCGCGAATTCATCCAATCGTCTCCGCCGGAAGCGCGAAAGAGTCGTTGGAGGATCTCGATCACACTGCGGCCGCTGATCCGCACTATGCCGCGTGCCGCACCGCCCGGTGCCGAAGCAGTGGCGGCGATGGTATCGTCGAGAGCGAAGGACATGGCGGGGTGACGTAATGGTCAATTGCGGCCGAAAGAGTTGTAACCCGATGCGTCAACGAGGGATGCCGTGCGCGACGACATCTCACTTACGCCTCGGGTTACGATTTTGGCCGGATGTTTAGGCTTTCCGCTGCTTGCGGCGACGCGCGCGTTTGGCGGCCTCACCGTTCGAGGCGAGCTTGAACAAGCTGAGAAGGCTCTTTTTCTCCTTGCTCTCCTTGCCCGCCGCCTTCGACTTTTCGCCACGGGCGGCCATCACCTTGGGCAGCAGTTTGCGTTCGACAACGCCCCACAGGCTCGACGTGATGAAGTAGATGCACAGGCCGCTGGGCACCTTGAAAAAGAGCACTCCCATGAACAGCGTCATATAGTTCATCATCCGCTGCTGCATGCGGGTCTGGTCGTCGGTCGCCGGTGGCATGAACATCTTCTGCTGCAACAAAAAGAGCGCCACCGTCACGAGCGGCAGGATATTGAAGAACGGCCCCAGCCAGCCCGACTCGCCGAACGCCCACTCGGGCGAGCTGAACCACCGAAACAGATGGTCGGGCGCGGCGAGGTTCGAGCACCAACTCAGGCCGGGAATCAGCGGCTGCCCGCGGAGCGAAATATCGACGCTTAAGCCCCGGTAGAGCCCCAGGAAGACGGGCAACTGCAAGAAGAGCAACAGGCACCCGCCAAAGGGGTTGTAGTTGTGTTTCTGAAATAGTTCGCGCTGCGCCTTGCCGCGCTTTTCCATGTCGTTCTTGTACTTCTCGGCGATGGCCTTCATTTCCGGCGCGAGTGTCTGCATCATCTGGGCGTTCTTGGTCGCCTTGAAGCTCACCGGCAGCAGGCAGGCCCGCACGAGCAGAGTCAAAAGAACGATCGCGATGCCGTAGTTGCCGAAGATTCCATAGAAAAAGTGCAGCACGGCTGTCAGCGGCCGCGAGACGAAGCCAAACCAGCCGTAATACGTGCAGTCCTGTAGGCCGTAGCTGGCCAGTAGTTTCGGCTCCTTGGGGCCGGCGAACAGGATAAAGCTCTGCTTGAGCACGCCGTCGTCGCCATCGAGCTGCGCCGGCTCGCTGACCAGATGGAACGTGACATTGGTCCTTTTCATCGAGCGGCTGTTGTCTTTGTCGACTTCGCTGAGGGCCACGCCGTCGGCGCGGGCAAACGCTTGCTCTTGGTGTGCCTCGCCGTCGGTCGGGATGAGCGCGGTGGCGAAGTACTGCGTTTCGAGACCGATATACTGGAGTTTTCGGTCGTCGCCTTCGTCCGAGGGAGCGAACAGGTTGTTCTTCGAGAGGGACTTCTTGAGCGTGTTACGAAAGATCGTAGGGCACGGCATCAACTGGTGACCGCGACCCTCGCTGCTCCACACAATGTCCCGCGCCCCCGCGGCTCCCCAGTGGGGCTGTACTTTGTTGAGGTACCACCAGCCTTCCAGCGGCAGCCCATTCGGCCCGTCGAGGCGGTAGCTGATCGTTTGCTTCTCGGCGGCCAAATTGCGGATTTCAACCTCCACCAGCAGGTGGTTGCGCAAATCTTCGCCGGATGGATCTTCGCCCGTCGTGGACTCCGGCAGGTGGTACCGCTTGATGATCTCGATCGGGCCATCCAGATCGAGCTCCTCGAGGGCGGCGGCATCGGCGACGTAGCGAAATTCGACCGCGTTCGCGTTGCCCGCGACGACGTGCATCTCCCAGTTCTGCTCGAGCGGCTGCTTGAGATCGACGTTCTTCTGGCCGACCCGTCCTTGCAGCGTCAACAGCAGCGACAGCTGATCCCGAAGCGTGGCGGTAAAGACGATGATGGTCGACGCGTCTCCCTCGCCACGCTGCACGGAAAGTGTCAGCGTGTCGTCCAGTCGCTTCTCGGCCAGCACGTTCTTCAGGTCGGCCGCCGTCGACACGGTCGTCCCGTCCGCGGCAACGATTACGTCGCCCACTGCCAGGCCGGGGCCAATGGAGGGATTGTCGGCAAGCGCCAACGCGGCGGGAGTGCCGTCGCCAACCGTCTCTACGCGGCACCCCCGCGAGGGATCATCGGTAAGCTTTAGACGTGCGATGTAGCCGTCATACTCGGGTTGGATCAGATCGAGCGGCTGATCGCGAAGCGTGGCGGTCAAGACGACGGTGGCCGACTCGACTCCCTCGCCGCGCTGGACCGTTAGCGTCAACGTGTCGCCCGGCTGCTTCTCGGCCAACAGGTTCTTCAAGTTGGCCGACGACGACACGGTGGTGCCGTCCGCGGCGAGGATGATATCGCCGACCGACAGTCCGGGAGGAAAGGATGGATTGTCGGGAGAGGCCAGCGCGGCGGGAGTTCCGTCGCCGACCACATTCACGCGACACCCGCCGGTCGGCTCGTCGGTCAAGGCCAACTCACCGAGGTAGCCGCTCTTGTCATCCAGATCGCGATAGCGCTGGCTGTTCAGCTCGCACCGCTCGATTGCCGCGCCGCGGCTGTTGAAGGTCCACAGCGCGGTGTAGGGGCTCTCGGGATCGAGCGAGCCCAGCGTGGTCCATTGCTGAGGATATTTCTGCGCCGGCGGCTTGGGTTGGATTTCGCCCTGCTGCTGTCCGCCATCGGGAGACTCATTGCCCTGGCCGTTGGTTTTGTCGCCCGTGTTTTCCGGCGGCTTCGGATTACCCTTGTCCTGATCGCCTTTATTGTTCTTGCCCTGATCCTTATCGCCCTGGGCTTGCGCGTCCTCGTTCTGGCCGTCGTTCTGCTGGGCGACTTGCTTGTCGCCCTTGTCCTTGACCGGGGGCGGAGGGAGCAAGATCGCGCGAGCGCCGAAGTACGCGACCAGAATCAAGGTCGACAGCGCAATGAACAGGGCGTATCGCTTACCCACGGTGGTGGTCGCCTTCGGCTAGGGGGAACGTGCCGCGCCGCGTGAAAGATAGCAAGCTCATCGCCCGACAATCTGCGCCGCCCGACAATCCTGTATTCTTCCCCCCGGGGAGAATCTTGCAATGGGAGTCGCCCCCTGCTCGGGCATCAGGGGGGCGGGCATTGCGGTGGCCCCCGGGGCAGAAGGGGTAGCCGAGCGGTCGGCGGAATGTAGCATCGCTTACGGTTTCGGCCGGAATCAGCGGCCCTCGCGCAGTCGGTCTCCCAGGAACCGATCGAGTTCCCCGATGGCGTGGATTTTCGCGATCGTTTTTTCCAAATCGTAGGGCACGCGGCAAAACTGCACCACATCGCCATCGAGCACAACGAAGCAGGCGCGGGGATCGCCGTCGCGGGGCTGCCCGACGCTCCCCACGTTGATCATCGACTTGCTGTCGCGCAGCACGTAGCGGTGCCCGATCTCGCTGGGTGAGAAGAAACGCCCCTCGTCGGTGAACACGCCCGGCACGTGCGTGTGCCCTTGGAAGCAATTGCGCTCGATGAGGCCGAAGATCCTCTCCATCTTCCGCGCGTTGTAGACGTCTTCGGGGAACACGTACTCGCTCAGGGGATTGCGCACCGAGCCGTGCACGCACACCATGTTCGGCTCGCGGTACGTGCGGGGCAGCTCGCACAAGAAACGCCAGCGGCGAATGTTCGCGTCGCCGGCTTCGCCGTTCTTGCCTTCGAGTTGCTGTCGGGTCCAGAAGATGGCACGCTCGGCGCCGCTGCTGAAGCCCTCGGGGTCGAACAGGGCCCCCTGGTCGTGATTGCCCAACAGACAAACCTTGAACTCGGTTGCCAAATCGACGCAGGCGCGGGGATCGGGTCCGTACCCCACGACATCGCCCAGGCAGATGATCTCGTCGATGTCCTGCGAGCGGATCTGCTGGAGCACCGCCTGGAGGGCTTCCAGATTGCCGTGGATGTCGCTGACGATTGCGCGCTTCACCTGGATCGATCTTTTTGTTGAGGCCGATGGGGCTCGACTCGCAACGGGCACATTGCGAGGCGCCGAGCGTTGCACCCCGCCGAGAGCAGGCGCCCGTCGCGGCTGCCGTGAACGTGCGGTGCTGGCGCCGCTGAGGCCAAGGAAGTCTAAGAGCCGCTCGCGCGAGGGTCAAGTGGAATTGTCCCTG
>CAYQAJ010000184.1:0-4640 GCA_964415245.1 uncultured Pirellulaceae bacterium | reverse complement strand
GAGGCCAAGGAAGTCTAAGAGCCGCTCGCGCGAGGGTCAAGTGGAATTGTCCCTGACCGCAAACGCAGTCGTCGATTCAGCCGTGTGGCTGGGGCGCTGCGATGGAGTGGTTGAGACGCTGCGGCAAGCGTCTATCGTCCGCTCCGCAATCGGTCGCCCAGCATGTTGTCGAGCTGGATCACGCCGTAGATCTTGCGGATCGTTTCCTCGACGGCGTAGTCGACGCGGCGATAAGTAATCGTGTCGCCGTTCATGATGACGTAGCACGCGCGGGGATCGTTGTCGCGGGGCTGCCCCACGCTCCCCACGTTCACCATCAACTTCTCGCCGCCAAGGCGAAAGTGATAGTCGCACTCCTCGGGCGTGACGAACTCCCGGCTGGCGGTGAACACGCCCGGTATGTGGGTGTGGCCCTGGAAGCAAACCTTCTCGAAGCGGTCGAACAGGGCGTCCATCTTGCGCTGGTTGTACACGTCCTCGGGAAAGACGTATTCGTTGGTCGGTTCGCGGGGCGAGCCGTGCACGAAGAGAATGTCCCCCTCTTGCTGCTGCCGCGGCAGCTCGCCCAGAAAGGTCCATCGGTCCTCGCCCGCCGAGGCGGAGTTGGCCTGCTTTTCCAACTGGTCGCGCGTCCAGTAGATTGCCTGCAGGGCAACCGGGTTGAATCCCTCCGGGTCGAACAGGGCGGCCTGGTCGTGGTTGCCCAGGATGGTGACCTGGCAGTTCTGCATGACCGCGTCGAGACACTCGCACGGGTTGGGGCCGTAGCCGACGATATCGCCCAGGCAGTAAATGTCCCTTACGTCTTGCTGACGAACGTCATCGAGTACCGCCCGAAGGGCCTCGATGTTGCCGTGGATGTCGCTGATGAGGGCCCGCTTCACGCACTACTACCTTTGCATCGGCGCGGCTGTGCGCGGCGGTGATGTCGCCGCGAGCGCACACCAGCAAACACGGCGACACGACCGAAAACCCCCAGTGTAGTTTGCCTCAGCGGCGCCTGCAACGGAGGCTCTTGCCGTGCGTGGGGTGACCGGTGCGTGCGACGACGACCGGCGAGCGGAGGGGAGCATACATGCGAATCCTCGCGGTGGACACTTCATTACGCGCCGGCTCGGTCGCGCTGTGGGAAGACGATCGCCTCGTGAGGCAGGCCGATCTTCCCTCGGGCGAATCAACGACTCGATTGCTGGCGCCGACGATCGCTGAGCAACTCGCTGCGGTCGGTTGGAAGCCGCGGCAACTGGATTTGATCGCGGTTTCGCAGGGGCCGGGGTCGTTCACGGGTTTGCGCGTCGGCGTGACCACTGCCAAGACTCTTGCGTATGCAGCGGGGGCCGAAGTGATCGGCGTCCATACGCTGGAGGCAATCGCGTGGCAGGCGGCCGGTAGAGTTGCAGGCGGCTCCGCTGATCGGCCGGTGTGGGCGCTGCTCGACGCGCAGCGGCGACAGTTGTTCGCGGCCTGCTACCGACTTCGCGGCCAAGAAATCCCGGAGATCGTTAGCCCGACCGCGATCGTCGATCCGGTCTCGTGGCTCGCCCAGTTTACCGGCCCGGTCGCCATAACGGGGCCGGGTGTGGCGTTACTCACGCTTCCGCCGACCGGGGGGAATGTGATAGTAGTCGATCGCTCGCTGTGGGCGCCGCGGGCAACTTCGGTAGGTCGGCTCGGTTGGCTTCATTACCGGGCTGGGCAGCGCGACGACTTGTGGTCGCTCACGCCTCGCTACTACCGCCCCAGCGCCGCCGAGGAGAAGCGAATGTCCTGATAGCCGCGATCACGCGCTCCGCTTCGCGTCGCGGCTAACCACCGATCCTCGCCAGCGTGGGGAGGACGCAATGGCGCGTGAACGACGCATTGGTGCCGCCCAACGATCCACGTCGCTTGCGGTTTCGCGCTCCGCCGGCGCAACCACTCATCCCAACCACCGCGCCACATCCTTCGCCCAGTACGTGAGTATGATCGTGGCCCCCGCGCGGCGCATGGCGATCAGCGATTCCAGCACGATCTCCTTCTCGTCGAGCCACCCCTTCTCGGCCGCCGCCTTCACCATGCTGTACTCGCCCGACACGTTGTACGCCGCCAGCGGCACGCCGGGAAACCGATCGGCCGCGGCCCGCAGGATGTCGAGGTAGGCCAGGGCCGGCTTGACCATGATGATGTCGGCCCCCTCGGAAAGGTCCAACTCGATTTCCCGCAGCGCCTGCCCGGTCGCCGATGCCGGATCCATCTGGTAGCCGCGTCGATCGCCCGACTGCGGGGCGCTTTCGGCCGCCTCGCGAAACGGCCCGTAGAACGCGCTTGAATACTTGGCCGCGTAGCTGAGAATCGGCACGTGCGCGAAGCCCGATGCGTCGAGCTGGCCGCGAATCGCTCCCACCATGCCGTCCATCATTCCGCTGGGGGCTACAATATCGGCTCCGGCTTTCGCATGACTCACCGCTTGCTTGCCCAACAGCTTGAGCGTTTCATCGTTATCTACGTCGACGCGCCCGCCCCGTCGAGCGAGCACTCCGCAATGCCCATGATCGGTGTACTCGCAGAAGCACACGTCGGTGATGACGAGCAAGTCGGGCACCGCCTCCTTGATGGCCCGCACCGCCTGCTGGATGATACCGTCGTCGCTGTACGAATCGCTGCCGGTTGCATCCTTGTGCGGGGGAAGCCCGAATAGAATCACGCCCCCCAGCCCTAGATCGCGCGCCTCCCGAGCTTCTTCAACAGCCCGATCGCACGAAAGCTGGCTGTGACCCGGCATCGAAGCGATCGGCTGACTGATCCCCTCGCCCGGTCGAACGAACAGCGGCAGGATCAAGTTGCCGGGCGCCAGGCGCGTATCGCGCACCAATGCCCGGACCGCGGGATTCTGCCGCAGCCGCCGCATCCGAACCGCCGGAAATCGCCCTTCGATAGACATGACTATACTATATAACGCGTCGCGGGCTGGTTGATAGGTAATCCGCCATTAGCTGTTCCAATCTGAGTACCGGCGGTACGAATAAGCTGGGTAGCAAGCGCAATCCTTCGCCGGGAGCGAGGTCGATGAGCGATCGTCATGTCGTGCTCGCGCGTCGGCAGAACCAGGCGCTGGGCATTGGCCGGTACGTCGTCGATTTTCTAGCCGGCAAGCTCGGCCAGGTCGACGACGCCGTGCTGGTACGCGTCGAGCAGTTTCACGCCGACAGTGTGGCCTGCGCCGTCGCCGCGCTCGGCTGCGAGATGCGTGCGCCCAAGCTGCTGCGGGCCGAGGCGCTGCACTATCCCACGCACGATCCCGCGCGCGGGGCGTTCTGCTTCGGCTCGCACGTCAACGTGATGCCCGAGAAGGCCGTGCTGGCCAACTGCGCGGCAGTTCGCGAGCTCGACGCCAACGGCACCAACTTCGGCTACGACCCCCAGCGGGGCAACATGCAGGGCGAGTTCGGCCACAACGATTTCTATCCCGTGGCGGTCGCGGCGGCGGCGCAGGCGGGATGGGACGGACGGCAGTTGTTGTTGGCCATGCTGTGCCTCGACGAAATCCGCGGTCGGCTGGCCGAGGTGTTTTCGCTCCGGCGGCACAAGATCGACCACGTCCTGCACGGCGCCGTCGCTTCGGCCGCCGTGTACGCGGGCATCCTGGGCGCTACGCCCGAGCAGATCGAATCGGCCATCGGGCTCACTGCCGCGCACTACGTTCCCTTTCGCGCGATCCGCCACGGGGCGCAGCTTTCCGACTCCAAAGGGGCTGCCGCGGCGCTGGCCGCCGAAATGGCGGTCGTCAGCGCGCGTCGGGCGATCAGCGGAATGGTCGGCCCGGCCGACGTATTCCGCAACCCGCAGGCGCTCTACTGCCTGTACGAGCCGCCCGAGGAGCCCGGCACGAGTCCCTTCGACCTGGTGCTGGGCACGGCGGGGCGCGACTTCGCCATCATGGGCATGCACTTTAAGCTGGGAGTGTACGAGCATCAGTCGGCCGGCGCGATTCAAGCGCTGATCGACCTGTTGGAAAAGAATCCGGGCCTGCTGGAATCGGCCGATTCTGTCAAAAAGGTTCGCGTGGCCATCTACGAGCCGGCGTTCAGCATCATCTGCGATCCGGCCAAACGCGACCCGCAAACCCGTCAAAGCGCCGACCATTCTCTCTTTTACATTGTCGCCACGCTAATTCGCAAAGCGCTGCAATCGGGCCAAACCGATTGGGAATCGCTGATGCTCATGCCGCGCGACTACGAGGAACCGAGTCTGAGCGATCCGGTGACTCGCGCTTTGATGCGGCGGATCGAGCTGGTACACGGCGGGCCGGAGTACGACACGAAGTATCCTGACGGGCTGCCCACTTCGGTCGAAATCGACCACGCGAACCTTGGCACGCTCAAAAGCGGGTTGGTGCTCTATCCCCTCGGGCACGCCCGCAACACGTCGTCGGAACTCGACGCCGTGCTGGAAGAGAAGTTCGACAGTTTCGCCTCTCTCGGCGTCCCCGACGCCCGCGACCTCCGCCGCCACCTCTCCGACCTGGCCCGCAAACCACCGACTCAGGTACGTCGCCTATACGATTTCCCGCTCGCGGCCCAATAGTAGGTCCCGCCTGCCGTGCGGGAACTTCGCCGTGTGACAGCGCACCAACAATGCGCAAGGTCCCGCTCGGCAAGCGG
>CAYQAJ010000183.1:655-10476 GCA_964415245.1 uncultured Pirellulaceae bacterium | reverse complement strand
CCTCGGACACACCGGTGATCGTGCCGCCGGTTCCCACGCCGCTGACGAAAATGTCGACCTGGCCGCCGGTGTCGCGCCAGATTTCCTCGGCGGTGGTCTTGCGGTGGATATCGGGGTTGGCCGGGTTGTTGAACTGCTGCGGCATAAAGTGCCGTTTGGGATTCTCGGCCACCAGCTCCTCGGCTTTGCGGACCGCGCCGGGCATTCCCTCGGCCGCCGGCGTGAGCACAATCTCGGCGCCCAGCGCCTTGAGCATCCGCCGCCGTTCGAGCGTCATGCTCTCGGGCATCGTCACGCGGAGCTTGTACCCCCGCGCCGCGCACACGAAGGCCAGCGCGATGCCGGTGTTGCCGCTGGTGGGCTCGATGATGATGGTGTCGTCCTTGATGAGCCCGTCGCGCTCGGCGGCGTCGATCATGGCGCGGCCGATGCGGTCCTTCACGCTCCACAGCGGATTGAAGTTTTCGAGCTTGGCCGCCACGGTGGCGACGCATCCCTCGGCTACGCGGCGCAGCGCCACCAGCGGGGTGTTGCCGATGCAATGGGTGATTTCCGAGTTGATCGCGCCTTTAGTTGCCGTGGCCATAATCGCTCCCTCGTATCGAGCTCAGGGTACCCCCTCGCGAGATGGCGAGCTGGGCAGTAGCGGGGCGCGAGCGAGCTGCGAGCAGCCGCGCCCCCTTCACCACCGAAAGTATAACCGAACTCGGAAAAATGGGTCAACGCGGGCCAAATGGGCATGCGCTGCCTGTATAACAGGGAACAGGGCCTCGCATCAGGACACAGTGTCCCGTGGATCCTGCGGCTGTTAAGGCCCCGTATTCAAGTTTGCAGGTTCGTTGCCGTTGCGCGTGGCCGCCGCGCGAACTTGATCCGGCGGGTTGTTGGCGTCCAGAAAGCGTACCGAGCCATCGGCGAACGCCGCGTTGATTCCGCCGCGATGCTCCGATCCCAACTGGCCCGGCGAATTGCTGCCGATCGTGAAATCGAGCTTATCAAACGACAGGTCGACCGGTTCGGTCCACGTGACCGGCGAATCGGATGACTCGACGACGGCGATGGTGTTCGCCGTGCCATCCTTGACTTCGTTGAACTTGACGCCCTTGGCGCCGGGGAACATCGTTTGCTGTCCGACGATCACCTGGTAGGTAGTCTTGTCGGGAGCCGCGTCGGCAGTCGAACACTTGAATACTTTGGGCATCTGCTGGGCCAGCGCGAGGTTCCGGGGGCTGTCCCACGGCTGGTTCATGTCGTATTGGTCGTACAGCGCCTTCTCCTCGAGAAAGGGAAGGATCAGCACCCGCCAACTGTGCATCGGCTTGCCGCTGGCGTCGGGGATGTAGGCGGGTGGAAACGTGCCGTGCACGTCGTTATAGCTGTGCAGTGCGAGGCCGATCTGCCTGAGATTGTTGGCGCACTTCACGCGCTCTGCCGCGTTCCGACCCGCCTGCACGGCCGGGAGCAACAGCGCCACGAGAATGCCGCCGCACACCAACAGCGCGAACAAGGCCCCGACGATAACGATAATTACCACCACGCCGATGCCCGCCGCTGCCGTGCCCGCTGCCACCGCCGTACCCGTGTCCATCGATCCGCCGGGCTTGGGCGGAAAGGGAACGGTTATCGTCTGGCCGCAGCGGCTGCACGGGCCCGATCGGCCCGCGTACTCGTCGGCCACCATCGTCTGTGCCCCGCAATGGGGGCAGGTAAGCGGAATCGGCACGTTATATCCTCCACAAGTCGGGGCGACGAATTGCAACATTCTACCTGTGTGCGTCGCCAGGCCCAAGACACCTCGCCGCCGGCCGCCGGGCCTTTCACGGCCCAAGCGCTGGACGCGGCCGCGCTGCGGGGCCTATCCTGGGAGCTGCGTCTCCCACTGCGGTTCGGACCAAATGAGAAGGAGACCCGTCATGTTTCGTCAGGTGCTCGCGTTACTGCTTCCCACAGCCTTCGCGCTACTGGTGGCTGCGTCGTTCACGCCCGCCGCTTGCGTTGCCGACGATTCACAGGCGGCGCCCGAGCTGAAACAGGGCGAAGTGTTTGTCAGCGGCACCGAAGGCTATCACACATTCCGCATTCCGGCGCTCATCGTCTCACCCAAGGGCACGCTGCTCGCCTTCTGCGAAGGGCGCAAGACCGGCCGCGGCGATCACGGCGACATCGATCTCGTGCTCAAACGCAGCACCGACGGCGGCGAGTCGTGGCAGCCGCTTCAGGTGGTGTATGAAGAGGGGAGCGACGCAAAGATCACTATCGGCAATCCCTGTCCGGTCGTCGACGCCGACACGGGCACCATCTGGCTTGCCCTGACGCGCAACAACGACGACGTGCTAATCACGTCGAGCGACGACGACGGCCTCACGTGGTCAGATCCCCGCCTCATCACTTCGAGCGTCAAGCGCGACGATTGGGATTGGTACGCAACCGGCCCCGCTGGCGGCATTCAGCTCACGCGCGGTAAGCACAAGGGGCGGCTCGTGATTCCCTGCGACCATCGCGTGAAAGACAAGGGAGACTGGAACCACGCCGGCCGCTCACACGTGTTCTACTCCGACGATCACGGACGCTCGTGGCAACTCGGCGGCGCCACCGACTGGGCCATGAATGAGTGCGCCGTTGTGGAATTGATAGACGGCAAGCTGATGCTCAACATGCGCAGCTACCGCGGCAAGAAGCGGCGCGGCGTGGCGATCAGCGACGACGGGGGCGACACGTGGTCGGAGGTAACCGACGACGCCACGCTCATCGAGCCCGTCTGCCAGGCCAGCCTGATTCGCTATTCGTGGCCCGAGGGTGGCGGCAAGAGCGTGCTCCTGTTCTCGAACCCGGCCTCCGAAAGCGGCCGCGTGCGGCTCACCGTACGACTGAGCGAGGACGAAGGGGCTACATGGCCGGTCGCGCGACTGCTGTACGAGGGTTCCAGCGCTTACTCTTCGCTGGCGGTGCTCCGCGACGGGCAGATCGGCGTGCTGTACGAGCGCGACGATTACCAGCGGATTTCGCTTGCACGTTTCGGACTCGACTGGTTGTCCGCCAGCGGTCGGTGATACCAACGATTGGCAGCCGAAGAGAGTGCTGCTGCGCTTGCCCGGTGCTGACAGGGCGGGCTATCATGGTTTCGCGCTCGACCTGAGCCATCGCTAGGCGCCAGTAGAGCGGCCCACCTTGTTGCCGCGTCTGACGAAGGGAACGGTTATGAAGAGGCCTTTTGCATTTCTCGTTGGAGTTGCCCTGTCGATCGGCGCCCTGGTGCTGCTGGCGCGCTTGGCGGCCGACGCTGCTCCCGCGCCCGAGTCGCCAGAATCGGGCGAATCGCAAGTCGCCACGGAATCGGATTCCAACGCTGTTCCCGCAGCCGAGCACGACCGCTCGCCCGTCGATCTCGTACTTTCGCACGACGGAACATGGCTAGTGACGGCCAACCAGAGTTCGGGCACCGCCACGTTAGTGGGAACGGCCAATGGCGAAGTGTGGGACGAAGTGTCGGTCGGCCGCCGCCCCGCCGCCGTCGCCATTTGCCCGGATGGCCGCCGCGTGCTGGTCACCGCAAGTTACTCGAATCAGGTAGCAGTGCTGGAGGTCGATGGCCGCCGCCTTCGCACGCTCGCAACGATCGACGTACCGGGCGAGCCAACCGGCGTCATCGTAGCGCCCGACAATCGCACCGTTTATGTGGCGCTCGCGGCCCTCGACCAAGTGGCCGTGCTCGACCTGGAGCGATCGTCGGTCGTCGACAAAATCGACGTCGGCCGATGGCCGCGCTACCTCGCGCTGTCGCCCGATGGTTCGCGGTTGGCAGTCGGCGTGAGCGGCGATCGCGGGGTGGCAGTGGTCGATACCGCCGAGCGCAAACTGCTGTTCGTCGAGAATCGCTTCCGCGGGCTGAACCTGGGCCACATGCTGATTTCCGCCGACGGAGAGTATGTCTACTTCCCCTGGATGCACTACGGCGAGAGCGCTCCGTCGCGATCCAACATCCGCCGAGGTTGGGTGGTGGGCAACCGGCTGGCGCGGGTACGGCTCGACGGGCCCGCTCTGCGCGAGGCGATTTCGCTGGATAAAGAAGGTCTGGCGGTGGGCGACGCCCATGGGCTGGCCATGACCAGCGACGAGAAGTGGATCGTCGTCTCCACCGCCGGCACGCACGAATTGTTGCTATTGGCCGCGCCCGGTCTGCCCTTCACCAAGGTGGGAGGAACCGAGCACATCGACCCGGCGCTGTACGGCGACTCGAAGCGGTTTGCCCGCATCGACGTGGGGGGCCGGCCGCTCGGCCTGCGCATGGCCCCCGACAATCGCACCGTGTACGTGGCCAACTATCTGCTCAACGCGGTGCAGGCGGTCGACCTGGAGAAGCGCGAGGTCGTGCAAACCGTCGCGCTCGCGGCGCCGGCTGAGCCTTCGCTGGCGCGACGCGGCGAAGCGATCTTCTACGACGCGCGGCGCAGCTCCGACCAGTGGTACAGTTGTCACAGTTGCCATTACGAAGGGGGCACCAACGCGGTGGCCATGGATACGCTCAACGACGGCACGGTCGATTCGTATAAGACGGTGTTGCCGCTGTACCATGTGAACGAGACCGGCCCCTGGACGTGGCACGGCTGGCAGACCGACCTGGGCGCCGCCATGCAGAAGTCGCTTACTTCGACGATGGTCGGGCCCCGTGGCAGCGAGGAAGACGTGCAGGCCCTGCTCGCGTATCTCGAATCGCTCGAGCCGCCGCCCAATCCCAATCGCCCGGCCAAAGACGCTCGCCCCGACGATTCGCTCGTTCAGGCCATCGAGCGCGGCCGAGAAGTCTTTAACGGCGAGAAGGCCGGCTGCGCGAATTGTCATAGCGGCCCGCTGTTGACCGACGGCGATATTCACGACGTCGGGCTGGGAAGTCCGCGCGACCGCTACCAGGGCTTTAACACGCCTTCGCTCGTGGGCGTGTATCGCAAAGTGCGTCTGCTGCACGACGGCCGGGCCCGCTCGCTGGAAGAAGTGCTCACAGGCCCTCACAATCCCGATCAGGTAACCGGCCAGGGCAGCCTGAGCGAGGACGAGTTAGAGGATTTGATCGCATACCTAAAATCCCTCTGACCCGCGCCGCGTACCACGGACCCAGCCCGCGTGCCGTTCGTCAGCAGGATTTTTACGTCGTCGTGCGTGGCAGTGCGCAAGTCCTTTTTCTTTGTCGAAATAACGAGCCGGACCTCGCCCAGCGAGTGCACCCGTCGTTTTTCCTGATGGACGTAATACGTCTGCGATTTCGTTTTCGACCCGATCCGGTGCGCCGACAACCGCCGGTAGACGGCGTATTGGCCTTGGCACGGAACAAGCCTGATCGTCTGCCGCGACCACTTCGACCAATTCTGCAAAAGCGAACGGACCTTCGGCCGCTTCCCTTTCGGGCCGGCCAGGACGCGTTCGGGGTTGCTCGGGAAAATCCAGGTGTAGCCGCGATCCTGGCAGGCATCGCGAACCACCTGGGCCTCGTAGGCCGTATCTGTTGACGGCGGTTCAAAACGGCGGCGCGGGGCGGCCGCTGATCAACCCACTCAGCGGTTGCCGATGACGTCGATTCGCAAAGCGTCCCGTTCTGGCCGCGGTGGATTCGCGGCAGACAGGACACAGGTCAAGCACCAAAGATTGCCTTTTTCGCGAGGCGGCCCGCCGTGGGCCGCCTCTTTCATTTCCTGGCCTCAAGCTGAAAGGAGGGAACGCCACGTAATCCCACCGGCAAAGCCAAAACCGCGGGATCTGAAAGACTCACGCATGTCACTCACGCCGGCGGTCCCCTGGGCATTTGATCCCATAAGTAAGGAGGAAGATGTCGAAAACCGACCCTGTTGAAAAGCTGATCGACTTGATCGCGAGGCTCATCGCCCGTGCACACCTGCGGCACTGCTCGTCACGGGTGCAACCACCAAGCGTGCAATCCGATGCACCTCCCGCCTCCAGCACGAGCGAGGCGGATGATTCGTCGTCAAACGAGTGCCAGTCCGATCGAGAAGATGAGTCGCGGTAAACGCCCGAAGGCGCGGCCGTTCTTTGAGGCACCGACGACGATTCTTCGACGTGTACTCCCCCGATTCCCTTCACGCGTAATGTGTTCCGAATCGACTTGGATACGCGAATCTGACGATTACCAAACCGCGCCGTAAACGAAGAGGCGCCGACAACAACGAACAAGGACCCAGCGATGAAGAAACTGCAACGACTTGATCTGGCAACGCTCTCCGAGCGTACGGGTATCGAGCACGATCGTCTCCGACGCTTCCACGAATTAGGGCTCGTCCCCGAGAGGACCTGGCTACTCCAAGCCGACGACGAACGCCTGCTCGATGGGATCGACGAACTGACCGGCACATTTCTCGTTTGCGCGACTCTGCTGCACGACGCCGGTTTCAACGAGTCGAAGATCGCGGCAATCTTGCGAGACGTCTGCCGCATCATGAAGCAGGGCCGAAATCCACTCCGCCTGCCGGTCGCCGCGGACATTGTGGGCGGAGCCGCCAGCGCCGTCGTGCAAATTTCCGACGGGAACCACATCCGTTGGAAAGTCGACGGCCAAGATTCCGGATGGATTCAAATCGGTACCAGCAAAGCACAGATGAATCCCGATCACGCTCCGAAGATTGTGACGGCGCTTGACATGAGCGCGATCCACGAAAAAGTCGTCTGGGGATCGGCCAAGAGTTGAGACGGCCGGCCAGCAGACAACTTTCCAAGCCGCGCGATTCGCCGGCGAACCCAATACCAACCGCAACCAGGAGGGCTCCTGCGGTATTCCGCTCCCCGGCATGACGCCGATACGGGAGCGGACTTACTTCGTTCGGGCTGGGCGACGAGCGGTTTCGCCGGTAAAGACGCCAGTTAGAATCAGGGCTGCACGGATCGTTTCCTCGTGAAGAGGTCCGACATGGCAAAGCGAGCAGCTCGCCCGCGTTCCGACCTGCCTCAAACCCAGGAAGCCCTGGCAGTCCTGCTGCGCACCGTTGAGCGACACTTGCAGTTCGTCGAGCCCGCCGTTCGGCGTCAGGCGATGCGGCTTCAATCGCTGCAAGACATGCTCGACGATCCAAAACCGCTGACGTCGCAGCTCGACCTTCAACGTCGCCTCGGAGAAGCCAGTCGTCGCCACTGGGCCGAGGGAGGGCCGTCGTTCGACATCCTTGAACCGTATGTCGACGCAGGTGAAATGCGGCGCCTGTTTGACCGCCGACAGCGAGTCCGGCACCGCATGGACTCATTGAGCAAGAATGCAACCCGGACTTCACGCGGCCTACGGAGTTGGCTCAATGCGCTAGGCGATCTTGTGCGAGTGGATGGGGATATCGTGGCCGTGTTTCAGCGGTTGCAGGGACGGGTTCTTCATCGTCTGGAGGAGGTCGGCGCGGACACGCGCGCGGACACGTTGCGGAGAATCGCCCGTTTTTTGCCGCGAAATCACGAGATTACCCGGTTGTACCTGGCCATTGAAAATGCACAGCCTACGGATTCCTCAGAAGGTGAATTGGCGCTTGACTTTACGCATGGCGACGCGCAAAGGGCGCAAACCCTCCTGCGCGGTGTTCGCCGCTATCGCCAACGCCTACGCCAACGCGGGTGATTTCTCCGACCGCGCGGACACGGAAATCCCGATCCCCGTCTGAAATGCGATTTTACGCGGCGTTATGAAAACGCCGCTTCTTCGAGTCGCGCACCGATCCGTTAGCTCGCCGTGCAACACGGTGGCGAGGTTCGCCCGCCACGCTGGTTGCGGCCTTTCGACGGAGCCCATCCGCAAAGCTCGCCGTTTTCGAGTCCTTCGATTGGCAGCCTCACCGCCGACCCGGAGAGCGAGGCGATGAGCACGCGTGACAAACCGTTGACTACCGCGGAAATCGACCACGCATTCGCGGATGGCACTGGTCAGGCTGTACCGCCGATCCTTGGCACGAAGGAGGCGGCTCGACTGTTGGGCGTTAAACCAAAAACTCTCGACCTCTGGAAGAACGGTGGTCGACTCGACGGCACGTACATCAAACGCGGCGGTCGCGTCTTTTATTGGCGCGATCGGCTCGTCGCTCACATCTTCAACGACAACGAAATGAATGATGACCAGAAGCAGAAAGCAGAATGACCAGTGTGATCGCGTGCTCGTTGGCGAGCGCGTTTGGATTTACCGTCGCGGCAAACGTGGTTTGTTCACCGCAGACTTCCATTGCCGAGGCCACCGGCGCAAGGGCCTCAAGACCGCCAACGAGCGGCTGGCCAGGCGCAAAGCCATTCAAATCGAGGCCCAACTACAGAAAGGTGATTTCGATATTTCCCCACAACCTAAGCGGAGGCCCAGAGTGAGACTACGACCAACAATCGAAGACTACATACAGTACCACGATACGGAAGGTACGCGGCGCAAAACACGCGTCAAGTACCGCGGAATCTTGATCCGTTTCTGCGACTACGCCGAAGGTCAAAGCGTGTATTTTGTCGGCAGCGTGAACATGTCACTGTTTGATAAGTACCGTGCGCACCGCAAGCCTGTGCTCAGTGCGAAAAGCATGCACCACGAGGGCGCTACGATCAAATCGTTCCTGAGCTGGTGCGCCGACCGCGACCTGATCGGTGAGAATCCTCTCGCCAAACGTAAGTTCACGCCGCCGCGACTGGAACCTCGTGGGGGACCCTCACTTTCCGAAGTGAACCGGATTCTGGCTGCGGCTTCGGAAGTGCGTCATCCCGTATTCGCGACGCTTGCGTTTAGTGGGGTCCGCAGTGGAGAGTGCCAGCGCTTCCAAGTTGACGATGTTGATCTGGATGGGAATTGGTTGCATGTCGTATCTCGACACGGACTAGAAACCAAAACGGGCAGGTCGAGAAAGGTGCCGATCCATCCACGCTTGAGAAAGGTACTCGCTGCGATCCCACGCAGCCATCGACCGTGGTTCTTCACCGCGCTGCCGAGCCCGCGCTACCCCGACGGATTACACCACATCAACACAAAACTTCTGAATGAAGAACTGTTGAAGGTGCTTCGCAAGCTGGGGATTCGCGCGGGCCGTGAAGGCGGGTACACGGTTCACTCATTCCGGCACTTCTTTCGGACGCACGCGGTCAACTCCGGTGTGCCCGAACGTGTGATCGACATCTGGCTTGGCCACGCGTCCGACAAGTCGATGGGCAGCGTGTACTACGCGTTGAGCGACGAGGAGAGTCAAAAGTTCATGGAGCGAATTTCCTTTGACGAGGAATCGTAGCCGAAAGCCGTGTTCTACCGGGAGCGCCTGCGATGGTGCAGGCGCTCCCTCTTTCAACACAGATTCGATGGAGCCTAAGAATGAATAGCATCACCATATTGCTTGTCCCGATCGTGCTTGCCACACCCATCCCCAACGGCTTGGCGCTTAGAGGCGCTGAGAGGGACAGTTCAGGGACAACTGCGGTTGCAAGAAGGAACGACGGCTCGCAACACCTTATGTTTCAGCAGGTTGCGAGCCGTAGTTTCGAGGAAGCGGAGGGCACGGGACTCGAACCCGCAACCCCTTTCGGGGCACCACATTTCCAGTGTGGCCGCTCACCAATTCGCTTACCCTCCGGAGACGGCGTGCGCGCGTTGCGCGCGGCAGGGAATTATAGCCGCGCCGGGGAATACGGCAAAGTGTGAAGCGATCGTAGAGTTCGCGTTCGGTTTTCAGTTTGGAGGAGGTCAGAGGAGGTCGGTTGTCCGTGGTCCGTGGTCGGTTGTAGCGAAGGAGAAACCAGACTCCTTCCATATCACCGCGTCACCGTGTCTCCGCGTCACCGTGTCTCCGCGTCACCGTGTCTCCGCGTCACCGTGTCTCCGCGTC
>CAYQAJ010000183.1:0-555 GCA_964415245.1 uncultured Pirellulaceae bacterium | reverse complement strand
ACCGCGTCACCGCGTCAGGCGCGAGGGATCATGATTTCCCACGGATGGCAATCCGTGGGCTTGGATGGGAGTCGAGCGCGAACTATTCCTTTCGCAGATCGCGGGCGACTTCTTCGGCGCGGCGGAGGGCACGCAGTATGTTGCCGCTCATGATCTTGTGAATTTCGTCGCGCGTGTAACCGCGGGTCAACAGTTCCTGCGTGATGATCGGGTACGCCGACACGCCCCCTTCGAGCTGGGTGGGCAGCATGCTCACGCCGTCGTAGTCGCTGCCGAGGCCCACGTGGTCGATGCCCGCCACGCGAACCAGGTGGTCGATGTGGTCGACCACGTGATGCACGGTGCCGGGCAGCATGGGGTGGTCCGCCTCCCATTGCTTTTTGGCCTTCTCGAATTCGGCTTCATCGGGAAACTCGGCGCGCAGCTTGCGCATGGCGTCGAACATGTCGGCCATGCGGCGGGCCGACTCCGGTTCGACAAAGCCCGAGAAGAAGTTCGCCATCACCACGCCGTCGTTCTTGGCGACGAGCAGCAGCACGTCGTCGGGCACGTTGC
>CAYQAJ010000182.1:0-10540 GCA_964415245.1 uncultured Pirellulaceae bacterium | reverse complement strand
AGCAGGCGTCGACGTGGTTGTAGTCTTTCTCAATGTCCGGATACTCGGCGCCAACTTCCTGGAAGGTGCGCCACCAGAGGTCGTGGCCCGTGGTGAGCACGTTGGTTTTGGCGACCAGCGTGAGCTTCTTTCCCTTGGGGTTGTTTCGCTTGCGGGTGTACTCGAACGCCCAGCGGATGCAGCGGTCGCACCCCTTGCGGGTATACACGGCCGTCTGTGTGGCCACTTCGTGCGGCGTGTTCTTCCTGAAGAAGCCGCCGATGCCAGCGTACATGTCCTCGGTGTTCTCGCGCACCACGACAAAGTCGATGTCCTCGGGCCCCTTGCCTGCCAATGGCGTTTCGACCCCCTGGTAGAGCTTTACCGGGCGAAGGTTAATGTACTGGTCGAGCTGGAACCGCAATTCCAACAGCAGGCCCTTCTCCAGGATTCCGGGCGCGACCTTGGGGTGGCCCACGGCGCCAAGCAGAATGGCGTCGAATTGACGCAGCTCATCGACAGCGCCGGCGGGCAGAATCTCGCCCGTGGCCAGGTATCGATCGCCGCCGTAGTCGTAGTGGGCCAGCTCGTAGTTGATCTTTTCGAGCGCCGCGACCGCTTCGAGCACCTTGAGCGCTTCGGCAGTGACTTCCGGTCCGGTTCCATCCCCCGGAATCACGGCGATTTTCAATGTCGATCTTTGCGCCACGAGAGCCTCATCGTTTCGCACCGTAGGAGGCGGATCAGAATGGCCGGGCGCGATCGGTGCCGGCGCCGTGCCCAGCGGAAACGGGCGATTTTATCAGCGGCGGCGGACAGTCACAAGCGGCGCGGCCATCGTAGTGCCAAGCGGTTCGCGGCGCGCTGGTCATTCGCCGGGGATGACTTGCACTGCCGACCAGATGCCGCGCTCCGCTTTTCGCGCTTCCTCCTCGGCAGCACGCAGGCGGCGCTCCATCGTCGCCGAATCGCCCGGGTAGACCGACACCCGGGCCAACCCCGCCCGCACGAGCTCTTCGTTGAGGAGCTTGTCGCCCACGAACACATACGCCAGGGACCGCCCATAGCGGTCGATGCGGCGCTTATCCAACTCCAGACGCAAGTTTCCTTCGGCAGTCAGCCGCTTTGTGAACTCGGTGGCTTCGGGGCCCCACGGTTCGACGGGTGAGTTCGGTTTGACGGTTTCGGGCGTATCGATTCCCAGCAGGCGCACGCGGGCTTCGTGCACGCTTGGCGGATCGGGCGGTTTGGTCTGCTGCCGGACGATGACCGTGTCGCCGTCGACCACGCGGACCACTTCGCACGGCCCGGCGGTGAGCGGAGCGCTATCTTCGCGAAATAGCCAGTCGTAGCCGACGCGCGCCGCAACAACGACGACGAGCGCGGCGACGAGCAATACCAAGCGAGTCCGTCGCCGACGCATGCGCATGGTCAGAGGGTCCACGCCGGCGGGAGATGACCAGAGACGGAGCAGTCCATTCGCGTGCGGAGGGTGGGTACCGCCCACCTGGCGTGTGAGCCACCGCGACTAGTTGGGGCTGAAGCCAAACTCCGCCGCCACCTCGTTGCCGAGCGGATTGCGGATGTACTTGCGGTAGCAATCGGGACAGAGGTCGAAGCGTTGCTTCTGATAAACGTCCTGGCCGACCTCGGGGCTCTGACCGGCTTCCAGGCGTTCGATGATTTCCTGAATTTCCACGAGGTGGTCTCGGTCGTCCTCGGCCTGGTCGACTTCCAGCGGCTCCATCGCCGCATAGGCTTCCAGCTTGACGACGTATCGTAGGTCGTCCTGCGGGTCGAGACTTCGATGGCAGCGGTCACAGGTGTAATGAATCATATCCCCGGCCCTTGACTGGCCGCGCATTGCGCGGTCGCCTGCTGTGCAAGGTCGCCCGCCATGGACGACTGGTTCCTTTATGGTAATGCGAAATTGCACACGGCGGCAAGCCGTTTTGTCGGACACCCCCGGGAAGATGCGTGGAACGACCCATGTTGGCACAACAATCGCACCGCGGCACCATGATGCAGCGATCGCGCGCGACCTTGCGACCGGCACGCCGCCGCGACCCTGCGGGATTTGCGGCCGGTGCCGGCCAGGGGCACTTTCCCGGTCCGCGACTGGCCGGAAAAAAACGGGATGACTAGAATAGAAACTCCACTTGCCTGTAGCGCGGGAACCGCCTCCCGACGGTCTCCCCAGGCAACGCGGAGGAGTTTGCAGCCGGGCGCCAGCACGCCGACGGTTTTCCCACGGCCTGGCCACGAGCAGCGGCTCGCATTGGAAACCGGAGGCGTGTATGCACGATTCTCAGCCTGGCTGTACGCTCAGTTACAGCGTGCTGGTTCTCAACCGCTATTACGCGGCCGTTCGCATTACCACGGTTCGCCGTGCGTTCGTTTTGCTCTACCGCGAGATGGCCGAGGTGATTCACCTGGAGGACGGCCAGTACGCCAACTACGACTTTCAGTCGTGGTGCGAAGTGAGCGAGCTTCTGGCCGGCCAAAAAAATGGCCACGACGACTGGGTTCGCGCCGTCAGCTTCGAGATTCGCGTTCCCCGGGTCGTTCGGCTGTTGCGATTCGACCGGCTCATGCTCCCCGCCCCTCGCTTCAATCGCCGCAACTTGCTGGCCCGCGACGGTCATCGCTGCCAGTACTGCGGCAGCCATTACCCCTCCTCGCAACTAAGCCTGGACCACGTAATTCCCCGCAGTCGCGGCGGCGAAACGAACTGGGATAACGTCGTCTGCTCGTGCCTTTCGTGCAACACGCGCAAAGGGGGACGCACACCCAACGAAGCGCGGATGCACCTGATTCGCTCGCCCGCTCGTCCCAAGCATTGCCCGCAGCTTACGATGAAGCTGGGCAATCCCCGCTACGAAAGCTGGAAGACGTTTGTGAACGGGGCGGCCGCGTCGTTGGAATTCGCGCACTAGATGCGCCAACGAGCGCGGCGATTTCTCGATAGAGCGCGCATCGCACACATCAGCGCAATGCACCGCTTCAGGCAAGCGGCGCCCACCCGACAGATCGACGCCGGCGCATACGGCACCAATCCGACGCGCCATCGTCGCGAACTGCCCGCCCGCTAGCTCTCGGCCAACGGCGTCTTCTTCTCGGTGATGACGGGGCACTGGGGCGACATTTCAGCGTTCAGTGCCGTGAAGGCCGCCCATTCCTCCGGCAAATTGTCCTCGTGGAAAATCGCTTCCACCGGACACTCCGGGACGCAGGCTTCGCAGTCGATGCACTCGTCGGGGTGGATGTAGAGCATCTGCTCCCCTTCGTAGAAGCACTCGACCGGGCACACGACGACGCAATCGGTGTACTTGCAGCCAAAGCACGGCTGGGCAACGACGTGGGTCATGAACAAAAGCCTCCTGGGAAAACTTCGCCCAATTCGGACATCGATTGGCCGCGTGAAGCGAGGGGTACGGCCTTTTCCTATACGTAGGGCACCAAGCCTGGGGTCGAACTCTTCGCCCGTGCTGCTGAGAACCGACCTGGGTTTGTGCTGGGACGCGTCACCGCAAAGCGTAGCATGGTTGGCGGCGAGTTCAAGGCGTTACGCCTGTCCAGCGCCCCCATGGCAAGTTCTTACGAGCGAAGAACTTCAGCGACCCCGGCCACCCTCTCCGCAGCGAATGGTAGTGAGGTGCCCCAAAACTGTCAAGATACCGCCGCATTGCACGCACATCGCCCTATGTGCATTCGACTTGCTTCACTGGCAGTGCCACCGTAGAATCGGGAGGAAGCAGGGGGAACAACTAAACCGGGGGGATAAGTGCCGCCGACGACACGCGGGCCCGGAGGAGCCCGGTCGGCCAAGTCCTCGCGGGGGTATCAACGCGTGGCCCTCTCTGAGATTGATCGTAATCTGTTGTCGCGCTGCTTAGGTCGTAAGCCGCGAGCGTGGGAAGAGTTCGTCGACCGCTTTCTGGGCCTGGTGATTCACGTAATCAACCATGCGGCCCAGTGCCGTTCGATCCGACTCTCGCCCCAGGACGTGGAAGACCTGGCTGCCGACGTCTTTCTGGCGGTCGTCAACAACGACTTTGCCATCTTGCGCCGTTTCCGTGGCGATAGCAGTCTGGCGACCTACCTGACGGTGGTTTCGCGACGCGTGGTGGTTCGCGAGCTTCTCAAGCGGCGCACCACCACCAGCCTGGCCGAATCGGGTGCCGAGGGCGTCATCGGACAGCCCTCGACGCACGAGCAGCGGATTAGCAACCGCGAGGAAGTCGAGCGGCTGTTGGAATCGCTCGAAGGGCCCGAGGCGGTGGTAGTACGCATGTACCACCTGGAAGGCAAAAGCTACCAGGAGATCAGCACCAGCGTGGGCATGCCGGAAAACAGCGTCGGCCCCACGCTCAGCCGGGCCCGCGCCAAGCTCCGCCGCCAAGGCGTCGATTCGACGGCGAAATAGTTCGGCCCAAAAGTAGGTCCCGCTTGCCGAGCGGGACCTGTAGTTCGGCGCGGGTCTCCCGACCCTGCCGACTTCTCGACCGCAAGGTCTCCCGCGAAGAGTTGTAACCTTGGAGACCCTCAGCTACGTGGCTCGGTCAGGAGACCGGCCACAACAAAGGGCCACATCGGTCGGTCCCGCCCGGCAGACGGGACCTACTCGCCCGACGGCGCTTCGATAATCTCCACGTCGATGTGGCGGTACGATTCACCCGTGCAGGGGCAAAGCTCCAGGCGGTATCGCAATTCGCCCCGCAGTTTGTCGATGGACAGGTCGCGCGACGCCGCCACGACATTCACCACGCCGACGGCGTCGCTCTCGTGATGGGCCGTCCACTGGCCGCCCGCCGTCCGCGTAAGTGTGCAGGTAAACCTCATGGCGAATGCATTCTCGCGAGTCCAGCTAGGGCTGCCGAGTGCCCTGGTTTCCCGTTTGGTAACCAACCGGCCGATTATACGGCCGACGCCCCAGCCCGAACCAATACCCGCACACGCCCGAGAGAACAATCATCAGCAGCCACATGAGCGGCAACTTGTGCAGATGCATGACAAAAAAGTGCAAGCTGTCATCGACAATAAAGGGCGCGATCTGCCACGTTGCCACGACGCTGATGGCAAACGAGGCGACTCCCGCCGCCACACCCAATACATGCGACCGTGTTCCCGAGAGCCAGCCGCAGCCCATTCCCATCAGTAGCCCGGGAAGCATGGTGGAGAGCACGCCCCAGCGTATGAGTGCCAGGCTGAGCACCCATCCTAAGGCGCCGCCCGTCGCGCCCCCCACTGCGCCACGAACATACTGCATCACAAGCTGACTGAAGGGCTGTCCCTGCGGAGCGGCGCTTGGATCATCGCTCGGCGAATATCGATAGGGGCCGTCGCCCAGCGGGTCTTTCAACTCATCGTGCTCCGGTGGGCAGGGGACAAGTCGCAGTCATATCGTTTGAAGTTTGGAGCTTGAGTTTTGTTTGTGATTTGGTGCTTGGGATTTGGATTTTCCCGCGCAAAGCGGGCTCCACTCCACCTCACGCTGCGCTCATTCCTCCGGCGTAAGGTATCGATCAAAAAACTCAAACGTTTGCTCCATCGATCGGTGGGCATCGACGCCTCCCCATCCGTGGCCGGCGCCCAGGATCAGTTCGATGCGCCCCGGCACGCCGGCCTTCGTCAGCGCTTCGGCCATCTTCACGGCCTGCGAATAGGGCACAATGGGATCTTTGGTGCCGTGGAAAAGCAGCATGGGCGCGTCGCCCTCGCTCGCATAGAACAGCGGTGAGGCTTTCTCGGCCAGGTCCGGCTTCTCGGCCGCTGAACCGCCCAAAAGTCCCTTCACCGGCCCCAGCGCCGCTGGTGGCAGATCGTCGGCCGCCAGTTCGGTGGGACCCGCGAACGACACGACGGCCTGAACCTGGCTCGGCTGATCGGGCCATCCTCCTTCCCCTTCCAGGCCGTTGTCCGGCCCCATCGAGCCCAACATCATCGAAAGGTGTGCGCCGGCCGAGAAGCCCATTGCCCCGAACCGCTTCGTATCGATTCCGTAGTCATCGGCGTGGGAGCGTAGAAAGCGAACGGCACACTTCACGTCCTCAACCTGGGAGGGAAACCGGTGATCGGGGGCAAAGCGGTACTGCACGGTGGCCGCGACATATCCCCGCGACGCGAGCTGGAAGATGAGGTCGGTATGGTGCGACTTGTCGCCCGCCGCCCAGCCGCCGCCATGAATCACGACCACACAGGGGGCCGGTTTATCGCGATGCGATGGTCGGGCCAGGTCCAGGTGCAACGGCTCGCCGCCACCGGTGCCGTATTCGATGTCGCGTTCGTACGTCACGCCCTCGGGCGGCTTGGGACCTTGCGTGTTGTCTTGTGCCCGGAGTGCTTGGGCGCCGAAACCCGAGATGGAGAATGCCGCCAGGAAAACCAGTGCGGCCAGTAGCGAATGTGCTGCCCGCGATGCGCGGTGCCTGAGCGCCCAACGTGATCGTACCTGCGCAAATGGCGTCGAGCCGATCATGATGCTAATCCTCGTGGTCTTGCGAAGTCTCTGCGGCTACACCAGACCGCGGCCTTCCGGCCGCGGCTATTTGCAGCCGCGACGATACGCTGCCGCGGCCGAATCTGTCAAATCCCCAATCCGTCCTCTTCGCCGATGATTGCCTTGTCGACCAACGCCGCGCGAACGAACGGGCGTGCGTACGGCGCCATGTCGCCCGACAACTCGGCCGACCTGCGGAAGAACTTCACTGCCCGTTCGGGCTCGCCGTCGAAGTGCAGGAACACCCCGAGCACGAAGAGCATGTTGGCGTCGTCGGGTTTGTCGAGAGCCCGGGTGGCCAGCGTTTCCAGGTGCGAGTTCTTGGCCAGGCGCAGATCGCCGTACAGCGAATCGACCCGGAAATCGCTGTCGGGCACGGCGTCGTCGACATCGAGCGCCCGTTTGAATGCTTCGGCGGCCAAGTCGTACCGCCGCGTGGCAATGAGCGCCAAACCCTGGCGCAAATAGGGCGTCGCCAGATCGGGCGCCGCCCCGGCCGCAGTTTTGTACTGTTGCAATGCCAACTGGTATTGCTGCTCGGCAAAGTGGGCATCACCGGCCATCACCAATCGCAGTGCCCGCTCGCGCGAAGCGGGGTTCGAGGTGCGGGGGCGGAATACGTCTCGCGGCTCGACAGCGCGATCGGCTGCCTCGCGCTTGAGTCGAAGATCCGGCTCGGGCGCACCGCCAGCGTCGCCGCCATCATCACCCGCGGCGCGGCGGTCAGCGGCGTCGCGCTTGGCCAGTTCGCGCAGGAGAATCGCTTTCTCAAGCTCCAACCGCTCACGTTCGAGCGCATCGGCTGTGCCAACGCCAAGCATCGCCCGCTGCACGGCCATCATCCGCATGGTGGAGAGCGGCCCGTAGTCCCACTCCCACGGTCGGTACACGGGCCCGTTGCCGTAGTAGCCGGGGTAGCCGAACTCGTAATATCCCGATGGATACGAGTAGTACGCGCCGTAACCGATTCCCGGCGAGATGAAGTAGTTGTAGTTCGAGCCGTAATGATTGCCGCCGTGGCCATTGCCCGATCCGTGCCCATGGCCGTGGCCCTCTCCGCCGTGACTGCCGCCTAGCAATGTCGGGGCGCCGCCACCTGGAGCGCTGGGATAGTCGCCCAGCTTGTGGGTGCGGATGATGCCGTCGCGAACGTCGTCGGCCCGAGCGGCGTGCGACAGAAAGCTCGGCGCCGCAAAAAGCAGCGCAAAAAGCGATACCGCCGCTCCCGCGGTGAATGCTGCCCGCATGATTCTTCTCCTCCTTGGAGGTCCCCGCCCGGTTTAGGGACAGGTAGATTATCGCCGCCACGTGTGAATCTGGCAAGAAAGGGGAAATCTGGCGGCGAGCGAAGGGGCTGCCATCCACGCAATTCGCGGCATTGCTCTTGCCACGACAGGCGAAAATCCGGTATCTAACGCCCCGCAATTCTCGCCGCCGCCGCCGTGTGAATCGCGCGGTTCGCGGCACTTGCCGTTCGGCACATTCGCAATTCTCACCCTTCCCGGGCGTCCATGCGCAATCCGTACTCGCCGCTGGAAACGGCCGCTTGGCTGCGCGCCTTGTTCGGGCACATCCGAATGGGATGGCTGCCGCGCGAGCGGCTCCTTGCACAGCAGCACGAGCGATTCGGCCGACTGGTGGCACACGCGGCCCGGCACTCACCCTACTACCGCGAGGTGATCCGCCGCGAGCGGATCGATTCGCAGCACTGCTGTCCCGAACATTTCCCGGTGCTGACCAAGCGGACGCTCATCGATCGTTTCGACGACGTTGTCACCGACCGACAGATCACGCGGCGCCGCCTGGAAGAGTTTTTGACCCGTTCCAACGACCCGCGCGATCTCCTGGACGGCCGGTACCATGTCGTCCACACGTCCGGCACGTCCGGGGCGGTGGCTTTCTTCGTCTACTCGCACCACGAATGGATTATCGGCGCCAGCCAGATCGCCCGCGCCCTTCCGCCCCGACTGCGGCAGCGAACGGCGTTTCTCGGCGCCACGCGCGGGCACTTCACGGCCGTGAGCCTGATGCTGGCCGGCAACCACGGCGCCAATCGCCTGTTTCACAACGTGCGCACGTTCGACGTGAGCCAGCCGCTTCGCCACATCATCGAAGGGCTCAACCGTTTTCAGCCGCATCGCCTGGCCGGCTATGGCAGCGTGATCCACATGCTGGCCGAAGCCCAACAGCGCGGCACGTTGCACATTCACCCGCGGCACGTGGGCAATGGCGGCGAGATGCTGCCCGGTCAGAGCAAGCAGTACATCGAAAGCGTGTTCGGCGTGAAGATGCACAACGTGTACGCGTCGAGCGAGCACCTGTACATGGGCATGAACCTCGATGGCGACGACGGGCTATACCTGCTCGAAGACGATCTTGTTTACGAGCTGCACGACGACCACGTTTGCGTCACCAACCTGTTTAACCGCACGCTTCCCCTGATTCGCTACCGTATGGACGACGTGCTGGTGCCCGACGAGGTCGTGTCGCTTGCAACCAGGCGACGACGACAGTGGCCTTACCGCCGCGTGCGCAACATCGTGGGCCGCCGCGAGAACGCGCTCACTCTCACCAACCGCCGCGGCGAGGACGATTTCATCCACGGCAACATCATCGTCGAGTTCTACGTGCCGGGCCTGGCGGCATGGCAGGCCGTTTCGCTCGACAAAACGTCATTCCTGTTCCGCGTGCGATACCAGACCGGGCTCACTGCCGAACAGAAGCAACGCGCCGAGCAGGTGATCTACCACCGCTGGCACGCGCTATTGGCTGAAAAGCACCTCGACAACGTGCATTTCCGCGTCGAAGAGGTGCCCACGCTCGGCCCTGATCCGCGTACCGGCAAATTCCGGCTGGTGGTGCCGGCGGACGAAACCGAGAAACGCCGCGTGGCGTGACTCGTCCAAGGTATTCAGTGTTCAGTTTTCAGTTTTCAGTCGGCAGAGACACGAAGCGCTGAACGACCGAGTGCCGCCGGATTACAACGGACAACTGACCACGGACAACTGACACATCGTCACTGAAAACTCGCTCCTCACATCCCCGCCTGCCCCAGTAGCCGCCGCAGGCACGTCATTCCGATTTCGCCAAACGAGAGCGGCCCCACCCGCCATAGGACTGGGTTCATCAGCTCCAGCGACACGCAGCCCTCATAACCAATCTCTCGTAGCCGCGCGATCACCGGTTCGAGCGGAATGTCCCCTTCGCCGGGCAAAATGCGGTGCGAGTCGGCGGACAACTCCCGCGGCACATCGGCCAGATCCGAGAGCTGCACATGGAACAGGTTCTCGCGCGATAACAAACCCAGGTCACTCTCCTTGCTGGGCCCGACGTACCAGTGGAAGGCATCAAAGCAGATGCCCAGGTTGGGGCTCGCGGCTTCGTCGACGAGCGCCGCAGCCGTTTGCAGGTTATTGCCTAATGCGGACCGGCACTGAAACTCCAGCGCAAGGCGAACTTCATTCTTCGCGGCTTCTTCGGCCGCCAGTTTCAGCGACGCGCGCACCCGGTCGATATCGGCTTGCCCCACCGGCCCGGGCACGTCGCACGCCACGACCAGCGTGCCGATGCCGATCGCCCTGCAAAGTTCGAGCCGCTTCCGAAAGTGGTTCCACGCCTCTTCGCGCTGCCCGCCCTGACTGGCCAGCAATCCCCCCTGAAAACTCGCCACGGGCGCGACCATCTGGTGATCGGCCAAAAGCTGCCGCGCCTCGTCAATCGAGTGCGTTTCCAGATACGTCTCCAGCTTGGTGAGCCACACCTCGATCGTTCCACACTTCGCCGCCGCATACTGCTCGACGTCATTCTCAAACGTCGAGTCGAGCGAACAAACCTGGCTCAGTGCAGCTTGCATGGGACATACCAAGAGGTCGAGAAACGGCGATGCGCGCGATCACACGAGCCACATCTCGCAGGGCGACTCGACGCGCGCGGATCAACGCTTCGTATCCGCTACCGCAACCGCTTCTGCAACTCCGCCAGCACGTCGTCGGCATTTACGCGCCACTGCTTGAGGCTGTCGCGGTCGCGGATCGTTACCGTGCGGTCGCTGAGCGTCTGGCC
>CAYQAJ010000181.1:0-10576 GCA_964415245.1 uncultured Pirellulaceae bacterium | reverse complement strand
ACCGGAAGAAGTCACCGACATGGAGCGGCAGGTCAAAGGGCCCAACTGCGAGGTCATCAGCTCGACCTTCGACGAGCCGTCGTCGCGACACGTGCAGGTGTCGCAGATGGTCATCGAGAAGGCCAAGCGGATGGTCGAGTTCGGCGTCGACGTCGTGATTTTCCTCGATTCCATCACGCGGCTCGCGCGAGCCTGGAACTCGGAATGCCCGCAGTCGGGCAAAATCCTTTCCGGCGGCCTCGACGCCAACGCCCTGCAAAGGCCCAAGGCCTTCTTCGGGTCTGCCCGCAAGGTCGAAGAAGGAGGTTCGCTCACCATTATGGCCACCGCGCTGATCGACACCGGCAGCAAAATGGACGAGGTGATCTTCGAGGAATTCAAAGGGACGGGAAACCTGGAGATCGTGCTCGATCGGCGGCTGGTCGATCGCCGCATTTGGCCCGCTATCGACATCAATGGCAGCGGTACCCGCCGCGAGGAAATGCTCATGGACCCTGATGAGTACCGCCGCGTGTGCGTACTGCGGCGCGTGCTGAACGAGATGAACCCACCCGACGCGATGGAGCTCTTGGTTACGCGGCTGCAAAAGACAAAGAGCAACGCCGAATTCCTGATGAGCATGAATATGAAGTGACGGCCTTTGCCGCCGCCGTCCGATTGGGCGCTGGGAGGGCACCGACGCGCCGAGACTTGCATGCATTCACGCCGCGCTGCCGTCTGGAGAACCGCGCCGCGCGGAGGTTCCCCTTGGTATGACCCCCGACGCCCCTTCCTTGCCGCCTTACTCCCAACCCGACTTCTCGCGGGGCGAAGTTGTCGACGTGGAGCTGGTCCCTTCCCGGCGGAGTCCGCTACGGTTCGGGATGCGGGCACTGTTGTTGTTCACCGGCGTGTGCGGCGTGCAATTTGCGCTCATGTGGTACCTGGGCCCGCTACCGGGGCTGCTCGTGAGCATGGGCGTCTGTTTCGCGGCGCTCACCGGTCTGGTGTTTTGGGCCATCATTGCCATACCCGCTCGCACCAGCCGCGTTACCATCGCTTACGCGGACAAGGCGGTCATCTGGCTGGTGCTGGCCATTGTGGCGCTGGTGGTGGGGACGCTGGCGGCCGGCGGCGGGCAGTTGGCTTACAAAGAGATCATGCACCAGCATCGGGCGCGGCAGTTGGCGCGCGATATGGGGTTTACATACCGCACCGAACGCGTTTGGGACCGGACGGATCTGCAGGAAGTCGTTATGGTGGAGACGGTGACGCCCGGCGGCGTCTTTTCCCAGGCCGGAGTGCGGGAAGACGACGCCATCGTGACCAATCTTACGGTCCGCGAATGGTTCGTCACGCTGCAAGAGAATCGCGGCAAGGAGGTCGATTTGAAGGTCGCCACCGGCGTCACATCCATGAAGCCGCTCAACCAGTGCCCCAAGCGGACGGTGACGGTAACCGTTCCCGGCCGATAGCCTGCCGAGGCGGCCTGCCGCACCTGCCGATCTCTTCGGGAGATAACCGTCGTGAACGAGATCCAGGGCGATCCATCGTCGCCGCCCCCGTGCAAGTACGCGATTGTCGTATCGCGGTACAATGAGTCGATCACGCGCAACCTGCTCCGGGGTGCGGTGGAAACGTTGGCCGAGCACGGCGTGGCGGACGACGACGTTGACGTGGTATGGGTGCCCGGCGCGTGGGAGATTCCGCTCGTCGCCCGCCGACTGGCCGACGCGCGGCGATACGGCGCCATCCTTTGCCTGGGGGCCGTCATCCGCGGCGAAACCACGCACGACGAGCATATCAACCGCCAGGTCAGCTTAAACCTCGGAAAGATCGCCCTGGAATCGGGCGTTCCCGTCCTGTTCGGCGTGCTCACCTGCAATTCGCTCGAACAGGCGATCAACCGCTCGGGCGGCAACGCGGGCAACAAGGGAGTGGAGTGCGCCGAGGCAGCCCTGGAAATGGTGAGCCTGCTGGCGAAGCTGCCGCCACGCGCCTAGTTGCAGCACGATCGCTCGGGTGGCGGTGCTTGGGGGAAACCAGCGACTGACGCGGTGACACGGTGACACGGAGAGGCGGTGACACGGGGACGCAGCGCACGCCGCCAGCATTCTTTCCCGGGCTCATTGGGGCCGCCCGCCCGTTTGTCGACTCACGCCGTTGCGGCCGTCGACCGATTCTCCACAGCCCGCCGCGACCGCCGACTTTGCCCTTTGCCTTTTGTCCTATAATAGTACAGCAAGTGCTTGCCAGGATATGCGCGGAACCGAGAGAGGTCGGATCATGTCGCGTCGCAGTCGAGCCCGGGAAGTGGTGCTTCAGCTCCTGTATCAGGATGAGCTGAATCCCGCGCACCGATTGTCGGACGACGATGCGTTCCTCTCGCGCCGGCTCCACGGCGACGAGGCGCTCGTGGCCTTCGCCCGATCGCTTTTATCGGGCGTGCGCCGCAACCGCGGCGAGCTCGACCTGTTGCTTACGCAGCGGGCCGACAACTGGAGTCTCGAGCGGATGGCCGTAACCGACCGCAGCGCACTGCGGCTGGGCGCCTACGAAATCCTGTACACCGAAACGCCGCCCCGCGTGGCCATCAACGAGGCGGTCGAGCTGGCCAAGCGCTACGGCGCCCGGCAATCGGCCCAATTCGTCAACGGCGTGCTCGACACGTTCCTGCAACAGCGGCGGTAACTTGGAGCGTCGAGCCACTTGGCGGCATTTCGCACCGAAGCCGTTCGGAGAATTAGTGCTGCGAAGTGCTTCGTCGGGCTCGTGCCGGCGTGGGCGCGAAACGCTTGGCTTAGGCGAGGGGAATAGCGTAGAATCCTAGTTGCTGTTTCGACAGCCGTACGAACCTTTCGAGCCCACTCGCACAAGGGATCAGCTCGATGCCCATCAGTCGCGACGAAATCCTCGACGCTGCCCTCAAACTCTCCGAATCCGATCGCTTGGTGATCGCCACCCGCTTGATGGACACTCTGCCGGACGACGTGGCCGGGCCGTTGGAAGATGACCCTGCGTTTCTTGAGGAGTTGGACCGGCGAGCCAAAGATACCGAGGGGTGGATCCCGCTGTCCGACCTGTGGAAGCAGGACTAACGAGTGGCTCGCCATTTCGCCTTCCACCCGCTGGCCGCCAAAGAGGCCCGCGAGGCCGAGCGCTGGTATGCTGCGCGGAGCCCGCACAGTGCGGAACGGTTTCGCGCCGCTGTGGCAGGAGCCGTGCGACAAATCGCTGATGATGTAGCGACCCATCCGTATGACGGGTCGAAGTATCGCTACGTTCGGGTGAATCGCTTCCCTTATCGCCTGATCTACTACATCGATGATTCGGATACAGCGCGCGTCGTAGCCGTTGCGCACAATGCCCGCCGACCGGGCTACTGGCGCCGGCGGAAATAGGTTGAATCGGCCCAGGTGCCCGTGGCGCGATTCGCGCACGAAGCACACGGCGCAGTTTCAGAGGTATTTCCATGCCCGTTCGAGTTGCAATCTGGAAAGTCGGCGACCAGCCCGCAGCGCTTTCCGAGTCGTCGCTCGAGACGGAGCAGCTACTGGAGCGAATGATTGTCGCTGCGCCTCGCTTGCTATCCGAGGAGTGGATGATTGTCGGCCGGCAGGAGGATACCGGCATCGGCGGGCGCATTGACCTTTTGGCGATCGCTCCGGATGCTTCGCTTGTGTTGATCGAACTCAAACGCGACCGCACTCCGCGTGAAGTCGTTGCCCAGGCATTGGACTATGCTGGCTGGGTCGAGAGGCTCCAGTCAGAAGAGATCGACGCGATCTACGGGCGCTTCGCATCGGGGCGCAGCCTGGCGCAAGACTTTCGGCAGCGGTTCGGAGAGGAGCTTGACGAAGACACGTTGAATGAGACTCATCAGATCGTAGTCGTGGCTGCAGGTCTCGATGACAGCACCGAGCGGATTGTTGGCTATCTTAGTGAACGCGGTATCCCTATCAATGTCCTGTGCTTCCAGGTTTTCGCGAACGGCGCCGAACAGTTTCTCAGTCGCGCCTGGCTCCTAGACCCGGTCCGCACTCAGGTAAATGCATCGGGGGTGGCGCGTGGGGCCAGAGAGCCCTGGAACGGCGAGTTCTACTGCAACTACGGCATCGGCGAGAATCGATCCTGGGAGGACGCAGTGCAATTCGGCTTTGTCTGTGCCGGCGGCGGGCCTTTCTATACCAAAACACTGCAAGTGCTCAAACCAGACGACCGCATCTGGGTCAAAGCTCCAGGCTATGGCTTTCTTGGGGTCGCTCGTGTCACCGGAACGGCGCAGCCCGCGAAAACATTCAAGGTAACGACTCCGTCAGGCGAGGTACCCGTTCTCGAGGCCGTCAAGAAAGGCAAGTACCACAGGGAGTTTCTCGACGATGCTGAGCAGTGCGAGTATTTCGTTTCGGTCAAGTGGCTGCAAACCGTGCCGCCTGAAAACGGGGTGCACGAGGTCGGACTGTTTGGCAATCAGAATACCGTCTGCAAGCCGACGGCCCCCAGGTGGCGGCACACGGTGGAACGCCTGAAAGAAAAGTTCCCGGACTACGACAAGTGATACGCTTGTACAGCGAGACAGCGGCCAATTGTCGCCTCAACATTGACACACCCTGAGACAGATCGGACGTGCTATGACCAAGCGACTGACCGCCATCATTCAACGCGAAGGCGATGGTTTTGTGGCGCTCTGCCCGGAGTTCGATATTGCCAGCCAGGGCGATACAATTGAGACCGCCCGAGAGAACCTGCGCGAGGCGTTGCAACTGTACTTCGAGTGCGCCCCGCCCAAGGAAATCCAGGAGCGCCTAGGCGACGAAACTTACGTGACGCAGATTGAGGTCGCCTTCGGATAATTTGCCCCGCCCTACTTCCGCCTGCGCTCGTACGGCGTGAGCATCAATTTGTGGATTCGGTAGCGGCTCACGTCGGCGCCGAGAAAGATGTGATCGGCGCCGTGCGGCTTCCACGGGTCGCGCACCGAGTCGAACGGGCTGTCGGTGCGATGAAAGAACACCTGCTCCCCGTCGACCGTGACCAGTAGCCCTTCGTGCCGCACCTTCATCACCACCGTGGCCGGTTGGTCGTTGGTGAACACGCGCCCCTGGTAAGCGTGCGAGTCGGCCAGGTCGATGCCCGATGCCTTTCCGGTGTCGGCATCGAACAGGAATGCCGATTGCACGCCGTCGCGCACAAAGCCCACGACCAGCTCCTTGCGGTTCGACACCCGCTCGACAATCAGCGTCAAGTCGTACTCGTCGGGCAGCTCGAAGGGAACCTCCAACAGCGCTGCGGAGGCAAGCGGCACAACGAGCGCGCCTTTGTCGAATTTCCAGGTGCCGCGCTGGGCGTCGCGGCGGATGTTGATCGATTCCAGTAGATTGAACGAACTCTCGGGCACGCTCAGATCGAGCTCCTCGGGCTCGACCGCCGGCTTGCCGCCATCGCCGGTCGGCGAAACGTTTGGCTTGCTCGCGTCGGCCACCGCGTCGCCCGAGGGGCCACTGTCGGACTCCTTGTCGGGCGGCGTCGAATCGTTCGAGCCGGAGCCTGCAATCGCCTCGTCGGGTGCGTCGAAGCGACTGCCGTGTTTGCGCATGAAATCGGCGAATTCCGGCGTCAGGTTCCATTTCAACTCTTTCTTCGCCTGTTCGGCGTGGGCCTTCATCGATTCCAGCTCCGCGGGGAGCTTGCGGACGGCTTCGTCGAGCCGCTGAATCTCTTCGGGCTTCAATAGTCGGCGCATGACCGCAATCTGGCCCCGCATTTCGTCGCCGCGAACGGCCGGATTGCGGGTGGCCAGAGCCGCGGCCGCGCACCGCGCCGCCTCGACAAAGTCCGCCCCGGCGCCGCCGTAGAACACCGCCAGATCGTCCCAATTGCGCACGCCCTCGTAGGGAAACTTCCGCGTTCCCTCGATCCACACCGCGCGTGCTTCGTCGTTCTTGCTCTGCATGGTCAACGCCCGGCCCAACTCCACGTAATACTCGGGGTTCTCCCAGGGCTGCAGCTCGATCGCCCGAATCAGATACGGCTGCGCGATTTCGTATTCCTCCATCGTGCGCAGCAACATGCCGACGTTGTAGTAAATGCGAAAGTCGTTCGGACTATAGGTGAGGGCCTCGTGGTAATACTGAGCCGCGTAATAGCGGTACATAACGACGCGCACGTCGTCGGGACCGTACTGCCGCTCGGCTTCGACCGACTTCTGGTAAAACTCCTCGGCCATTTTGACCAGGCCTTCGCTCTTCTCCCAGTTGCCGGGGCGCTCTTCGGGCGTGACGAAATCCCCTCTGTCGAAGTCGTGCAGCGCGATCGCGAAGCCGATGTTCTCCACGTCCGTAAACTTGAGCGTCACCAGTCCGATCACGTCGCCGCTCTTGTTGCACAGCGGCCCGCCGGAATTGCCCGGGTTGATCGGTGCGTCGATCTGGTAGTAGGGCACGCCGTCGATCAGCCGGTCGACACCGCTGATGATCCCCGAGGTGATCGTCTTATTGAGGTCCACGTCGTCGCCGCCCCCACCGGGATTGCCGATGGCGTACACCCGCTGTCCCGGTACCGACTTCTGCTTGGCGAAGTTCGCCGTGGTCAGGGTTCCCGCGTGCTCGCCGGGGTCGATCCGCACCAGGGCCAGGTCGAACTTGGGATGAAAGCCCACCAACTTCACCCGCTGGAACTCGACCTGTTCGGACTTGCCGTTGCGGACCACGTCGACCTTGCACTTGTAGGGAAGAGGCGACGACACCACGTGCGCGTTGGTGAGGATCAGTCCCTTCTTGTCCAAGAGAATGCCCGTGCCGGAACCCTCGGCGTTAAATAGCGCGACGACGGCGCCGTTCACCTTGCGATAGACGGTGACCGCCTCTTCTTCCTCGGCGCGAACTGTCGCCGCCGCGAGAGCGAAGGTAAGTGCCAAAACGGCGGGAGTGATGAGGCGATGCATGATCCGCTCCTCCGAATGAAGAGGCTCGCCGGCCGGGCAAGGTCGGTCGTCGCACACGCGAGAAGATGGCGATCACCATTCGCAGCCAAGCGGCCGCGCTCGACTCGGACCGCACCGGACCGGCGCCGCCCGCCATTATGGCGATTTGCGGGGGCGGAAATCAACAGTTTTCCACCGATGACGGAAACGGTGGCGCCAGCTCGCGGCAGGGGGCCGGTAGCATGCGCGGCACGGCAAAACGGGCAGACTCCTACGGCTGTGCCACGTTGCACCCATAAGAGGGGGCGTTGACGTGCGCCGATCTGTCATACAGCCGTCGGCCGCATCGAAAAGTGCGATTAGGGAGGCGTCTCGCCGTTTCGGGCCTTGAGGAAATCGGCGATTCTTATTGCCGCCGCCTCGTTCTTCATGCCTGCGTCGGTCGTGGCCGGGGCGGATCGCAGCGTAACGCCCATGGGGAAGTCGAGCTTGTCGAGGTCGATCGTGTCGTCGATGTAAATCGTCAGCACAGGGTCGCGTTGCCAGTCCAGGTCGTCGGGATCGTCGACGGCGCGCACTTGGGCGATTCCGCCGACGGCGTGCAGGCTCCAGTTGTAGGCGAACTCCTTCTTTTCGAACGACCGCACGGTCGCCGGGCCCGCGCGCAGCGCGACCACGTGGTGCTCGACCTTCATCTTGACGAAATGGGCCAGCGCCGCATTCACCTCGTCGTGCTTTCCCTTGTAGTAGAACCACTCATTCCCGTTCACCCAGATGCTGTACACGCGGTTTTTGTCGTTCACCAGCGGCATGATTCCCGGCCACTCGGCGTAGTTCAGCTCGCTCAGCGGCTCATTGCCGATCTCTTCCGTTGCCAATGCCAGTGCCTTTTGGGCGGGCAGAGTCGCGAGCATCACTGCCAGAACGGCAGCCGCTAAGCAAGTGTAACGCATGGGTTTGTCTCCGGTGGAAGGGCTCGGATCAAACTTGGGGCCCCAATAAGACGACCCGCAGCCGTCGTTCGTTTTGCCGGCCTTTGCCGCGCGGTGAATGCCCGCCCGAGGAACGACAGCGGCAGCGGAGTTTTCCGAGTTCGGCTGCTCCACGCCGCAACCGGGCGTCGGTCCACGTGATTTCTGCGATGACGCCGGAATTAGGGGCAGCGTTAGCCGAACCCCCGCCGCCGCTGCTTGCTGTACCGCTCCAGGGCCGCGTCGATGATGGGTAGCGCCATGGCCTTGGGCTCGAAATCGTCGACCTCGACCGCCTTGCCTTCCAGCTTTTTGTAGTCCTGAAAGAATCGGCGCAACAGCGCCAGGCGGTGGGGCGGCAACTCGCTCGCCTCCTGGAAGCCGTTGAACTCGGGGTCGTCCTCGGGCACGGCCAGGATTTTGTGGTCCCGCTTGCCGCTGTCGATCATCGTCATCAGGCCGATGGCCCGCGCCCGCACAATGGTCAGCGGTGCCACGGGCTCCTGGCACAGCACCAGCACGTCGAGCGGGTCATCGTCTTCGGCGTAGGTCTGGGGGATGAAGCCATAGTTGGCCGGGTAGTGCACGGCCGAGTACAGCATGCGATCCATCCGCAACAGGCCGGTCTCCTTGTCGAGCTCGTACTTAACGCTGGAGCCGGCGGGAATCTCGATCACGGCCAGCAACCGTTCAGGAATCCCCTCACCGGGCGTCACTTCATGCCAGGCATGTGCCATGAATGGGTATCCCAGTTAACTGCACGACGCCGCGGATTCGTGGCGCTAAACGGCGCTTACGCAAGCATAGACGGCGCGTCACGGATTGGGAAGGCTGCCGATGAACCGCACAAGCAATCGGAAGTGTTCGCTCGGCGGCGGATCATCGTGGTCGCCTCGGGTGACATATTCGGTCTTTCTATTTGCAAGACGTAGGTCATCTGAGGGTATATGCCGTCAAGTGCACTGCGACCGCGGCGAAGAGCAGAAAAATCTCACGTAGCGAGAAGCGGAATGCTGGGGCACCCTTTGGTTCTCGGCAACGCTGTGCGGCACGCCATGTAAAAGCGCCAGTTAGAGTGCCAAGCGGTACAGTAAACAGTAAGAGCTGGATAAAATTGGACGGCTCTTCGGCTTCGGACGGCTCCAAGAGGAAGACAGCGATTACGATCGGTATGGCCAACGAGAATGTCGATCCAAAGATAGCGCTGAGCCACATGTTCGAACAATGGGCAGCGACGATTCCAATGATGCAGCCGAGTATCGCGGCACCTGCCGCCCACGGAATAGTCAAGGCGAATATGACTGGCCACCATGCTGCAATCATTGGGGAAAAAACCCGCCAATCGTCGTCGGAATCATAACCGAGGCGAGACACAAGGTTGCGCCCGACACCGCTCCCGCAGTTCCACCGGCAGCGATTGGGGACCGGGAGGTGCGCTTGGTAGGCAAAGATTCCGTCATGATTCGCGTGGCGCGCTAATGGTCAGCGGCAGCCTGAGACCCGACTTTCCGCGCGTTGGTCGCTTCGCCGGTGCCCCGTGTAGCCAACCTTTATCGTACGTAGGCGTGCTCGTTTGTGAAATACGACGGCCCGACCGCGTCCCCCGCGACGATTTGCGGCTAAGACTATACAATTCTCGGTGTTCGACCTCAGACTATGCACGACGGAACACGGACGCGGAGCTGGATTCCCGCCTGCGCGGGAATGACGAACCAACGCACTGGCCGGTCCGCCGAAGGCGAGCGGATCGGTGCCATCCTTGAATTCACGATTAAGGTAGGGCGAAAGTTGTTCAAGCGACTTTGGAAAAAACCGCAGGAGGAGCAGGCGCATCAAAGCGAGAGCGACGATTCGTCGAGCACGCAACAGGATAACGAGAATCGGGACGATGCCGCGGATCGCGAGGGTGTCGGAAACCACGAGCCTGCGACGCCGCAGTCCACGATATCCCCCGCCGCTAAGCCCACTCCGCCCGTCGGCGCTCCCCAGGAACCGGCAGCGTCCGAGCCGAAAAAGGGCCTCTTCGCCCGACTGCGGCAGGGGCTGCAGAAGACCGCCCGGCTGCTCAATACCGACATCCGCGACCTGTTCAAGGCCGAGGGGCGGCTGGTCGACGACGAGTTTTTGGGCGAGCTGTATGCCGCGCTGGTCCGCACCGATATGGGCGTCGCCCCGGCGAACGAAATCCGCGACACCATCAAGTCGCAGTTCCGCGGCCGCGTCGTCAGCATGGGGCAGGTCCTTGAAGCGGTAAAAGAAAAGCTCCGCGAACTGCTCGATCAGCCCGAGTCGCCAATCCGCCTGGCGGAGAGCGGACCCACGGTGGTCATGGTGGTGGGAGTGAACGGGTCGGGCAAAACGACGACCATCGCCAAGCTGGCGCACATGTTCCAGCAGCAGGGCAAGAAGGTGGTGCTGGGGGCGGGGGACACGTTTCGCGCCGCCGCCGTCGAGCAATTGACCATCTGGGCCCAGCGAATCGGCGCCGAGATTGTCACCGGCGAATCGGGGAGCGACCCGGCCAGCGTTGCCCACCGCGCCGTGGCCCGGGCTCGCGAGAGCGGCGCCGACGTGTGCATTGTCGACACGGCGGGCCGGCTGCAGACGCAGGTGAACCTGATGCAGCAGCTTACCAAGGTCCGCCGCGTTATCGAGAAGCAGGTGCCCGACGCCCCGCACGAAGTGCTGTTGGTGCTCGACGCCA
>CAYQAJ010000180.1:0-10622 GCA_964415245.1 uncultured Pirellulaceae bacterium | reverse complement strand
AGCGCATCGGTCTTCGGAACCGAGGGTTGCAGGTTCGAATCCTGCCGGGCGTACTGGATCAGGGCTAAACGGGCGGCGATCCGGCGAACTGCCTCGACACGACTCCCATTAGTTTGCGCCGCCGCGTCATACCATGAATAGCCACGTCGTCAGCCGGCTCGCGTGGGAAAGGATGGTCACAGCCGTGGAAAGAGTGCGTGACCGCCTACGTCGGGCAGTCCACGCCCTGGAACAGGCAGGCATCGCCTACGCCGTGGCGGGAGGTCATGCCGTCGCCGCCTGGGTCAGCGAAGTCGATGAAGCCGCCGTCCGCAATACTCAGGACGTGGACATTCTCCTCCGTCGGAGCGACCTCGACAAAGCCAAACAGGCCCTCGGGGCCGCGGGCTTCCTTTATCGGCACACCGCCGGTATCGACCTTTTCCTCGACGGCCCCCATGCCAAAGCCCGCGACGCAGTGCACATTGTCTTTGCGGGCGAGAAGATCCGCCGCGAGTACCTTTACCCCGCTCCCGCGGTGGATCAATCCAAGGCCACGCCAACTAGCCGTGTACTCGATTTGGATGCGCTGGTTCGAATGAAGCTTACTTCCTTCCGCGACAAGGATCGCACGCACCTGCGAGACTTGATCGACGTCGGCCTGCTTGATCCCACTTGGCCATCTCGTTTGCCGCCGCCGCTGGGTGAGCGACTGCAGCAACTCCTCGACAACCCTGACGGCTGAGACCGCCTCCTAAGACCTCAATTCAGCGAGGCGCTGACTTGGTCGGGTCGTTGAATACTTCCTACTGCCTCATTTGCAACCCATGACCGGACGGGAACTGCGCATCGCCATGTGGTCGGGGCCGCGGAACATTTCCACCGCTCTGATGCGATCCTGGGGCAACCGCCCCGACACCGTCGTCTGCGACGAACCCCTCTACGCCCACTACCTCCGCCGCACCGGTCTCGCCCATCCGGGGGCGGCTGAAACACTAGCCGCCCACGACGACGACTGGCGCCGCGTCGTGGCCTGGCTCACCGGCCCCCCGCCGGCCGGCAAGTCGATCTTTTACCAGAAGCACATGGCCCACCATCTGTTGCCCGACATCGAGCTGGAATGGCTCGACAAGCTCACTCATGTATTCCTCATCCGCCAGCCGCGTGAAATGCTGGCCTCCCTCGTCGAATTCATCCCCGAGCCGACGATCGACGACACCGGCCTGCCGCAGCAGTTGCTCATTTATCGCCACGTGACCGAACGAACCGGGCGAGCCCCCCCGGTCATCGACGCCCGCGACGTCCTCGAAAACCCCCGCGGCATGCTCGAGCGACTGTGCGACGTGCTCAATGTGCCCTTCACCGACGCCATGCTGTCTTGGCCGCCGGGCCATCGCGAAACCGACGGCGCTTGGGCCAGACATTGGTACGCCAGCGTCGAAGCATCGACCGGATTTGCCCCGTACAAACCGAGTCAACGCCCCGTGCCCGAACCTCTGCTCGGGCTGCTCGACCGCTGCCAAGCGCTATATGATCAACTGGCTGCACAGCGATTAACGGTATAAGCTCGCGTGGGGCGGACATTCCTGTCTGCCATTTAAGCTCGTTGAACTCGTTCCCAGGCTCCGCCTGGGAACGCCCTGACTTGCAGGCTCCGCCTGCCGATCCACCCATGCTCCAAAAGTTCGACCCCCGCAACCGCGACATCGTCGTGAACATCAGCGGCAAGCTCGTGCACCGCGACCAAGCCAGCATCAGCCCGTTCGACTCCGCCGTGCAGGGCGGCGACGCGGTGTGGGAGGGACTGCGCGTGTACGGCGGCCGCATCTTTCGCCTCACTGAGCACCTCGACCGACTCCGCCACTCGGCCCTGGCCCTGGGCTTCGAGCAAATCCCGTCGCACGACCAGATCATCGAGCAGATTCGCCGCACGCTCGCCGCCAACAAAATGGCCGACGGCGTGCACGTCCGCCTCACACTCTCTCGCGGCGTGAAAATTACCAGCGGAATGGACCCGCGGCTCAACCAATCGGGCCCCACGCTGATCGTGCTGGCCGAATTCAAGCCGCCGGTGTACGACAAGTCGGGCATCCGCCTGATCACGTCGACGTGCCGCCGCCCTTCGCCCGACGTGCTCGACCCCAAAATCCACCACAACAACCTGCTCAATTCGATCCTCGCCAAGATGCAGGCTAACGCCGCCGGGGTCGACGACGCCCTGATGCTCGACGAGCGTGGCTTCGTTGCCGAGACCAACGCCACGCACGTATTCGCCGTTAGTGGCGAAACCGTGCTTACCTCCCTGACGCTCGCCTGCCCCGAGGGGATCACGCGCGCTGTGGTGCTGGGGCTGTGCCGCGACAACGGAATTGTGCACGAAGTGCGCGACATCTCTCTCGCGGAGCTGTATCGCGCCGACGAGGTGTTCTGCACCGGCACAATGGGAGAGCTCGCGCCGGTCGTCGAGATCGACGGCCGCCGCATCGGCGACGGGACCACGGGCCCGATGACACGCCGCCTCTCCGACCTCTTCCGCCGCCTCACCGAAACCGAGGGCATCCCAATCGCTTAACCTCCCGCGAGACCTTCCACTCCGCTTGCGGTTTCGCGCTCCGGAGCGCGCTAGAACAACCCCGGTCTCCCCCACGCCCCCTTGAACACGAACTCGCTCACCGGCCTGCGGCTGCGAGGGGTCATGTCGCGCTGCGCCAGCGCTTCGTCCGCTTTTGCTGGTTCGCCCGCGTAACCAATTGCGATCGCCGTCAGCGGGTCGTGCGTTTCGGGAACCGAATAGGTCTCACGCACCTTTTCCAGGTTGACCCCCGCCATCTGGTGTACCGCCAGCCCCAGCGCCGTGGCTTGCAGCGTGAGATTTGCCGCCGCCAGCCCCACGTCGTGATCGGCCACGCGGTTGGGCTTGCCATTGCGGCTGAACGTGCTACACACCACGGTGATCATCAGCACGCCGGCATGCTTGGCCCAGACCTGATTGGCCTCCGTCAGGCAACCGAGCATGCGGGCGAACTCTTCGGTGTCCCCGCGCTCCGCGATCAAAAACCACCACGGCTGCTCGTTGTAGCTCGACGCCGCCCAGCGTGCCGCCTCCAGGCACGAGAGCAGCTTGTGCCGCTCGACGGGTCGGCCGTCGAACACATACGGGCTCCACCGCGCCGCCAGCAGAGGATGGATTTCGCGATCCGTCTTCGCCGCCTTGGCCAGATTCACGCCGATGGTTTCATCTTGACTGGTCATGGGATCGAGCATATCGCGTTCGCCACCGAGAAAAAAGTCCCTCTCGAAACCCCGCTCAAACGTGACCCCTCTTCACGCGCTGCTCCTCGCTTGCGGTTTCGCGCTCCGTATGCCCCTCGCTTAGCTCCCCGGTTCAAACACCAACAGATCATCCACCAGCAGCACCGCCCCCTTCGCCGCGACAAACCGAATCTCATCCACCTCGGGCAATTCCCCGTCGTCATCGGGCGCGATATCGAATGTAAGCGTAGTTTCGCTCCACTCGTCGCGTGCTGGTTCGCGTACGACTCCCCGCGCCACTTCGCCCCGCTCGCTATCGGCCAGCACGACCTCGATGCGATCGCCGCCACTCAGGCGATACCGAAAGAACACCGCCGTCGTCGCGCTCAGCCGCCGTCGACCGCGCAGATTCACCCGCAACAGAGCGGCCCTCGTTTCGGCATCGACCACGCTTCGGGCCGCATCCCAAGTGCGCGGCTTCTCGTGCGGCACGATCTCGAAATCGCCCGGCCATTCCTTGCCCTGCTCGCCCGTGTCGAACCACCCGGTAAAGATGATCCGCCGCGGAAAGGAGCGCATCTCGTCGTCCGCGGCCGCCTCGTACAGCACGATGTCGTCAATGGCCACCTTCGCGTCGGGTGCCACGTAAAACTGGATGTCGTCGATCCGCTCGTAGCGCGAAAGTGGCCCGCCGCTGTCATCCGGCCGCCGGGCCAACGTCATGTCGACCACCGCCGAATGCCACTCCCCTTCCGGTAAATCCTTCAGCTCCAGCCGTCGGTGATAATTGTTCGTCAGGCTGTAGATTTGCACCCGTAGCGTTGTGGTGCCCGCGATGCGGTAGCGGAATGCCAGTCGCGTACGATCGCCCATCGGCGGACCGGGCACCGGATTGAACACGACCGCGTTGTACGAAGCCGACGCGTCGCCCATCTTGTCGTCGAAGTCGCGGCTCTCGGACGCCTCGCACATTCGGCGATTGGGCACCGATGCGGACCGGCTCGACGGCACCCCGCCCGTCGATGGCCTGCCCCGCAGCCACCACCGTTTCTCGATCTCCGTTTCGTAGTCCTCGAACACGTGCACCCGCACGGGGAATTTTTCGAGTTTCAGAACGTCGGCCTCCGGCTCGTCCGCCGTTGCTGTTCCGACCGCCAATGCGCATCCCGCCGCAACAAACGCAGCCATCGCCAACGCCGCCGCGAAGCGAATTTGCCGACACTTATCCATGCCGCCGTTCATCGTTTTCCCCTCGTGTTTCGCATCTCAATAAGGATGCACAGATACCGGTATACATCCCGCGCCCAGCACGTTCAACTCGCTCCCTCGCCCGCGTTTCAAGCATCAATGCCGTTGCCGACCGCGAGCGCAGCAAAGTACGATGGGCTTCGGGAAGATTCTCACCGCGACTCCCTGTTCTTGTCCTCGACCAATCCGTGTCTCGCACCCACGACACCTCCGATCCGGCCACCGACCGCGACGAGCGGCTCGCGCTCCTGTTGTCCGACCTTACCGACCGGCTGGCACGCGGCGAATCCGTCGACTTGGAAGACGCCTGCCGCCGTCATGCCGATCTGGCCGACGGGCTCCGCGCCTTGTGGGGCGCCGTCGTGGTCGCCGACGTCGCCGCCAGCAATTCCGACGGCGCTGCGTCGAACTGGGACATCGCCGCCACCACGCCGAAGTCCGATTCCGCAATCACCGACATCGCGCTGCCCTGCCGCTTCGGCGATTTCGAGCTGCTCGAGGAGCTGGGACGCGGCGGCATGGGCATCGTCTACCGCGCCTGCCAACTCAGCCTGGGGCGCGAAGTGGCCGTCAAAATGATCCTCCGCGGCCAGTTTGCCTCGGGCGCCGATCGCCAGCGGTTTCGCGTCGAGGCCGAGGCAACCGCCCGGCTCGACCACCCCGGCATCGTGCCCGTGTACGAGGTGGGCGAAGTTTCGGGCCGCCCCTACTTCAACATGAAGTTCATCAAGGGGCGCACTCTCGGCCAACGGCTGGCCGAAGGCCCCCTCCCGGCTCGCGAGGCGGCTCGCATTCTGGTCTCAGTCGCGCGGGCCATTCACGAAGCCCATCGCCACGGTGTGCTGCACCGCGACCTGAAGCCCTCGAACATCCTGTTGGACGACGACGGCCAGCCCCACGTCACCGACTTCGGCCTGGCCAAACAGCTCGACGACCCCGCCAGCTTAACGCGCAGCGGCGCGGTGCTCGGCACCCCCGCCTACATGGCCCCCGAGCAGGCGGCCGGCGCTCGTGGCGAAGTCGGCCCGGCCAGCGACGTGTACAGCCTGGGGGCCGTGCTCTATCACATGCTCACCGGTCGGCCGCCGTTTCAGGCGGCATCGGCCGTCGACACGGTGCTGCTGGTGCTGGAGCAGGATCCCGTGCCGCCGCGGATGCTCAACCCCAAGGTCGACCGCGACCTGGAGATGATTACGCTCAAGTGCCTGCAAAAGCCCACCGACCTCCGCTACGCCACCGCCGCCGCACTGGCCGACGACCTCGAAGCGTATTTGAACGACGAATCGATCTCGGCCCGCAGCGGCCGCTTCGGCCAGGTTCTATCGCGGTGGATGCGCGAGACGCATCACGCCACCGTGCTCGAAAACTGGGGCGTACTCTGGATGTGGCACAGCCTGGCGCTGTTGGTGGTGTGCGTGCTCACCAACGTCCTGCACTGGGCCCGCGATGAAAACCGCTGGCACTACTTTCTGCTGTGGACGGTCGGCCTGGGCGCCTGGGCCGCGGTGTTCTGGCTGTTGCGGCGGCGGATGGGCCCGGTCACTTTCGTCGAACGGCAAATCGCCCATGTATGGGCAGCCAGCATGATCGGCGTGGCGATGCTGTTCCCGATCGAATACCTGCTCGACCGCCCGGTCCTCTCGCTGTCGCCGCTCTTGGGCCTCGTGAACGGGATGGTCTTCCTGGTGAAGGCGGGCATCCTGTCGGGCGTATTCTACGTGCAGGCGGTAGCGCTATTCCTGACGGCGATTCTGATGGCCCTCTTCCCCGACTGGGCGCACATCATCTTCGGCGTAGTCTCCGCCGCCTGCTTCTTCTTCCCGGGCCTCAAGTACTACCGCCAACGCATCCGAGCGGGAAGTGCGTGAGCAATCGTGCCGGTCGTGTTTATGCGCGAGCACCCTGCGACTATCTGCATGGCGCGCATTCGTCCTACCGCCCAACGTAGCGCGTCCACGCAATCTTTGGCCTCGGCAAAGGCGGTAACGCGCTTCTCGCCCGTATTCGATTGATCGCTCCTTCCAAGCGAAGCGATTACTCGTCATTCACTTCCGGACCATTGTTCTCACGATCGTATCGCTCCCACATTTCGTTCTCGTAATCGATCTCCTTTTGGTATCGGGGATCAAACACCGGTTCGCCAAAATGACCGACAATACATGCCAATACATCAAGCAGTGTGTAGCGCACATTTGCCGAAAACGCGATGGTTTCCGCGTCGTCTTCGGAGCACTTGTCCTCGTCGCATTCCGAGACATTCATTTCTGTATCCAGCGCTACAAAGAAATCCTTGATTTCAGAATAAGTAACCGAGCGTGAGCCACCAAACCCTGTGTAACACGAATGGTGCTGTGACGACTTGCCCGAGAGCATGTACTTTCCCTCGAGGCGCCTCTCGCCTGTGTGCACGTCAGTAAAGACATAGAAGAAGGGTAAGACCGCGACGGTATCTACTGGTGTGACGTTCTTCGGGATTCGGTGGCCGTCTTCATCTACTTCAATCTCAGTAATCACCTCGATTGGCTCGCGCTCCACTGGCTGCCGCACTCGAATTGCGTCCAAATCACAAGAACAGTACTCAGCCAAAAAGTGCTTCAATGCTGCATCGCGATCAATCAGCTTGAAAACATGTTCAACCGTAACCCCCGGCTCGATGTCGACATACTGCGACAGCAAGCAAAGCGAAACGCCCTCAAGCGTCACCCATGAATCGCTCTCGGAATCATACGAGATCAGAAGCGATTTGGTCGGTGTTAATCGAACAGGCATCCAATATCCTCCGATTGCGCTGCGCAAAGTGTACTATGCTTGCCAGACACGCTAGTCGCGGACGCCTCAGAGGCCATTGCGGGCACCCATGCGTCGCCAGCCACCAACCGTCACGGCTCTTGCGGCGGTGCAAGCGAAATAGCACCCCGGACAGCGCGCACGAAAGCTTCCGCAAGCGCTATTGGACGGAACTCGCTTCACGAGCATTCGGTGGAATCCTTCGGCCATCTCGTGGATGCCCGCGTAGATTCGCAACGACCGAACGTCGGCTTGCATGCAATCGAGAAAGTAATCGCCGAGTCCCTCCGCACGGTGGTCGTAGAATCTCCAACCTTCGCGCAGATCGTCTTTCGCCGGCTCAAGTACGCGAATCTCCACGGATTTCCTCCCGGAGCTCCTTCGCGGCCGTGTCCCAATCCAGGAACTTGAGCTTGCCCTCCTGCGCCAGACGCCGTCGCTCCTCCAGCACTTCGCGGTGCCATGCCGGCGAAGGCAACTCGGCCGGCCGCCGAGAGATGTCGGCCCACAGCAGTTCCATCGCTTCGAGCTTTTCGGCGAAAGTCATTTTTCCCAGCGGCAAGTCGATCGACATGGCAAGCACCTTCGCAGACGCAGTAATGCTTTTCCGCCGTCGCGGAATCGGCCCAACAATCCCTGACCACCTAGAATTGTAGCCGTTGCGAATAGAGCTGTCACAATTCGCTTGACGCGGGACCGGCGCGGGAGGCGGGCGCTGGGACGTGTCGCGTTGAAATTCGCCGCGATTCGGGGTCGTTGGCGCCCCGGACGGCGAGGTTCCAGCCGATGAGGGCGCACAAGGAGAAGCCGAGGGCGTTGGTGAGGCCGTGGGTGGCGACCATGATGGGAAGAATCAGGTAGTTGGCGCCGATGTAGTGGCCGACTGCATAGACCGCGGCGAGCGACATGGCGATGGCGAGCGACATCGAGGCGATGCCAAGCAGCATCGCAACCGCCGGTTGATCGGCACGGAGGGCCAGCCGTGCCATGAGAATCGCCACTACCAGGCAGGAAACCGTGAGAAACAGCGCGGCGAACACCTCAATTACCGGCGAGAATGTGATGCCCAAACCCACGAGCGGGATGCCGATCACAACTCCCCACAGTGCGGCTTTGACGCGTCGACTCGGCGATTTGCCCACCACCAGTCCCGCCACCAGCGGCAGCACGAAACCGGCATAGTGAAAGTGCACGCCCGTGAGGAGTATGATGTCGTCCGAGAATCCGCCGGGCCGCCATCCGCCGCGCCACGCGAATGCCCCGATGGCCCCCACTACGATGTAGAGCTGCGCCATCGCGGCACCGAGCCGCGCGGGCCAATCGGCCGGCCGCTCTCGCAGCAAGCGCCAGACGCCGTGTGCGCCGCGAATTGCCAGCCAAAGCGTAACGGCCAGCCACGGCCCCACGAGCGCCGCGGCGATCGGACCGCGCTCCACCGTGAGCGACGCAGCAAGAAGCAGCGCGGCGATGTTCGACGACCAACGAACGACCGACAACGTGCGATCATTCCCCTCGATGTGCCGCAGCAGGCGCAATCCGAGCGGGACAAGCAACAGCGGTGCGGCAGCCAAAACCGCGGCCGCCATCACGACCGTCTCTGGAGTCAGCTCGTCGTACACGGCGCCGCCTCCGGCTCAGGAACTTCCTCGTTCACCGCCCGCTGCATGGCGAGGCCCGACAGGCGACGGAACTTCGCTTGCTGGACTCGCACAAAGTAGTAGCCGAGCCAAGCCAGAAAATGTTGCGGCCGCGAGAAAGCCAGGAGCTCGTACCACACGGAGTCGTCGTCCGCGCGCCACTCGACGGTGAACCGCTCCTCGCCGCACTCCACGTGATCCTGGAGCGTGCCGTAGGCGAAGCCGAACCGCTCGATGCCGGCGCTATCGGCCGGGCCATCGAACGCGTACACAATGCGGGCGGCGTTCGTCCACCAGGTGAGCGGCGCTCGCAACAGCAGCGCCACCTCGGCACCGGGCGCGAGCGGCGAGTGGCCCACGTAGATGGCGCCCACCTCGGCGGGGATCATCTTCCACGCGCGGAGCGCACGCTTAGCGCGCTCGAAGTCGCCGCGGCCGTGCCCCAGGAAGACGCGGTGGCGGTCGACATCGAAACCGGCGGGCGGCTCGCGGCGTGTGGCCCCGACGGAGGTGTAGGAGAAGAGCGAGTTTCTCTGCGCCACAAGGTATTTGTCGAGTGCGGGGGCGTCGGGTCGCGTGAACGTGATCATGGTGGGGCTTCCCTAGCGAGATAACCGCACTGGGGGGCGATCATTAACTGCCGCCGGAGCGCGAAACCGCAAGCGGGGAAACTCGCTTCACCAGCGGCGATCGCGTGCACGTGGACGGGAAAAAAGAGAAACCCCGCGGAATTACTTCGCCGCGACGCACGCGCGGATGCGGGCGAATACCTCGTCGGGCGTGCCCATGCCGTCGACGCTACGCAACACTTTGCGGTCGCGGTAAAAATCCAACAGCGGCTCGGTCTGGCGGCCGTACACTTCGAACCGTTGGGCAATCGTTTCGGGCGTGTCGTCGGCGCGGCCTTCGAGCTGGGAGCGAGAGAGCATTCGCCGCAGCAGCTCTTTGCGATCGACACGCAGTTCGAGCACGATGTCGATCGACGCCGCGCGTCCTTGCAGCAACTCGTCGAGAGCGCGGGCCTGTTCGATCGTGCGGGGAAAGCCGTCCAAGAGACATCCGCCGGCACAGTCGGGCTCGGCGATCCGCTGCCCCACGATGTCGATGACCACAGAATCGGGTACAAGCCGGCCTTGGTTCATGAACGAGGCGGCCTGGCGGCCCAGGGGCGTGTCGCGCTCGATAGCATGGCGCAGAATGTCGCCGGTGGAGAGGTGGGGCACGCCCAGGTCGGCGGCCAATCGCCTGGCCTGGGTTCCCTTGCCGGCGCCGGGGGGTCCGATGAAGACGACCAACATGGCACGCTCGCGCCGGAAGCATTGCGTTGCGTGCGGCAAGGCCGCCGGAGCGAATCATTCTCCGACCGGCGCCGGCCTCGTGTCGCGCGCTACGCTTCCAGCAAGCCGCGGTAATTGCGCATCACCAGGTGGCTATCGATCTTTTGCACCAGGTCGAAGGCCACGCTCACGGCGATCAACAGTCCCGTACCGCCGTAGAAGCTGGCCACCGTGTAATCCACGTGCATCGATTCGGAAATGAAAGTGGGAACGATGGCCACCAGCGCCAAAAAGCCGGCCCCCACGTACGTAATTCGCACCATTACGCGTTCCAGGTAGTCGGCCGTACGTTTTCCGGGCCGGTAGCCGGGGATAAAAGTGCCGTGATCCTTGAGGTTATCCGCCATTTCCTTGGGGTTGAAGGTAATGGCGGTCCAAAAAT
>CAYQAJ010000179.1:0-10676 GCA_964415245.1 uncultured Pirellulaceae bacterium | reverse complement strand
AGCTTATCCAAAAACCGTCTCAGAGAAGGGGACAGGCACATTTTGCTCCGCGGACCGCGCAAAATGAGCCAGTCCCCGACGGTTTTTGGATAAGCTCTTAGCGTTAGGAACTGCTAGCAGCCACCTTCGTACTCTGGGCAAAGTGCGGAGTCGGCGAAGAACGACCGGGCGGCAAACTTTGCCTGACCGGAAAAATGGTGGTATCCAACCCAACCATCGTTCGATAACAGGACCAGCCAGAATGCCTTGTTTCTAAGAGCCTATCCGAAAACCGTCGGGGACTGGCTCATTTTGCGAAGCTGATGGCGCCTTGGCTCTCCCCCATTGCGGAATCCGCGGAGCAAAATGTGCCTGTCCCCTTCTCCGGACGGTTTTCGGATAGGCTCTAACAGCCGAAGCGACGGACCATGCGGCGTACGCTCCCAGGTCTTGCGGTCGTTGTCTGCCTCTGCGCTTCGGGCTGCGCGCCTATCGCGCCGGGTACGGTCGGTTGCGGCTCATTCGGCGGATTCGCTCCGTACGCCGGCTACGGCCAGAACCTCGGCTTCGGCCAATACGCCGGCACCGGTTCCTGCGTAGGCTCCGGCCAATACCCCGGCATCGCTCATCAGGCAATGCAGGTGGCGCTGCCCGAGGTTGAACGAGGCCGTCTGGTGGTCGACGCTTCGGCTACCGATTCCGTGTCGGCCGAAACACTCCCGGCGCCCACGCGTGCGAGCTTCTCGGCAACTCCCGCCCGGCGCTACGTTCGCGTCACACCCGAGGAGTGCCGATGTCTGGCGGTATCGAACGCCACGCTGGCGACTCTGCTCGATTCACAGCGTCAGACGGCGCTCGGGCGGTTGGGCCCGCTTCTCCCGGCGCGAGTGGCGGCAGCCGACCTGGTGGACCAGATGACGGCCCTGCGTGCCGCCGATGAGCGCAATCGCGCTGCAGCAGCCGCTCTGGAGCTGTATTACCGCTCGGCTGAGACGGAGATGTCGCTCGACTGGCTGGAGCAGGGCATCGACGAGCTGCAAGACGCTCTCGATAACGCCGCCCGGCTCCAGGCATCGGGAATCGAATCCGACATCGACACGGCGGCACTGAGGCAGCAGCAGCTCGATCTGCGCGTGCAGGCCAACGAGGCCAGTCGCGCGAGGGACGAAATCAACGGCAAGCTGCGGCTCCTGCTGGCCATCCACTCGGCCGATCGGCCGTACATCTGGCCCGACGCCGACTTTTCCATCGTGCCGCAACCGGCCAGCGAAGCATCGCTGGTGTCCGAGGGACTCGCGTCGCGGGCCGACGTGGCGATGCTGCGTTTGGCCTGCGAGCGGCTCGACGTTGCGTCGCTTCCGGCTGTGCAGGCGCTTCTGGCACAGCACGACCCCCTGCTGGGCGGCGGCGCGATCGGAACCGGAGTGGTTGGGCGGTTGCTATCGGGTGGCGCGGATATGACGACGATTCACGCGCAGTTGTCGCGGCTCGCCGCGGATCGACAGCGGCAGGTGGCGGAGGAAATCGCTACGGCCGCCCAGTCGCTGGAAACGCGCCAGCGGGAAGTGGAGCTGCGCCGCCAGTCGCGCGATGCAGCCGCCGAGCGTCTTTCCGACCTGGAAAAGAAACAGCCGGTTGGCGGCGCGACCGCGTTCGACGTATCGGCCCAGCGGCTGAAAGTGATTGAAGCCGAGAGTCGGCTCGCTTCGGCCGTTGTGGCGTGGCACGTCGCTCGCGTGAAACTCGAGGAATCGCTGGGAACTCTCGCCCGATCGTGCGGCCGCGGCGCGGGCTTCTCGGTTTGTGGACCGTGATTCGATTGGTATCGGCCTGACGCGGGGACTCGGCGACGCGGGGAGTCCTCAAGTCGGTCGCGCCGCGAACAGTAAGTGCGACACGAATGTGGCGGCTTTCGGACAGCGTTTCATTCGCAGCCGCTCGAACCGCGCCTTGCCCAACTGAAGCCCCAAGCCTCACGCCTCAAGCCTAGAGCCTAGAGCCTGCGCCACTACTGCCGCTCGAACAGCGCCTTGCGCAGCTCGTCCTGCAGCGAGTCGCTGGCCGCCAGCACGGCGTCGAAATCGTTCTTGCCCAGCACGTACAGTACCGTGTCGTCGAGCGTGACGACGCTGGCATTACGCGGCGCGCCGGTCAATAGCGCCGCCTCGCCGAAGAAGTCCCCCTCTCCCAACTCGGCGACCGATCGGGAGCGCCCGTCGCGCTCTTGCTCGACGCGCACTCGCCCGTATCGAATGAGATAGAACTTGTCGCCGGCGTCTCCCTGGCGAATGACCGTGGTGCCGCGTGGGTACTCCTCGACGTGCATTTTGTCGGCCACGGCGGTGAGCGTACGGGGAGTGAGTCCGGCGAATACCGCGCACTTTTGCAGGAACTGGCAAATGACCGCCGCCTCTTGCACATGTACCGCCGATTTGATTCGCCCGTCGACCATGTTCACAATGCGGTCGGCCACGTCGAGGATGCGATTGTCGTGCGTCACAATGAGTATCGTGCATCCCTCGTCGCGAGCCAGCTCCTGAAACAGCGTCACCACTTCGCGCCCCGTCACTTCATCGAGCGCGGCGGTCGGCTCGTCGGCCAGAATCAACTTGGGTCCGTGGACGAGTCCCCGGGCAATGGCCACTCGCTGCTTTTGTCCGCCGGAGAGGGCAGCCGGCCGGTAGCCGGAGCGGTTGGCGAGCCCGAGGCGATCGAGAATGGCCAGCGATTGATGGTGGTTATCGCGCGCCGAACCGCCGAACAGCTCGACCGCCATTTGCACGTTGTGAACCGCCGTGAGCGAATCGAACAGGTTGTGCGCCTGGAAAATGAACCCGATTTTTCGCCGCACCTGGGCCACTTCGTCGGTCGACGCGCCGCGCAGCTCCTGGCCAAGCACTTGCACGCTGCCATGTTGCACTGAGCGCAGCGTGCCGATGAGCGAAAGCAGCGTCGTTTTGCCCGACCCCGACGGGCCGGTCATGATGACGATTTCGCCCGCTTCCACCTCAAGCTGATTGGCGAACAACACCTGTTTGCTCAAGTCGCCCTGGCCGTAGAAGTGGTCGAGATCGGCCACGCGCACGGCGAGCTGCCTCGCGGGACCGAGCGCCCCAGGCGAAACCCTCGCCTTAGCGGTCGCCAATGTCGGTGGGCGATCGTTCATGCGACGGGCTCCGCGTTCATCCAAATGGCCCCGTTATGCATCAAAAAAGCTCCGCCGGATCGACCGCCAACACCTTGCGCATCGCCAGACAGCCCGACAGCGTACACATGGCCAGCGCCAAGGCGTACACGAAAACCGCTCGCGGAACCGAAAGAACGAGCAACAATCCCGTGTATTGCCCCAGGGCGTAAAACGCGCCCAGCGCCAGCAACAGACCTGGCACGAACCCCAACAGCGAAAGGTAAAATGCCTCGCACAGCACCACGCCGATAAAGTACCGGCTGCCGTAGCCCATGGCCCGCAGCGTGGCGAACTGGTCCATGTGATCGGCGATGCTGGCATAGAGAACCTGGTAGCAAATCACCACGCCCACCACGAACCCCATCAGCGTACCCAAGGCAAAGATGAAACCGACGGGCGTGCTGGCGTGCCAGAATCGCCTCTCGTGCTCCATCATCTCTTGCTTGGTAAGAACCGCCACGTCGCCCGGCAGCATCGCACGCAGAGTTTGCTGCACTTTCAGTACGTCGGCGCCCGGTTGCAATTGCACGACGCCCAGGTCGACCACGGACATTGGATCGCCTGTGTGACGGCGGGGGAAGTACCGGGCGAAGTTCGCGTCGCTCATGATGAGATTGCCGTCGTTGGCAAAGTCGGTGCCCAGCTCGAACGTGCCCACCAGCCGCACGGTGCGGTCGGCCAGCTCGGCATCCTCGGCCGACAGCGCTCGCGGCGAAGTGGTGTCGAAGCCGTACTTCGCCTTGCTCTTGGCGTCGATGAGCGCCGATTCGGGCAGCCGCAACTCTGCCGCCGCGTCGTTGATCGCCGGCGATGTGAATACCGGCTCGCCCGGCTCCAGGCCGATCACGCGGATCGGGTATCCCTTGTGCCCGGGGCGCTTGAGCACCGAATAGTACGTTTCGATGAACACGGGATGCACCGACGCCACGCCCGGACAGCCCTTCGCCTGGTCGATGCGCAGCCGACTGAATCGCTGCTGAGCCGGCAGCGCGTATTGGGCTCGGTTCACCAGCACGATGTCGGCGTCCAGCAGGCGAATCACCTCCACGGTGCTGTCGAACAGGGCGTTCTGAAAGCCCCGCTCCAGAAACATCAGCAACACGGCAAACGTAATGCCGCTCACGGCCGCCAGCAAACGGCGACGGTCGTGCGTCAGGTTGTGCCAGGCCAGCGGTATGCGGCGGATCATCATTGCACGTTGGTTGATAGGGCGACGATGTGGAGCAATGGTTCGCGTGATGGAGGTGGATGCCGACAACCGAATGACCAATGACCAAGCACAAATGACCAATGTCGGAGAACCTTGAGACGTTTGTCCCGATTGCACACCTGGCGTTCCAATGGTGTGACATTGGTCATTTGTGCTTGGTCATTGGTCATTGGCGCTCGGCCGGACTTCGGCGCCGCGTATGTGTACCGATCCGGTGCGTTTCTCCAGGGAGTTGCAGCTAAAACAAGTCCGCCGGGTCGGCCGTGCGCATTTTGCGCAGCGCGCCCCAGCCCGATGCTGCGCACATGGCCAGGGTCAGGCCAAACACGATGGCAACGCGCATCAGGGTCATGTTGAGGGGCACGTTGGCCAGATAGCCCGTCAGGGCATATAGCGCCAGCGACACGAGCAATCCGGGTACAAAGCCTGCCACCGCCAACGTGAGCGCCTGCTGCAGCACGACGCCGGCCAGGTAGCCAAACCGGTAGCCCAGCGCCTTGAGCGTGGCATATTCGGCGATGTGACGTGCGACGTCGCTGACGAGCACCTGATACACGATGGCCGTCCCCACCACCATCGCCAGCGCCACGCCAAGCTGAAAGATCACGCCCAGCGACGTCTGATTCACCCAACGATCCAGCTCGAACTGGCGCACCTGGTGGCGGGTCAGCACCTCAACGTCGTCGGGCAGCATGCCGCGCAACCGAGCCGCCGCGTCGTCCGCATCCGCTCCCGGTATGAGCTTCACCAGGCCCAGGCTTACCTCGTCGATCGACCGCCCCGGCATGGCCCGCGCAAATCCGCGGTCGCTCATCACCACCGCGCCGTCGGCCGCCAGTCCCGATCCAAGGGCGTAGTGCCCGACAATGCGCACCCGACTTCGCGCCAACTCCGCTTCCACTCCCACGTCGCCGTCGCCAAATTGCCGGCCGTCCATCGGGCCAAACTCCCGCCGCGAGCGACGATCGATGAGCACGAATTGATCGACGTGCAGCGGCTGGCGCTGCCGGTCGATTTCCGGCAACGTGAACACGTGATCGCCGGGCGCAACTCCCAACGCGAGGATCGCCCGGGGCGTGCCGTCGCGGGGATTCCGCCACTGCGTGACATCGGCGTAGAAGGGAGCAATCCACTGGACCTGCTCAAGACCCGCGGCCTGTGCCAGCCGATTGCGGGGGAAGGAGCGGGCATCGGCAAGATGCAGGTAGTTCGGCGAGCGGATGACCAGGTCGAAATCGAGCGCGTCGTAGACTAGCGTCGCCGTTGCCTGCACGGCTCCCAGAAACCCCAACTGCATGAACATCAGCACCACCGCCAGCGCCACGCCCGTCACGGCGAGGGTCGTGCGGACCTTATGGTGCAGAAGGTTTCTCCAAGCCAGAAGAACTCTCATAGCTCTGCAGGGGAAAATGGAAGAATTTCGGGCGGCTTCGGTTGAAACCACAAATCCCAAACCACAAATCACAAACAATCCTCAAACATCAAATCTCAAATCTCAAACGGAGGCTCTCGCCGCACGGAACGCACGCGCTTGCATCGTTACGGCCGGTGGCTGACGTGTCGATGATCCACGCGAGCGAGGTTGTGCCTGGTGCGTTGTTTGGATTTTGGAGGTTGGAAATTGTTTGTTATTTGTGATTTGTCATTTGGGATTTCCTTTTCGCTATTCGTCTCGCTGAGTACCGGCGGCCACAAACGTCGCTTCGACCTGCAGGTTCACCAGCCGCGCGGCCGCGGCGCTCTCCGCCGCCTCCAGCGCAATCCGCACTTCGACCACGTGCCGATCGTAACGCGCGAACGGGTCGAGACTCTGGAGTTCCGGCGTGGCGATCACGTTGCCTACCCGGCTCACGGTGCCGGCCATTCCGTCGGCGTCGTACGGCGGAGGGAGCGCGGCGCTGCGGATCACGGCCCGCTGCCCGATCTCGATGCGCTTGACGTCGGTTTCGTACACCTCCACCACGCACGTCATGCGGTCCAGGTCCGCCAGTTGCAAGAGAGGCTTCGTACCGACCGCTTCGCCGGCGCGGGTGTGGATTTTGAGAATCGTGCCGGCGGCGGGGGCGATGATGGTCGATTGGTCGAGCTGCCGCTGCGCCACGTCGCGTTGAAGTGAAAGCGAATCGATCGGAACGGCGCTCAGCGCCTGCTGCTTGGCGGCGATCGCGGCCTGCAGATCGGCCTGGGCCGCCGACTGCGCGAAACGGACCGCTTGCTTGAGCGATTCGAGTGCCGACTCGGCCGCCGCCACTTCGGCTTCCGCTTTGGTCACCAGCAACTGCTGCCGCTCGCGCTGTTGGGGTGAAACCAGCGCATCAGGCAATCCGGCCAGGCGGCTCAAGTCCTTCTGGTCGAGCGCCAAGGCCGCCTGGAGCGCGGTCACGCGCGCTTCCTGCGCCGCGATCTCCAATTGCCGCGCGTCGGCCTGCTCGACCGCGAGCCGCGCCGCGCTGATGCGGGCATCGGCCAGCGATTCTTCCGCACGACGGCGGGCCTGGGCCTCGCGAAGCTGGCTTTCTGCCGCGTCGAGCTCCAGCTTGCGCAGCGTGCGGCTATCCAGATGCCCTAGCTCGCGCCCCGCTTTGACTAGTTCTCCTTCCGCGACATCCCAGCTTTCCAGGCGATCGCCGGGCGCGGCGGAAAGCGTCAGAATGCCGCTCGCCGGTTCGAGGCGCCCCAGAGCGACGACATCGCGCGGGCCTGCGTCGGCATCGGCACCTCGCGAGACGGCCGAAGCGTCGGTCCCGCCGCGCGACGAACACCCGCCCGACGCCGACACCAGCGCAATCGAGCCGCCGGCCAACAGCGCGACGACAGCGATTCCCGCTCCGTGGTTAATCGCTTTGTACACTGGTACTTCCCGCCGCAGCTCCGCGGCGGCAAAGGAATCGCGCCAAATCCAACAGGCACGCGCCGCATGAATGTCGCGGCTAACGGTCCAGCGCCACAGGAAAGTGGCGGCTAAGCCGCTTTAGTCGCGTTTGTCGCTAATGTCGTAACACATCAGAACGTCCCAGTCGCGCAAGTAGAGCCGACCGCCGGCAATCACCGGGTGCGGCCAGCTCTCGTGTTGCCGCGACGCGAGGCGGAAGCTCCCCTTGACCACGTATTCCATCGGGTTGGCCTCGATCAGTGCCATGGTGCCGTCCTGATAGCGGAAGTAGAGGTTGCCGTCGGCATAGGCGATCGCCGCCGATTCTCGGCCCGGCCCGCGGTCGGGACGCCAGGCCACTTTACCAGTCAGCATCTCGATGCACAGGGGAAAGCCGTTGTTGTGGCCGGTGCCACAGTAGATGTGGTCGCCTAGCAGGATCATGCCGCCATGGTGATTCTGCATCACGTCTTGCTCGAGGAAATAAACTTCCTCGGCCTTTACGCCGTCGCCGTCGCGACTGAGCTTCAACAGCGCGGCGCCCGTGTCGTAGCCGGTCGACGTGAAGACGTAGTCGCCATGAACGATGGGAGTAGGGATGTTGGCCGTTCCGTTGGCGATGCGGTTGTACGCCCACAGCAGCTTGCCGTCGTCGGCCCGCACGCCGATCACACCACGCCCCACAAGCTGCACGTACTGCTTCACTCCCGCGCCGTTGCTGATGACGACGGACGAATACGCGGCTCCATCGCCACCGCGGCTTCCTACGTTGCCCGGCATCGTTGTCTTCCAGATCACCGAGCCGTCGCGTTTGTCGAGCGCCGCCAGAATCGCGTCGCGTGCGCCGGGCGTGCAAATGAGGCGGTCGCCATCGACGAGTGGCGATTCGCTGAATCCCCAGGTCGACATCATGCGGCCCTTAAAATCGCGGCCGTAGTTCTTGCTCCAGATCAGCTTGCCATTTTCGACGTCGAGGCACGCCAGGTCGCCGTCGAGCCCCACGGCGTACACGCGGTCGCCATCGATGGTCGGCGTACAGTTGGAATGGCCGCCCGTGCCCATCTTCGTGGACCAGAGCCGCGAGCCGTCTACCGCGTTCAGCGCGATCACGTGCTCGCCGCCCTCGCGATTACCCATCACGTAGATCCGCCCGTCGGCCACCGAGACGCTTCCGTATCCCGACCCCAGGCCGTCGATCTGCCAGACAAGCGGCGGGCCATCGTCGTCCCACTCCTTCAACAGGCCCGTCTCCGTCGATATTCCGTCACGGTTCGGCCCGCGCCATTGCGGCCAGTTTCCCTGGCGCACCGTTGCCTGTGGGGCGTCGGCTGCCCGACCGCAGGCCGTTAGAATCCCTGCCAACAACAGAATGGGAATAATGGTGCGGCTTGTCACTCGCGATGCTCCTTGAGGGCGGGTGGGTGTTGGGTGGGCGTTTGGGGGCCTGTTCCGGACCGTGCGTGCGGGTGCCGATCGGCCGGCGTCGCGGCCCTGGCAAGTCCTTGTCCACGCGGGACACGTCGCCAAGCGGGCCTGACGCCAAAGGCGGGCGGCTGCACGGCTTATCGCTAAGTGAGAAGGTAGTCGCCAGGGCTTCGTGAGACAAGCGCCCGGCCGGCTGTCGCGGACCGGCCGTTCCCCATCGGTCCGCACCAAACGACCGACGTCCAAGTGAGCGGCAGCAGCTATTGCCTGCCCAGACTGCTTCGGGCGCGGCGAAAGCGTCCCTTTTCGTGCGGTGGTAAGTGTATCGCAAACTTGACCTTACAAGAGACCCGTAACTATATTGAGAAGGTCGGGACCCAGTTCGAGGTACACATCATGTTTCGTCGAGTAGTAGCGCTTTCAGCGGCATTCTGTGGGGGGGCGATGGCGTGCGCGTTGGCCCTCGCGCTGGTTCCCGGCGTCGCCGCGGCGCAGGAGTCCGGTCCCCACCGCAAGTTGGCGCCTGGCGTGCTGACTGTGATTCCGATTACGCCCGAGGAGCAGGAGGCCTTCACCGGGCCGCGCCCACTGGTCGAACTCCTCAGCGACGTAGCGCCGCTCGACTGGATGCCCAACTACACGCCCAAGGACAAGACGCTGCTGCCTCAGTCGCGCGAGATCATCCTGCGTCACGACGTATGGACGCTGGAGTTCGCCTTCAAGCCGCTGCGGATGATTGAAGTCGACATCCCCCAGGTCACCGGCAAGATGCAGCGCAAGCACCTGTGGTACATGGTGTACCGCGTGAAGAACAACGGCGGGCACCTCCACCCCGTCGCCCAGAACGACGCCTTCGGCCACAAAACGTACACCACCGAGCCGGTCGACTTCCCGGTGCGGTTCTACCCCCACTTCGTGCTGGAATGCCAGGTACTCATCGATGGCACGTACGAGCGCAAAGCCTATCTCGACCGCCTGCTCCCCATCGCCGGAGAAGCCATCCGCGAGCGCGAAGATCCCAGCATCAACTTCCTCAACTCGGTCGAGATGATGCAGACCGAGATCCCTCTCAGCGACGATCGCACCGACCGCAGCGTGTGGGGTTACGTGCTGTGGGAGGACATCGACCCCCGCACCGACTACCTCTCGATCTACGTGCAGGGGCTCACCAACGCTTTCCGCTTCGAGGACATGGGCGACGGCACGCGGCGGTACACCTACAAAACGCTCCAATTGAACTTCTGGCGGCCCGGCGATTCGGTGCTCGAACACGAGAAAGAAATCCGCTACGGAGTGCCGATCGTAACCAACCAGATCGAACAAGCGCGAATCCTCAGGCAGTTCCAAATCGAGGGTCCGCAGCTCGTCGCCTACGACTTATCGGGGGAGAAGTCCGTTGAGATTTTCCACACCTCCGCGGTGGACGAAACCCTCGATTCGCCCGACATCGAAGAGATGGATAACGGCCGTTTGCCCGACTCGCTCAAGGCTCTCTTTGCCAACGCGGGGATCGATCTGCCGGCCAACGTCTTCGTCACGCCCACCGTAAAGGGGGGCGAGTGGGAGTTCACGGGCAACGTCGGAGGCGACCAGCACACCTTCCGGCTCCGCTCCGAAGCCCCCTATTGGGACGTGGTCAGCCGCCAGATCGTCTTCACCAACCCGCTTGATTATCTCTGGATTTACCGGTAACATTCCGGGCTCGACCGGCGGCGGGTCGTCGCGTCTTTCGCGCGGGGGCGGTAGTCCATGTGCCCTGTCAGTTGTCCGTGGTCAGTTGTCAGTTGCATGACGCACAGTCTGCACGGGAAACTGAACACTGGTATCTGAACCCTCCCGCTTCGTGTTCGACGGGCGCAGCAGTTCAGGGAGAATCGTCATGGCTCACAAAAAAGGACAAGGCTCCAGCCGCAACGGGCGCGACTCCAACGCCCAGCGGAGGGGAGTCAAGCGCTTCGGCGGCCAGACCGTCTCCGCGGGCACCATCCTCGTGCGGCAGGTCG
>CAYQAJ010000178.1:7625-10692 GCA_964415245.1 uncultured Pirellulaceae bacterium | reverse complement strand
TCTATCCGGTGGCCGACCTGGTGCTGCCGATCCAGAGCAGCATGGGTGGCTACGGAGGCATGGGCGGCATGGGGATGGGGGGCGGCATGGGAATGGGCATGGGTATGGGCGGCATGGGCGGCATGATGGGTGGCATGGGTGGCATGGGTGGCATGGGCATGGGTGGCATGGGCATGGGTGGCATGGGCGGCGGCGGGTTCGGCGGCGGATTCATGAACGTAGCGCCCGACCGCATTCGCCGATTCAAGATCGACGCCGTTTGCCTCGAACACGGCAAGCGCGATCCCTCGCCCAACGTTGCTTACGCTTTGATTCCCATCGATTCGTTCACGAAGAACGCCGAAGTCGTGGAGGTTTGCAAGATGCTCGGTCGCGGCGAGATTCCGCAAAACACGGCGCAGGCAGCCGCCTGGCACATCGCCAACGACTTGACATGGGAAGAGCTGGCCGCCAAGGATCGCGCGGTTCACCTCAACGGCACCGTGGAGAAGTGGTTCTCGCGGCCGGAGTTGATGTTGGCTCTTCGCGCCGCAAGGGTCGCGAACGTGCGCGCCGAGGAGGCGAAGGAGAATGCGACTCCCGCGTCTCCCAGTCCCGGTGAAACCGCTCAGGTCGATCAGCAATAAGAAGCTCGTCGCGATTCGACGAAGGCGATCGACGAACCACGAATCCTGGGCGTCCTTTCTTTCGCGAGAAGGGGCGCCCTTTTTCGTTCCGATCGGCGGCGCCCCCGACCGCGTCACGAGAGTCGGCCTGTTGCGAGATCGAGTGCCGCAGGAGCGGTTCCGCGCCCACCGCGAGCGCGAATCCGGTCCTATGTGGCGCCCGGCACTTTCGCCGATTCGACCGTCGCTTCGAGGCGGCGAACCTGGGCAATGAGTTCGCCCCGCTCCCGGCGCCAGGCGGCTTCGCGCTCGACGCATTGTCGCAGGCGTTCGTCCAATTCTCTCTGCTGCCGGGCGCATTGCTCGCGGCGATCGTCGAGCTGCCGCGATTGCTGGGCGAGCCAGGCTGCCAATTCGCGGCGCCTTGGTTCGAGCTCGTCGAGTCGCATGTCGAGCTGGGCCGCCGCCTCGGCTAGCTCGGCGCGCTGCTGCACGCGCCGGGCTTCCAGGTGCTCGTACGACTGGCGGATTGCGTCGTCGATTTCGCGCTCGTAGCGCTGGACCTCTTCGGATTCCGCATCGCCGCGTAGCCGCTGGTTGAGCTGTTCGGCGGCCAATCGAGCTTCCAGCGTCTCGCGATGGCGGCGGCCGATATCCTGTTCGAGCTGATCGAGCGCGGCCGAGCGGCGGCGCAATTGCTCGCTGCGTCGGACAAGCTGCTCGCGTTTGATCTCCAGCTCGGTTTCGTGCTGCTGTTGCTGCCTGAAGACTGCGGCGTGCTCGACCCGAGCTCGCTCGAGAAGCTGCTCCTTTTCGGCGGACAGCGCGCGGCGCTCGTTCTCGGCTTTCTCGTGCTGCTCGCGCAGCGTCTTCTCGGCTTCGAGCAGGCACTGCCGCGACGACTTCGATCCCTCGGCGAACTGCCGCGCCTTTTCCTCGAAGGCACGGCGCTGATGTTCCAGTTCGCCCGTTTGCTGCACAAGGGCCTGCTGCGCACGCTCGAGCTGTTTCTGGAGCCCGAGTGTCCCGGCGTGCTGCCGTTCGAACTCTTTCTGTTGCCGGTCGAGCTGTCGTTCCCGCTCGCCCCATTGCTGTTCGATTTGCCGCCGTCTCGTCTCCGCCGCCTCGGCGGCCGCCGCGCGCTTTTGGAGCGCCGCGTCTTGCTCGTCGAGCACTCGCTGGCGGTCCGTCAGTTCGGCCTCCTTCTCGTGATGCCACAGGCGCAGCTCGCGTACCTCTTCCTCGAGCCGGGCCGATCGCGCGTGAAGCTGGGCCTCCCGCCGGTCGAGCTCGCGCTGCCGGCGCTGCAACAGGGCCGCGAGCTGGCCCGCCTGAATGAACATCTGTTCGGCGTTTTCGACCGCCGACGCATCGACGCCGGGCGCGGGCGACCACTCAGCCGGGTCGTCCGGAAACGCATGCTCCGGCGGCGCGGGGGGCGCATGCGGTGCATCGACCCGCGTCGTGGCGATCGGACCGCCACGGACGGGGCCCCCGGCAACGTGCTGCGAGGTAGTCGTTTTATCCGACATGGCTTGATCCAAGCCCGCTGCGCGATGGGACGGGACTCTGGCGGCGCGATTCCAGCGCGGACACAGCGCTAGCAATCCGCCCTCACCAGGCTTGTTGGGGGGCTGGCCGATCCCGATAACCGGCAGAAACGGTGCACCTTATCCAGCTTCTAAAATCGGCACGCCGCCGGCGCGAGTTGAAATGAAATGCAGGACCGGGCCGCCCGAAATGACGAAATCGGCCACGGGGCGCGGCCTCCGTGGCCCGCTACGCCAGCGATGCCGCCACATCGCGGACGATGCTGTCACTTGAACGAGCACCCGGAGCGTGAGAGAATCACGTCGGCCTGGAAGCCCAAGGGGAGCACGGCGGCTGGTTCTCGTTTTGATCGTCCTCGCACGCCGTCAAGGCAGGTTGCAACATGAGAGTGGTTCCCCTGGGCGACAAGGTCGTGATCCGGCCGGTGCAGGCCGAGGACAAGACTTCGGGCGGCATCATCCTGCCCGAAGCGGGTCGAGAAAAGTCTCAGGAAGGCAAGGTGCTTTCGGTAGGCGACGGACGCTTGCTTCGCGATGGCGGTCGTGCGTCCCACCAGGTAGGGGAAGGCGACCGTGTGCTGTACCAGAAGTACAGTGGTGCGGAGGTGGAGGTAGACGGCGAGAAGCTACTGATCGTCAGCGAAGACGATATCCTGGCGGTGCTTTCCTGACCGGCCGCCAAGGTTGCCCCGCGATGGGCCGCCCACGGACGGACCTAGGAGCGCCGAGGTCTGCCGAGACCACCCGGGTCGCTGGCGGTTTCGCCGGTACCTGGGAGCCGGCCGTGCGCAGTTTCGCGGCCCACAGCCGGCCGCTACAATAGAGTGGTAGCGCGGTCCGACGCTGTGGCCCGGCCTGGGTGCCGCATCCAGCGTGTGACCTAGCCAGATGGGGGCTGATGCCCTTTGTGCC
>CAYQAJ010000178.1:3249-7525 GCA_964415245.1 uncultured Pirellulaceae bacterium | reverse complement strand
GGGTGCCGCATCCAGCGTGTGACCTAGCCAGATGGGGGCTGATGCCCTTTGTGCCCGCCGCCGTACGGCTGGCCAAGACTGAAAAAGCAAAGGGGAAATGCGGAATTGTTCAAATTAGGGAATTGAGGCCATGGCACGTTCGATTTGTCGTTGCCTGATGGGAGTCGCCGTTGCGTGTGCTGCCACGTTTCTGTCGGCGTCGGCCGGTGCGCAGGAACCGTCGAAAGTCGACCAGCGCCAGGTGGAAGAATTGGTGAGTAAGGGAGTGAGCTTCCTTTCAACCAAGGGACAGGCCGACGACGGCTCGTTCAGCTCCGCTTCGGGACCCGGCGTCACGGCGCTGATTACGACCTCTTTGCTGCGTAGCGGGCGCTCTGCCGACGACCCCATCGTTTCCAAGAGCCTCAAGTTCCTGAAGGGGTTCATCCGCGACGACGGTGGCATCTACCAGGAAGGGTCCAATTACCGCAACTACGAAACCTGCCTGGCCATGATGTGTTTCGCCGAGGCCAACGGCGATGGCCGGTACGCGGACCTGCTCAAGGCGGCAGAGGCGTTCGTCAATGGGATGCAGTGGGATGAGGGCGAAGGAAAGACGCGCACCGACATGGAGTACGGCGGCGGCGGTTATGGTCGCCACAAGCGGCCCGATCTATCGAACACGTCGTTCATGGTCGACGCCCTCGTTGCCGTGGGCAACGATGCCGACAGCGAGGCGATCCAGCGGGCGCTCATCTTTGTGTCGCGTTGCCAGAACCTGGAAACCGAGCACAACACCACGCCCTTTGCTGCCAAGAATCCCGACGGCGGCTTCTATTACACCCCCGCTGCCGGCGGCGTGAGTGAGGCTGGCCCGACCGAGAATGGCGGGCTGCGGAGCTACGCTTCGATGACCTACGCCGGTCTCAAAAGCATGATTTACGCCGGTGTGAAGGAGGACGACCCGCGCGTAAAGGGTGCTGTCGAGTGGATCGCAAAGCATTACGACCTGACATCGAATCCCGGCATGGGCGACTCCGGTCTGTACTACTACTATCACACCTTCGCCAAGGCGCTCGACGCCATGGGCGAGGACGTAGTCGTCGACGAACAGGGGAACAAGCACAACTGGCGTGCCGAGCTGGTCGAGGAGTTAGCGCGTCGGCAGAGCGACGACGGATCCTGGGTCAACACCAACTCGCGCTGGCTCGAAGGCGACTCGAATCTCGCCACCGGTTACGCGCTGTTGGCGCTATCGTACTGCCGCCCCAAGGCGGAATAGCCTCCTCGGCGGCGCGCTGACAACCTGTTACGGAAGAGTCGCGGTCCCGCATTCTCGCGCGTGGCAGCCCACTTCATACATTCGCCGCGTACAGCTCGGCATAATCGAGCACCCAGCGGTCGATGAGCGCCAAGAAGTGATCCAGGTCGACGTCCTCCAGCCGGTCGTAGTGCGACCGCAGGAACGATTCCTTGTTGCGGATCGTGCCCTTGGCGCCGATTTCGAGAATGTGTGCCTCGCTCAGCGGTCGCACCGTGATTTCCAGGCGGCTGTACTGAGTAGCGCGGCGTCCACGGGGCCCAACCTGCAGGTCGTCGCGGCTGCACGCGGCACCCCAGCCGCGCTCGCCGAACACTGTCTCGAACTGAAAGCCCGGGAAGTGGTTGGGCATGCGGGTCATGCACTCTTCGATGTGCTCGGAAAGAGCGAGGCGGTACTGGGAGTGCAGCCGCCTCACCTCTCCGTCGTCGCCGGCCTTCGCCTCCGCTTCGCGCAGTTGCTCGTCGCGCCGCCGCTGACCGCGCTGGATCGCTTTCTGCAGTCGTTGTTCAAAGTCCATGGCGTGCGGTCGCTGCATCAGGAGCCGCTGTCCTTCTCGTCTTCCGAAGTATGCTTCTTCTCCCAGAACTGCATCAAATCGGAGAAGGAGCGCAAGGGGGCCGTTCCTTCTTCCATCTCTTTGGTGATCGGCGTGACGGGGCGTGGTTTGGCGGAGCGGGAATGAGAGCGGGTCCCCTTCGACGGCTGACCGCGCTTGCCCGCGCCGCCGCGGAAGTGCGGGCCTTTTTGGCCGGTGGGCCGCCTTTCTCGCCGCGCCCGGTGGCCGTCGGTCGCGGCTGCGGGAGTACCGGCGGAGGTAGCAACAGCGCCCGCGGCGGTGCGCGACGCCCGGCCTCCTCGCGATTCTCTCGCGGGCCGGCTCGGCGGCTCTTGCGGAGTGCTGGGATCGATGGCCGATAGCGACACCCGCCGCCTCTGTTTGTCCACCTCGACGACCCACACCCGTATCACGTCGCCCACGCTCACCAATTCGTGCAAATCGCGCACGTAGCGATTCGCCATGCGGCTGATGTGTACCAGGCCGCAGTCGCTCAGCCCGATGTCGACGAACGCGCCAAAGTCGACCACGTTGCGCACCGTGCCGGTAAGGTCCATGCCCGGCTTGAGATCTTCGAGCTTCAGCACGGAGCGCCGCAACACGGGGGCGGGAAGATCGTCGCGGGGATCGCGGCCCGGGCGACTTAGCGCGTGGAGAAGGTCTTTCAGCAAAAGCGTACCGATGTCCAGCTTGCGCACCTGTTCGGCTACGTCGACTCCAGCCAGTCGCTGGGCAATTGCCGGAGAAGGCTGCCGCACGGCGCGATGGCCATCGGCAGTATCTGCCGTAGTGGGCATTGTTGAAGCAGCCGGGGGACTCGCCGGTGCGTCGGGCTGACTGGCCGGCTCGGGCTTTGCGACCGGATCGGGCGCAATCGCCGAAATCGGGCCGGGGAGCGCCTCGACACTTTCACCCGTCGATGCGGCCGGTGACGAATCCGTCTGGGAATCGGGCTTAGCGTCCGGTGCGAGATGGGGCTGCGAATCGGCAACATCGGGGGAAGCCGCAGCCGCCGAAGCATCGGACGAACCATCCACCATCTCCACTATTGGTGACAATTCCGTGGGGGCTCCACCAAGTGGCGTTGCGTCCGACGCAGGCGCGACAATCGGCGCAGTGGCGCTGACAGCCACAGGGACCGGAATCAGGTCCGACACCGTGATTTCCAGGCTGTCCAGAAGACGCCCGGCAGCATCGTAGCTCTCGGGGTGAATCCAGGTCGCGTCCAGTGGATTATCGCCGTCGCTGATCTTCAGAAAGCCCGCCGCCTGCACGAACGACGCTTCGCCGATTCCCGGCACCTCCTTGAGCTGCTCCCGATTCTTGAAGGGGCCGTTCTCCTGTCGGTATTCATACAGCCGCCGAGCCGTGAGCTGATTCAGCCCCGACACGTAGCCGAGCAATGCCGGGCTGGCCGTGTTCACCTCGACGCCGACATAGTTGACGCACGACTCGACCACCGCGTCGAGCGACTCGCGCAAGTGCCGTGCCTTCAGGTCGTGCTGATAAAGGCCGACGCCGATGTTGGCCGCGTTGATCTTCACCAGCTCCGACAGCGGATCGAGCAAGCGGCGGCCGATCGAAACGGCGCTGCGCAGCGCCGCGTCGCACTGCGGCAGCTCTTCGCGACCCAGCGGACTCGTCGAGTAGACACTGGCCCCCGCTTCATTGACGATCACATAAGCAACGTCGCAATCCGCCAGCTCCGAAGCGATGGTATCGGCACACAAGTGCTCGGCCTGCCGACATCCGGTACCGTTGCCGATGGCAATCACTCTCAGCTCATGCTTGCGCACCAGATCGGCAATGCGCTCTCGGGCGTGGCGCTGACGCTGCGGGTTGCCCACGATGTGAATCACTTCGTGACCCAATACGTTTCCGAACTCATCGAGGGCGGCGAGTTTGCACCCGCTCTTGAAGCCGGGGTCGATGGCCAGCACGCGCCGGCCGCAAAGCGGCGGTTGCAACAACAGCTTGCGCAAGTTGCGGGCGAACACCTCGACGGCGTGGTCTTCGGCCAACTCGGTCAGTTCGCGGCGAACTTCGCGCTCCAGGGCGGGGAGCACGAGACGGTGGAGCATGTCGCGGGCACACGTGCGCAAGAAATCGGCGTGCGGATGATCCGTCGGCACGAGCAGCCGCGCAGCCTCCTCGAACAGCAGCTCGCTGTCGACTTCGATGCGAACTCGCAGCGCCGAGGCGCGCTGACCGCGGTTGATTGCCAGGATGCGGTGCGGCGGAATGCGTGTCAGCGACTCGCGATAGTCGAGATAGTCGTGATAGGCGTGCAGCAGCTTTTTTCGCTTCGCGTCCCGCTTGGACGCCTTCGCTTGCGGTTTCGCCGGCAGTTCGGGCGCCGCTTGCGAGGGAGTTTCGACCGGGGCTTCCCCAGCGGGCTCGCTCGACGATTCGGGGGT
>CAYQAJ010000178.1:0-3149 GCA_964415245.1 uncultured Pirellulaceae bacterium | reverse complement strand
CCGCATCACCCGCTTCCTCCGCTTGCGGTTTCGCGCTCCGCGGCGCCGCCTCGACCCCGGCGCACACGAGCATCCCCTTGCGCCACACGAGATCGCGCAGCCGTCCCCGCAGCTCGGCGTTCTCGCTGAACCGCTCGGCCAACAAGTGTCCGACACCTTCCAGCACGTCGGCCAAGGTGTGCAACTGCTTGTCGGGCGAGACGAAGTCCGCCGCCCGCGCCGCCAGATCGAGCGCGGCCTTGTCCGCCTCGAGAATCTCCCGCGCCAGCGGCTCCAGCCCACGCTGCCGCGCGATCGTGGCCAGCGTCTGCTTCTTGGGCTTGTAGGGGAGATACAGATCTTCGAGCCGGCGCGGCGAGTCGGCCTCGTCGATGAGCCGAGCCAGCTCGTCGGTCAGCTTGCCTTGCGACTGGATCGACTTGAGGATGGTCGCCTTGCGCTCGGCCAGCATCCGCAGGCGAGTCGTGGTGACCTGGATGCGGCGAATCTGCTCTTCGTCCAGCCCGCCCGTCTGGTCCTTGCGATAGCGCGTAATGAAGGGGACCGAGTTGCCCTCGTCGAGCAGCTCGATCGTGCGCTGGACCTTGTCGAACGGCAGACCGAGCCGTCGGGCCACCTGCTCTCGATCAGGGACCATAACGTGGTCTCAATCCAATCCTCAGCGAACAAGGGGCCGCGGCGAAGCGGCGCAACGTGCTGGCCTGCCTTGCCTTCACAGGACCGCAATCTAGCGCGTCGCTGCGCTGTTGTCAAGGATTGCCCAGGTGCCCTGCCCCGCGACATTCGCGACTTTCTGCCCGGATTGCCTGTGCCGTCTTTCCTACCGCGGTCGGCCGGGTTTGCGCGACTTGTCGTGTGAGCGCGTCTGCGCAGGAAAATCGGAGTTTTCCGGCGGGCAGATGAAAGTTGGTCGACCCGCGATGCCGATACGTAGCGCGAGATAACAGGCAAGCGTACGCGCAGGGCAGCGCAGTGCTTGCACCGCTGGCTTTCAGTAAGCGGGGGTAGGTTTGGCCGGTTTCCCTTGGCGCCTGATGCGTTCGGAACGGCCGTCAGCTTGAGGAAGGATTCGATGGCAAGTCCCAAACTTCGCGTATACTTCGGCCCCCACGCAGAGTGCGAAACCACGGAATTGTCGGTCGCCGAGCCGGCCGGCGTTCGCGTGCCCCTGGGCGAGGTTCTTCCCCTTCTCGCCGACGCGGTGCTGTCGCGCAAGGCGTGGCTCAGCGACTTCGAAGAGGAAGAAATCGCCATTTCCCAGGACCTGTACGAAGTGCTGTTGGCCTACCGGCACTTCCGGCGTCCCTCGGCCTGAGCGAGTTGCCCCCCGACGCTCGTTTTTCTCGCGCTGCGCCCGAGCGGCTCGTATTGTATCGGGCGCGGTACTCCGTTGCGCTGCCGATGTTGTCGGTGTCGCTTCCGGAACGCGCTCGTGCTGTGCGTGGCGGCCTCTACGTCCGCTGCATGCCCTCGCAAAGCCCTGGCGTATGCCTGCTTTATGCTTCGCGGCTGCCGATTGCAATGTTCGGCCGGGTCAGGCGACGTATAATAGCAAGTGCCGCCGCTGTGCGTCGTTCGACGCCGCGGGCTGCCTGCCCCTTCTCCCTTCGGCCAGTGCCGCGGAAGCGGCGAGCATGGCCTGATTCGCGCCGGCACACCCAGCAGGAGTTTTGAGTGAACGATCGTCTTTCCCCTTCCCACGGTACCACGGGCACACCGGGCGCCGAAACGACCGCCAGCACCGACTCGGTCGCCAGCGGGCGAAGCGCCCAGGTCGACGATTTAATCGGCCGGATCAAGGACTCAGCCGACAAGTTGGCCAGCGACGGCCCTTCCCGCGGTGACCTGAAAATTCTCAGCCGCACGTTGCGTGAGCTCCGCTATGCCTTCAAGGTCTTTTCGTCCTATCGGCAGCATCGCAAGGTCACCGTATTCGGCTCGGCCCGCACCACGCCCGACGAGCCCGCTTATCAGCAGGCGGTGGCCTTCGGACGCGCCATGGCCAGGAGCGACTGGCTCGTGGTGACCGGCGCGGCCAGCGGCATCATGGAAGCGGGGCACCGCGGCGCCGGACGCGAGCACTCGATGGGGCTCAACATCATGCTCCCCTTCGAGCAGGCGGCCAACCCCGTGATCGCCGGCGACCCCAAGCTGGTCCACATGAAATACTTTTTCACGCGCAAGCTCATGTTCGTGAAAGAGTGCGACGCGGTGGTCTGCCTGCCGGGCGGCTTCGGCACGTTGGACGAGGCCATGGAAGTGCTCACGCTGTTGCAAACCGGCAAGCGCGACATGGTGCCGCTGGTGCTGTTGGACGAACCGGGCGGCACGTACTGGCGAGCGCTGCACGAGTTTCTCGTCGAGAACCTCCTGAACCGCGGCATGATTGCGGAAGAAGACTTTTCCCTCTACCGCATCACCGACCGCTGCGAAGAGGCGGTCGACGAGGTGCTCGGCTTCTTTCGCGTGTACCACAGCATGCGGTACGTGAAAAGCAAGCTGGTGCTGCGGCTGAAGGAAGCGCTAACGCCGGTGCTGCTTTCCGACATCAACCTGCACTTCGCCGACATCGTCAACAGCGGCAGCTTCCGCCTCCGCGACGCATTGCCCGAAGAGGCCGACGAACTCGAAATCGCTGCCCTGCCCCGCCTCGTCTTCCACTTCAACCGCCGCAACCTGGGCCGCCTGCGGCAACTCATCGACAGCATCAACCGCGGCAGCATCATCGCCCCAACGCCGTCGCTGGCGAAGTAGTCGTATGGTCGCCATCACGGCGCGAGCAGATACGATAGCAGGTCGGCCATGGCCTGTGGGTCGATTTCTTTTTCGAGGCCCTCGGGCATGAGGGATTGGCCGGTGCTTTTGAGTTGGTCGATGTCGATGCGGAGCACGGTGTCGCCGGCCCCATCGGCCCGACGCAGCACGATGGTGGTGGCCGATTCGCTTTCGATCATGCCGCTGAGCACGCGGCCATCCTGCGTGACGAGTGCATAGTTCAGGTATTGGGGGTTCACTTCGCGATTGGGGTCGAGCACGGCGGTGAGAATTGCTTCGGCGCCGCGAGCACGCATGGCGGCCAGGTTGGGGGCAATGGCGTGGCCGATTCCTGCCACCTGATGGCAGGCGGCGCAGTTTTTGCGGAACACTTC
>CAYQAJ010000177.1:4515-10758 GCA_964415245.1 uncultured Pirellulaceae bacterium | reverse complement strand
CACAACGCAGTGGCTCGGTCGGGAGACCGGCCACAACGCAGGTCGAGAGAGACGCCACTACGAAGGTCCCGTCCGGCAGACGGGACCTACTTGTCTGACCGAAGCTGGACAGTATACTGCTGCGCACTACCCGCTGACGTCAATTGGTGGCCGCATCACCAGGCGGCCAGGTCGATCCATGCCCGACAAGTTCGATCCCTATCGCGAAGCCCTCATCGTCGAAACGGCCACCGTCTGGCCCGAGGAGTTCGACGAGCTCGAATCGGCCGAAAAACAGCGCATCGAAGAGGCGCTGCACGGCGACCCCAAAAGCTGCTCGCAGCTCGAATACGTCCGCATGCACACGGGCTTTTGCCGCCAGATCACCGTGACGCGGGAAGACGTCGAGCGGCTGCAGAGCAGCGTTTGAGCCCGTCCTCGATGTCGAAACTTTCGCCTTATGAACGCGCCAGCCGCCAATGTCGTTCGCGTCGCGCTGGGCGAGCGCGGCTACGACATTGAGATCGGCGCGGGCACGCTGCCGCTCGCCGGAGAACGGGTCGCAAAAACCGTCGGCGCGCCGCACGCTGCTGTCGTCACCGATACGAACGTCGAGGCTACGCACGCGGCGATCGTGGCCGAGAGTTTGCGACGTGCCAAAACGCGGGTTGACGTGCTTTCCGTCGAGCCGGGCGAGAAGAGCAAATCGGTCGAGAGGGCCGACGCGCTTTGGCGCGAATTGCTGAAACACGGGGCCGATCGCAATACCGTGGTTGTGGCCGTCGGTGGCGGAGTAGTGGGCGACCTGGCCGGTTTCGTCGCCGCCACATACGCCCGCGGTTTGGCGTTGGTACAGGTTCCCACGACGCTGGTGGCGCAGGTCGACAGCAGCGTGGGAGGGAAAGTCGGCGTCAATCTGCCGGGCGCCAAGAACATGGTGGGGGCCATCTGGCAGCCGGCCGCCGTGCTGATCGATACCGACGTGCTGGCCACGCTGCCGATGCGCGAGTATCGCGCCGGATTGGCCGAGGTGGTGAAATACGGCGCGGCGCTCGACGCCGAGTTGTTCGCGGACTTGGAAAAGAGCGCCAAGGAGATTGCGGAGCGCGATCCCGCGACGCTCCCCGCCATCGTCGCGCGGTGCTGCCGCCTCAAGGCCGACGTGGTCCAGCAGGACGAGCGCGAGTTGACAGGCCGGCGCGCCGTGCTCAACTATGGGCACACTTTCGCCCACGCGATCGAAGCGGTCGGCGGATACGGCGCGCTGCTGCACGGCGAAGCAGTGGCCATCGGCATGATCTGCGCCTCGCGGCTGGCGGAGCGATTAGGTAGATGCGATGCGCAGGTGACGCGGCGGCAAGTTGATTTGCTTGCGAAGCTCGGCCTGCCGGTGGCGGTGCCAAAGATGGATTCGCAAGAGTTGGTCGAAGCAATGCGCCACGACAAAAAGGCCCGGCAGGGTAAGCTCAACTTTGTGCTCCCCACCGAAATGGGCCACGTGGAGCTGGTCGCCGATGTGAGTGAACAACTCGTACGCGAAGTGTTGGAGGCCTCGAGAGGCGCCTAACGCTGGCGTTGCTGGCCTTCTATAATCGTCCTTGCTTGTCCGTATTCGTCCGTGATTGTCCGTGCAGGTCCGTGTCTGCCCGCGCCTGGATTCCCGCCTTCGTGGGTATGACGGTAACGGCACGTGCTCGGGATTAGCGATGCGTTGCCTGGCGGGGAGGTCGCCGCAGTGAATGAGTTGGCCCATAACGACGCGCCCCCGCCGGACGATTCGCTTCAGGCTACTCTGCTCCTCTCGCTGATCCCGGACGTCGGCCCGCGCACCTACAAGCTGCTCATGGAGCGATTCGGCACGCCGCAGGCCGTGCTGGCGGCGAGCCCGGCGGAGCTGCGCGAAGTGCGAGGCGTCGGGCCCAAGCTGTGTCGCCAGATTGTCGAGGCCCGTGAGACGCTCGACCCGGCTGCGGAGCTGGAACTGTGCCGCCAGAACGAAATCACCGTTCTGACACGCGCCGACCCGGAGTATCCGCGCCTGCTGTGCGAGATTCCCGATCCGCCTGCCGTGCTGTTTGTGAAAGGCACGCTGCTGACCAACGACGCGCTGGCGGTGGCCATCGTAGGAACGCGGCACGCCACGCGATACGGCCTCGATCAGGCCCAGCGGCTGGCGGCTGGATTGGCGCGGGCCGGGCTCACCGTAGTGAGCGGCCTGGCCCGCGGCATCGACGCGGCGGCGCATCGTGGCACACTCGAAGCGGGCGGCCGCACGCTGGCGGTGTTGGCCGGCGGACTGCTCAACATCTTTCCGCCCGAGCACAAGGAGCTGTCCGAAGCGGTCGCCAGTCACGGCGCCATCTTGAGCGAAGCGCCGCCGGGGCGCGAGCCCTTGAGCGGCACTTTTCCCCAGCGCAACCGGCTCATCACGGGTTTGAGCCTCGGGTTAATCGTCGTTGAAGCGGCGGATCGCTCGGGGGCGCTCATCTCCGCGCGGCACGCCATGGAACAGAATCGCGAGGTGTTCGCCGTGCCGGGTCGCGTCGACAGCCGTATGTCGCGGGGATGCCACGGCCTGATCCGCGATGGCGCGCGGCTCGTGTCGTGCGTCGACGACGTGCTGGAAGAGCTGGGCCCGCTGGTCGAGCCGGCCCGCGACCGCGACGGACGCGAAGTGCGGCACCCGGCCGAGCTGCAGCTCAACGAGCAGGAGCGGCAGGTGCTCGATGCGATCGAGATCGATGCCACGTCGATCGATCAAGTGGCGGTCACAAGCGGGCTGCCCGTGCAGCGCGTGCTGGCGACGCTGAGCGTGCTGGAAGTGCGGCGGCTGGTACGCCGCATCGGCGGAAACCAGGTGTCGCGAGTGCCGGGGTTGTAGCGGAGAGTTGTCAGTTTTCAGTCGGAGGAGGTCCGTTGTCAGTTGTCCGTAATCCGTTGTATTGTCAGTGAATCCGCTTGGTTCCCGCGACAACACCGGCGAGAACCGGGTTTCCGACCGGTGTAAGTCCGGCAGCCTTTCCGTCCCTCTCTGTCCGACTGAAAACTGAACGCTGAAAACTGAAAACCTGCCTCATCCAGCACACGCGCCGCGCTATCGTTCGGTCGAAAACCGGAACACCGACACCGCGCGAAACTCCTCGCCGGGCCGCAGCACCGTGGTGGGAAACTCCGGCTTGTTGGGCGAATCGGGGTAGTGTTGCGTCTCCAGGCAGAACCCCTCGTGCTGCTTGTTGCCACCGTTCGATTCGCTGCCATCGAGAAAGTTGCCCGTGTAAAGCTGCACGCCCGGCTGGGTGGTGTACACCTCCATCACGCGGCCGCTCTTGGGGTCCTTCACCCGCGCGGCCAGCGATAGTTTTCCGTCCTGCCCGCGAAGCACGTAGCAGTGGTCGTAGCCGGTCGGGTCCCCTTTGAGCTGATCGAAGCGGGAGCCGATCGCCGTGGCTTTGGTGAAGTCGAACGGTGTGCCTTTCACCGGTGCCAGCTCGCCGGTGGGGATCAAGGTGTCGTCGACCGGCAGATATTTGTCGGCTTCGAGCGTGAGCACGTGATCGAGGATGTTGCCCGAGCCCGCCCCGGCAAGATTCCAGTAATTGTGGTTGGTGAGATTCAATACGGTTGGCTTGTCGGTCACGGCCGATAGCTCGATGCGCAGCTCGTTGTTGTTGGTGAGCGTGTACGTGGCAGTCATGCGAAGCGTGCCGGGATAATTCTCGTCGCCGTCGGGGCTCGTGTGGGTGAAGCGAACCCCGACGCCATCGGCACCCACGATCGGCTCGCTCGTCCACACGTAGCGGTTGAAACCCTTGTCGCCGCCGTGCAGGTGGTGCGGGCCGTTGTTGGTGGCAAGTTGATACTCCTTTCCGTCGAGCGTGAAGCGTCCATTGGCAATACGGTTGCAAAACCGTCCCACGGTCGCACCGAAGAAGGGATGCTGGCCCAGGTAACCATCGAGCTTGTCGAAGCCGAGGTTCACGTTGGCCAGCTTGCCGTCGCGGTCGGGCACTTCCACCGAGACGACACTCGCACCGTAATCGGTGAGCTCGAGAATCGATCCGCTGGCGTTCGTGCACGTGAAGAGTTTGACTTCCTTTCCCTCGGCGGTCTTGCCGAACGGCGTCGTTTCCATGCTCATTTCTCCCTGGCGGTTGTCTGCTTCGAATCGAGCGGTTCGGGCTCGGTTACGGATCGCGCGGCGCCGCAATAGCTGTCCTTCAGCCGGCGACAGTGCTAACACAAGCGTTGCCAGCAGCACCGAGCACGCCACGGCCGCAGGCAGTCTTCGCGGGGCAAATCCCATGAACAAAACTCCATCGAAAGAGACACACACTAAAGAGCGGAAAGTTCTGCGTCGCGACGACTTCCCCCAGCCCATCGACTACTGTCGGTGGGCCTTCCCGATTCGATTGTGGCCGGCTGCGCTCCGTTCCTCGGCCGATTCGATCGGGGCTCATGATGAATCGCAGACGGCGTATTATGAACCACGGGCCGATTCCCCGTCCAGTGTTGGTCCCCTCGGATTACGCCGCGCGGCGGAGTAGGTTGAGGTTGTCGCGGTGAGTCCAGTGTCGTATCAATGAGCGAGGGGAAAGCGGAAAGCGGAGAGGTGAGAGTTGAGAGCGGCACGTTTAGCCGGGAGCCAACGGCGACCGCGCGTAACGGGCCAGTTGTCCGTTGTCAGTTGTTGGCTGACGGGCAGGAGCGACGCCGCGTCAATCAAGGGAAACCAATTCCTTCATGCAGGAGCCCAGTGTCATGCGAACCAGTTACCAAATTCGTTCGATCGCCGCGGTGGCGGTCGCCGCTATTTCACTGAGCGCGGTCGTGGCGCTTTACGCGCAGCAGAGCGACGAGTCGCCCACCGAAAAGGCCCAGGAGAAGGCGCTTCAGTTTCTCAAGCAGGCCGTGCAGGAAGCGGCGTCCGATATCGACCTGACGTCCGAACAGTCGGCTGGCAGATTCTGGATCGGCATTTCCTGCGAAGACGTGACACCGGCTCTGAAAGCGCAGTTGCACATCGAACAGGGCGTTGTGGTGGGAAGCGTCATGCCGGAAACGCCCGCCGCCGAGGCCGGCCTCCAGCAGTATGACATTTTGCTGATGATGGGCGACGCCGAGATCGCAAGCGTCGACGACGTGATTCAGGCCATCGACAAGTCGGAAGGCAAATCGGTCGCCGTCTATCTGCTGCGCGGCGGCAAGAAAGTTGGACTCACCGTGACGCCCCGCAAGCGACCGGACCACTTCGCCGAGAATGCTTCCGAAGCGGACTCGTTAAAGGAAGAACGCGCGAAACTCGAACGATGGATCGGCAACGCGGGAGAACGGGCGGAACTCAGCGGATTGATTGGGGAATTGGCGGAGGCGGGCGAAGGCAAGCCGCTGCGTCGAGTGATTGTCCTGGGCGAGGGCGCCGTGGTGCCCAAAGTGAAGCTGCAGTTCGCCGGTTTTCCGTCGAATACGAGCCTGATGATTACGAAAAAAGGGGACCAGCCCGCCCACATCGTTGTCAAGAAAGACGGCAAGAAGTACGAAGCCACCGAGGACAAGCTCGACGGACTGCCCGAAGAAGTGCGCCGCCTGGTGGCGCCGCTGTTGGGCAAGCAATTCGGCTCGGCCGACGGCGTGAAAACTCAGCCGTGGATCGAGCTGCGAAAGCCGGAAGCGAGCAAGAAGAAACCGCCGGAAAAGGGCGCGGTGAAAGAGCAAAAGGTGGACAGTCCCAAAGAGGAGGCGAAGAATCCGGCTATCAAACGCGAGAACAGCATTTATCGGGCCACTCCCGAAGGCGTCCGTATCGAAGTGCGCGAATTCAAGCAGGCGGATCCCAAGCAGGGCCGCATCAAAGTCGAAATCGAGCCGAAGCAACACAAGCCAGCCGCGATCGAAGGGAAGGCGTACCCCTCGAAGAAAGCTCCCGAAGCGAAAGGCGCGGCGGCAATCGAACGCCGCCTCGACGAAGTGCTCAAGCGGCTCGACGCAATCGAGAAGTCGCTCTCCGGCTTGCGGCGCGAGTTAGACGAAAGCGCGAAGTAACCGCTCGCCCCCGTTGCCGCCGTCTGCGGAACTCGGTATCGAGCCTCGCGTTGGCGGTGGCGGATAGCCGCGGAACCGAATTCGCATCTGCCGCGTCTTAATTGCCGTCTCGCGGTCGTCCCACGACGCCAGGGCATCGCCTCCCGTTGCGAGCGTGTCTTGTGTAACAAGCCGGTAAACTTGCTGTAGCCAACGTGGGCGGGCGATGGCAGAATGGGCCCGTCG
>CAYQAJ010000177.1:0-4415 GCA_964415245.1 uncultured Pirellulaceae bacterium | reverse complement strand
CATGAGTCCCGATCCCGAAATCGCGTTCCGAGCCAAGCTGATCCTCGATGCGCTGCCGAAACTTACGCACACCCTGGTCGACGCCGTGGGGCTGCCCATCGCGAACGCCAAAGCAACAGTGGCGTTCTCGAAAGCGGCACATGTCCCGGCCGACGCGTTCGTCGACCGTGAGCTGCCGCCGAGTGTGACCTCCGTGTCGGACCTAACCGGCCGAATCGCTATCCCGGAAGTCGTCGAGGGCGACATCAGGGCCCGCGTCACAGTCGAGCATCCCGACTACGGATTGGCTCGGTGCGACGTCGACCCGACAGGTAAGCAATCAATCATTCGCATGCCGCTGGTTCGCCGCGATACCGAAGCTTTTCGGCGATCGATCACAGGCCGGCTGGTTACATCGGAGGGGAAGCCCGCTAGCGGCGCCGTCGTGCGTTGCACGGACGTTCGCACTCCCGGCGAAGGCCTGATCGAAAATGCCAATCCGTCGGCTGAGGTGCTGTCCGACCACGATGGCCAGTTTGCCCTTTACCTGCCGAACGAAGATCGCAAACAGGAGCGGGGCAAACTGATTCCCGTCAACTCCCGTTTCGGGCTGCGAATCACAGTCCCGGGCGACGACTCGTTCTTCCCGGTGGCGGGTCGTTACGCTAACGTTGCCCCCGTGCAAATTGAAATACCGCGGGCCGAACGCTTTCATCGTTTTCGATTCGAAGCGGTGGGCGGCGGGTGGATCGACGATCCAGAACAGTTGCGTAAGGTGCGGGTCCGATACGACGGCCGGCAGGGTGGGGAGCGGTTTCTGATCGATCTAGGGTCGGAGAGCGTCGTATCGGGCTCAAAATTGATCCCCGGCACGTACGTGGCCGAGTCGTTTGTTGGCGGCAAGAGCGTTGATTTCCTGCCGCTCGTCGTTACGGCGGACAGTCCGGAAGAACTGTCGTTTGAGTTGCCCCATGCACTGACCTACGGCGGGCGCGTCGTCGACGGCGTGACCGGCGATCCCGTGTCCGGGGCCATCGTGATTGGCTGGAACTCGACGTCGCACAACAACCTGGCGCTATTGACGGCCGACGATTGGAAGCTGCTGCGAGAAACTCCCTCCAACCCACCGCCCGACCACCCCGCCATCAAGCGGCTCAGGGAATTCTACGGCGTGCAGGGGCTAGTGCGGACCGATGGTGATGGGCAGTTTGCAATCACTCGCCATCCCGACCAGGATTTCTACGGCATCATGGCCTTCAACGAACATACGATTCCGTTCAAGGTGCGGGTAGGCTCGCTCAAGCCAGACCGCAGCCACCGGGTCGATATCGGCGATTTTCCGTTGTTCCCGGCCGCCAAAATCCTGGTGCGCCCCGTGTTTGATGGCGAGCACTTGTCGGTTTCGCCGCAGTGGTTGCCCAGCGAAACGGACCAGCCCGATTGGTACCAGCGGTTTCAGGCCGCTGGCAAGTCGTCTGACCGCGAATTCGAGTACGTGCATTGGTTGACGCTCAACGAGCTGCAACCCGTGTTCGTGCCCGCCGGCATCCACCTGTCGGTTCGATTCGAAACGCCGTACGACGACCAGTGGGCTCCGACCACGGCCGAAGACATTCTCCTCGATCAGCGAGCCACCCAAGAAGTCGGCGACCTTCACTTCGCGGCGTGTCTGCCGGCTACTGCTCGCGTGGTCGATTCCCAGGGAATGCCCGTCGAAGGCATTCCTGTCCGGCGCATGTATCGCGGCGAGAATGTCTGGTCGCTGGCCCACAATACCGACGCCGAGGGGCTCGCGCACTTTCACTTGCGCCCCGATTCCGCGGGGCAATTCTGGGTGTCCGACCTCCCTGGCTCGCAGGAGGTGCGCATGGCGGCAAACTTGTTTTCCGACTTCCAAGTCGAGGGTGAGGCCCCGAAGTCGCCGATTGTGATTTCCGTCACCGACGCTCAGATAGAATTACTGCGCGGCGTCCGCGGCAGCCAGCCACCGTGAGGCTTCGTTCCTTGACGTGTTCCCATTGCTGGAGCCGAGATACGGCAACGACAGCAGCCACGAACGGCAACGGCAACGAGGAACGGCGCAGCGGCGGCGGGATTTGCCGGACTTGACCACATGTAGCAGGACAAGAAAGCTGCGTGCCCTCTTCGATCCGGCGCAACTCACCTCCAGACGGGAGAGGGAATTGAAGCGACGGCGCTCAGATCAGCAGGCTCTCCAACAGCAGCCGCATCTTGCGCAGCTCGGCCATGTGGTCGACGCCCTCCATCTCGGCGATGTGTACGCTCAGGGCGCGGTTGTAGTCGACCATCCGCAACTGGTTAATCAGCCGCCCGTACTCGATCTCTCCCTGCCCCACGCGCACCTGCGGCTTGTCTTTCGTCGAGTCGCGGAGGTGCACGTGGTAAACGTACTTCATCAGCCGATCGATGCTTTTGCCGCCGTGCGACCCGCACAGGTATTGGGTGGGGTCGAGCGTGATACCTAGGCCGCGCACGTTGTCGCACAGCACCGTGACGGTGTCGGGATCTTCGGAAAGGCGTCCCACCTGGCTCTTCATGGCGACGCGAACCCCGTCGAGCGACGCGATGTCGACCAGCTTGCGGAGCCGCTCGACCTCCTCGTTGAAGGGGGTGCCCAACTCGCCCGAGGCGACGGTGATGGTCACCACCTTGGTAGCCTTGGCCAGCTTGCAGCAGGCGGCGAACTGCCGGTAGAACTCGTCGCCGGTGGCATCGGTCTCGACGCTGTAGGCCACCACGTCGAGCCGCATTGTTTCCTGGCACTTGGCGACCGCGCTTTCGAGATTGGCCACAACGGCCGAGGGCTTGAGCTGGGGCAGGTTCTCGTGCAGCGCCACTTCGACGCTGGAAAACTCCAGATCGACAAGCCGGGACAGCGCCTCGGTCAGAGGCAGACTGGGATAACACTCCGTCGACGCGCAGACGAACACCGAGCGGCTCCTTTCCCCGAAAATGCGCTAGCGCTTGCCGCCGAGTCTCCCTGTCTTGCCGCGGCACTGGATGGCACGTTCGGCCTCGGGCAGCGGCGATAGCTTACCCGCTGGCCGTATGCGGTGGCAACACCAGCGCCGTGAACTGGAATGCACGGCGATCGCCGCTAGAATGAGCGTGAGAACGATGCCCCACAATCAGGAGCTACGCCATGAGTTCCGGCTCCGATCCCAAGCAGCCGCGTTCCCCATCCGGCGAGTCCGCCCAACGCCCGACCGATTTTCCGCCCCCCTTGAGCGAACGTCTGGCCGAAATCGCCGCGACCGGAGCGGGCGGAACCGCCGCCGCCACGGGACCCGATCGCCCGACGCAGCGCATCATCGTGCAGCATACGACCGGGTCGTGGCTGGGCAGAGCGCTCACCTACGTCGGTTGGGCCGGCTTTCTCATCTGCGGCCTGTTGCTCGTGAGCCAGTCGTTGCTGTTGCGCAAGTACCTCGATACCTCGGGCGGCATTCAGGAAAAGCACGTGTCGGGTCCCTCTTTCGGGCACGACCGCGTGGCCATCATCGACGTGAGCGGCATGCTGGTGAGCGGCGACGGCTACATCAAACAGCAGATCGATCGCGTGCGCGACGACGACACGATCAAGGCGGTCGTCGTGCGCGTCAACTCGCCGGGAGGAAGCGTCAGCGCCTCGGACTACCTGTATCACCACTTGAAGAAGCTGCGCGAGGAGCGCGACATACCATTGGTGATCAGTATGGGGAGCATTGCCGCCAGCGGCGGCTACTACCTGTCGATGGCGGTGGGGGATGAGCCGGACGTCATCTATGCCGAACCCACCACCACCACCGGCTCGATCGGCGTGATCATGCCGCACTACGACGTCAGCGGTCTGATGGCCGAGTACCACGTGAAGGACGATTCGATCGTGAGCCACGAGCGCAAGCAGTTGGCGGCCATGACGCGGCCGATGTCGCCGGAACATCGCGAAATCCTGCAGGCCTACATCAACGAAGCGTTTGGGCGATTCAAGGACATCGTCAAGGACGGACGCCCGGCATTCCGCAACGATGAAGCCGCCCTCGATAAGCTGGCCACCGGCGAGATTTTCAGCGCGGTACGGGCCAAGGAATTGGGTTTGGTCGACAAAATCGGCTTTCAGGAAGACGCCATCAGCCGCGCCATCGAGCTGGCCGGCCTCAACGAGAAGGACGTAACCGTGTTTCGCTACGAGGCACCGCTATCGCTGATGAGTCTGACGGGTCTGGCCAAGTCGCAACACGGCGCTGTCGACCCGGCCGACTTGCTCAAACCGGACGACCTGTTCGACCGCGCGACGCCCCGCGCGTATTACCTCTTCACGTCACTCCCGCCGCTGGTGACGACGAACCCGGAGTAGGGAAGCTATTTCGTGGGCATGAGGTGTGCGCATCGCGCGTGGCCTACTCTCGCGACGATAGAAACGCCAGCAGATCGCG
>CAYQAJ010000176.1:0-10792 GCA_964415245.1 uncultured Pirellulaceae bacterium | reverse complement strand
ACCCTCGACCTCTGCATTGCGAACGCAGCGCTCTCCCAACTGAGCTACCGCCCCGGGTTTGTAATTGGTTGTGGCCGGTCTCCCGACCGGGCCACTTGCGGAACGTAACAGTCTAGGGAACTCGCCGAATTAGCGGAAGGGCAAGGGGGACGGTGGCGGAGTGGCGGGGATTGGCGTGTCTGGGTGTGGCGCGCTCCGCTGCGCGTTGCGGCTAACCGGCGGAGGTGCGTCGCGGAAAGGTGCTCACGGTTCCAGGCCCAGGCTGCGCTCGTAGGCGCGGCGCTGGGATTCGACGCCGAGCGACTCCGTGATCTCGCTCCAGCGCTGTGCGGCGGTTTTCAGGGCGTCGGCAGGTGTTGCTTGACCGGCGATTGATTCGTGGACGGCCTGATCGAGAGCCGCCAGGTACTCATCGCTCCCCGGTATGCGCAGCGAGACGAGCCACGACGAAGCGTGCTGCGCCGCGTCGACCGCCTCGGAATACTGCGCCGCCGCTTCGGTGCCGACGCCCGACTCGACCCACGCATCGGGCGCGGCAAGCTGGCGAATGCGAAAGATCGTCGTGGCGCGGCTCGCCGGCGCCACGAGCAGTCCATCATCGTCGGTTGCCAGCCACTCGATCAAATTCCAGGCCGCACGCGGCTGCCGGCATTCGCTCGTGATCGATACCAGCCGACCTGATACGCCCAACAGTGGCACGCGCGGGCCCTCGTCCTCCTGACGTCGTTCCCACCGCTTTCCGAAAGGGCTATAGAACTCCGGCGAACCAGGCATCAGCGCGACGCCGACCGCCACCGGCTTTCCCTCAGCGGGCGGACCGGCGAGTGCGTCGGCACTGGTGGGCCAAGTGAGTGCCATGGCGCTGGTGCCCTGATGAAACTGGCGGCGCACGTCGTCGGGCGACCAGTCGATCGCCTCGGGCGGCATGTTCTTGCTTGCCGCGACCAGCTCTTCCAACGCGCGCACAAACGGTGCCTCGGCGATTTTGGGCTCCATCGTCGAGTAGTCGAACAGCGTGGAATAGCGGGTGCGAACGCGGGCGTAAGCGGCGGCCCGAGCCAACAGCCCTTTGCCCGCCCAGCCCGGTCCGAGCGGCTCGATTGTGCCGTGCCAAGGCGCGCCTTCCGCCGGCGCCACGTCGCCCGGCGCGTTGCGGTCGTTCAGCCGCGCCGCGATATTCTGGTAGTCGCGCCACGTGGCGGGCGGCGAAAGTCCGAGGCGCTGGAACACATCGGCCCGGTAGTACAGCGTGAGCTGCGGCGAACCGATCGACACGGCATAGGTACGCTCGCCCCACTGCGCTTCGGCACGGGCGGTGAGCGGCAACAGATCGTGGCGATCGAACTCGGGCGTGCTGAGCTGCTCGTCGGTCACAGGCACGATCGCGCCGCGCTCGGCAAGCGTGCCCAACAGGCTCGACGGGTAGACCACCACGTCGGCCTCGGTTCGCGGCTTGGCGTCGACCTCCGACGGGGTCGCCTGTCGCACTTCCACCTGGCTCTGCGACCGCGCGTGCCATTGGCGTTCGAGCGCTTGCGCCAAATCGGCATCGTCGACGACAAGCACGCGCAACGGGCCGGACGGTTCGTCGCCTTTGCCGCCATCGTTTCCGTCGCTCGGCGACGGGCCGTTATCGAGCCCGGAGCAGGCCGCGAGCAGGAGCATGGCGCCCGCGCAGATGCAAGCGAAGAGCGCGAACCATGAGCGCCTTGCAAACCGGCGATCGCGGCGGACCAGAAAAGGGAGGCGGCGCATGCAACACCTTTACGTAACGCTTTGCGCCGCGGTTCAGACTCGCGCCGGACGAGAATGGAGGGCAGTGTGCCGCGGTGTGGCGGCTGCTACGACTTCTGGTATTCCTTCAGAAAGCCCTTGAAGAGGACGAGGTGCTCTTCCTCGTCGGCCAGCAGGCGAACGCACAGATCCTGCGTGACGTAGTCCTCCCCTTCCGTGGCGCGGATGGTCTTCTTGTACTGGTCGCAGGCTGCCTGCTCGGCCTCGATGACCGTCTGGATGACATACGTCACGTCGGTCGTGTCGGATGTCGGCTGCCGCTGCTGGCCGAGCTTCACGCTGGATGAGCCGGGCACCTGGCCGCCCAATTGCTTGATCCGCTGGGCGAGTTGCTGGGCATGCGAGACTTCGGTGGGGATGTCGGCCGCCAGCGACTTTTTGATTTCTTCGGCGCGGACGCCGTCGAGGTTGGTGCTGTTGGCCAGGTAGTTCATTACCGTTTCGAGTTCCATGCAGTAGGCGGACTTGAGAAGCTCGATGATTTGCTCAGTCGTGGCGGCCATCTCGTTTCTCCGGGGTTGTGACGCGGCGCGCGTGTCGGCGTTAGTATACGGCCAGCGCGTCGTTTGTACACGCCCGGCACTCGTGCGGTGGGCACCGCTCGCTGGAATCATTCGCGGCGTGATGGGCGATGCCCACCCTACGTGTTGGCTCGAAACATTCGCCGGCCCAACAACCGCACGAGCGGCCCACCGGCCAGCACCGCAAATAGCAGGGCGATCAGCGCGATGCAAAGCGGGCGGGTCAAAAAGGGCGTCGGATCCCCCCGCGACATGATCAACCCGGCCCGCAGCTTGTTCTCGATCATGCCCCCCAGGATCAGCCCCAGCACCAAGGGTGGCATGGGCACTCCGCGCGACTCCAGAAAGAACCCGAGCAGCCCGAACGCCAACATCACGTACACGTCGAACAGATTGTTGTTCACCGCGAATGAACCAACCACGCAGAAGAGCACCACGCACGCCAGCACCAGAGGGCGCGGCAGACGCAGCATCATGGAGAAGGCCTTGATGCCCAGGTACCCCGCGGGCAGCAGCAGGAACTGCGTCACCACGGCGATGGCAAAGAGCTGCTGCACCTGGTCGCCACTGTCGCGGAAGATGTACGGACCCGGCGTGATGCCGTACATGATGAGGGCCCCCAGCACGATGGCGGTCACGGCGTCGCCCGGAACGCCGAAGACCAGGGCGGGAATCCACGCGCCCGCCACGGCCGCGTTGTTGGCGCTGGTCGGCGCTATTACCCCCTCTTCGGAGCCCTCGCCGAACCGCTCGGGCCGGCGCGAAGTCTTGCGGGCGAGCCCGTAGGCGCCCCAAGCGGCGATGTCGGCCCCGGCACCGGGCAGCGCACCGATGACCGTGCCGATTCCCGCCGACTGCAGCACGGTGAACTTGTGCCGCCAGATGATGCGCAGCGCCTCGCCAAGGGGAAGTCGAGTCGATGGCGCAACGGTCGGGCCGAGCGTGCCGGTGCGGTGGTTCACCGAGCGGAGAACTTCGGACAGGCCGAACAGCCCGATCATCGCGGGAATGATGAACTCGTCGGTCGAGCGGCTGAGGTCGACGAGTCCGAAGCTGTAGCGTGTCACCCCGCTGGTGCCGTCGAACCCCACGGTGGCCAGCAGCAGGCCGAGCACGGCGGCGATCATCCCCTTGAAAGTGCTCCCTTGCGTTACCACGGCACTCAAGCTCAGCCCGAGCACGCCGAGCCAGAACATCTCGAAGTTGGAAAACAAGAGCGCGAAGCGAGCCAGCCAGTGGGCCGAGAAGATCAACAGGCCGACGCCGATCAGTCCGCCAATCGACGAACAGAAAAGGTCGAGCGACATCGCCAGCCCGCCGCGTCCCTTCTTCGCCATTGCGTGGCCATCGAGCGTGGCAGCCGCCGATGCGGGCGTGCCGGGAATGCGGAGAAACGTGGCGGGAATGTCGCCGGCGAAAATGGCGGTGAAGCTCACGCCGATGATGAGGGCCAGTCCCGCCGTCGGGCCGAGCTTAATGCTCAGCGGTACGATGAGCGCCACGGCCATCGTTGCGGTAAGCCCGGGCGTGGCCCCCACGAACACGCCGAACACCATGCCCAATAACCACGGAACGAGCACCTTGGGGTGGACGAGTTCGACGAATGGCACGGCGGCGGTTCCGGAAAGCGACAGCGAAAAAAGTGCAAAGTGTGCGCGACGGTCGTTTCGTTCGGCGTTACCACGGCAATCCAAAGACTCCTTCGGGCAATTGCACTCGGAACAATCCAGTGAATAGCAACTTGATCGCCACGGTTGTCACGAGGGCCGCCACCAGCGCGATGTGCCATCGCATGCCGAGCCGCATGGAGAGCAAGGTCGCGAAGGCAGCCGAGCTGAGCGAGAAACCCAAGAGTGGCACGGCGGCAACATAGGCAACGATCAGTCCGAGCGTTGTCAATAGGCGCATCCCGGGGTGATCGCTGATTGTCGACTGAGCCGCCCCGGTGTCCGGCAGTTGAATCGATTGGGATCCGGCATCGCGCCGGCGGGCGATGATGCTGCGTGTGAGCTCGACCACTCCGCCCGATCCAAGCAACAGCGCAAGCACAATGGGAAACGTGCGTGGTCCGATGCCACCCTGTCCGGCCGACATGGGGTGGGCGATGCCTGCGGCGAAGACGAGAAAGAACACCGCCACGACGAGCAGGAAGATGCCCAGCGCCGCGCTGCCGCCGTGTTTGCTGTGGTTCATGGCTGCGCGCGGCCCGACGCTTCGACGACGGGCTTCCAATGGGCGTCCTGCTCTTCGAGAAAGGCGGCGAACTCTTCGGGACCGCGAATCGTGACGGCGAAGCCGTTCTTGTCCATGAACTCGCGATACGCATCGGAGTCGGCGATCGCACGACACTTCTTGTATAACAGCGCAACCGCTTCATCGGGCGTATCGCGCGGCACGGCCAGACCGCGCCATCCCACGGCCGACCAGTCGACGCTCTGTTCCTTGCACGTGGGAACGTCGGGAAACGCAGCCAGCCGTTCGTCGGACATCACGGCCAGCGTGCGAAGCTGCCCGCCGGCGATCTGCGGCGCCGCTTCGGGAACGCTACAGCAAACGGCGTCGATGTGCCCGCCCAGCAGTTGCACCAGCGACGGTGCCGCTCCCATGTCGGGCACCCACACGATCGAATCGGCCGCGAGCCCGGCAGCCCGCAGTAGCCCGACCCGCGCCAAGTCCCACGTGCCTCCGGTGGCGGTGCCGGACATGGTGAGCTCGCCGGGTCGCTGGCGAACGTCGTCCAAGAACTCGCCGAGCGTCTGCCAGGGGGCGTCGTCGCGGACGATGAGCGCGGCGGCATCGGCGTTCACCTGAATGATGGGGCGGAAGTCCTCGCGCGTGAGCTTCGTGATTCCGAGTTGGTGCATGGTATTGAGCTCGGCGGTGATCATGGTGATCGTGTAGCCGTCGGGCGTAGCCGTGGCACCGGCCGAGTGGCCCACGACGCCGCTGCCCCCAGTCTTATTGACCACGACGAAGGGGACGCCGAAATCGCTTTCGAGTGCGTCGGCCCAGAAGCGCGACACGCGATCGGTGCCTCCGCCCGGTGCCCAGGGGCAGATGACCGTCACCGTTTTGTGTGGATAGGGGCGCGGCTGGCCGCTGCAGCCGGCGTTTGCAAGTGCAAAGAGAAAGACGGCAAGAGGGACAAGTGCTGCGATCGGTCGAAGTGTCTGATTCATCGACGGGTATCCCGGTCGTCGCACGGCGCGTCAAGCGTGCGGCTGCCAGGCCTGCGCCACCGCCGCGGCCACCTGCGGTGCGACCGTGCGGTCGAGCGGATCGGGCAGGATGTGTTCCGCGTCGACGCTGGCCACGCACGCCGCCAGCGCATGAGCGGCCGCGATCTTCATCGGTTCGTCGATTCGCGTCGCCCCGCAATCGAGCGCCCCGCGGAACACGCCCGGGAATGCCAGCACGTTGTTCACCTGGTTGGGAAAATCGCTCCGCCCGGTGCCGACCACGGCGGCGCCGGCCGCTTTCGCCTCGTGGGGCATGATCTCGGGCACGGGGTTGGCCATCGCCAGCACGATCGCCCCGTCGGCCATCCGCCGCACGTCTTCGGCTGCAAGAATGTTTCCCTTGCTGACGCCGATAAAGACGTCGGCCCCGACGAGGATTTCTTGCAACGTGCCCTTGCGGTCGCCTCGGTTGGTGTGGGGTAACAGGTCGCGCTTGTAGGGGGCCATGTCGGTTCGGCCGCCGTGGATAGCGCCCCGCGAATCGCACACGACGATGTCGGCGACCGGCACACACATGTGCGTCTCGTGTCCCACGCAGCGGAGCAAACGGGCGATGGCAGTGCCGGCCGCTCCCGCGCCGTTGACGACCACCTTCATGTCGGTGAGGCGGCGTCCGATGGCCTGGGCGGCGTTCAACAGCGCGGCCAACAGCACGATGGCGGTGCCGTGCTGATCGTCGTGCATGACGGGGATGCCGAGGTCTTGCAGCCGCTGTTCGACCTCGAAGCACCGTGGCGCCGCGATGTCCTCGAGATTGACACCGCCAAACACAGGCGCGATGCGGCGCACCGTGTCGACGATCTCATCGACCTTTTGCGTGTCGAGACAGATCGGCCAGGCGTCGATGCCGGCGAATTCGCGAAACAGAATCGCCTTGCCTTCCATGACGGGAATGGCCGCGTAAGGGCCAATGTTGCCCAGGCCCAGCACGGAAGATCCGTCGCTGATCACCGCGACCGAATTGTGCTTGATGGTCAGGTCGCGGGCTCGCGCCTGGTCGGCGGCAATCACCTCGCAGGGACGTGCCACGCCCGGCGTATACGCCACCGCCAGATCGTCGTGATTCTTAACGGGCACCTTGCTATAAATGCCGAGCTTGCCGCGAAGCTGCTCGTGAAGGATCAGGCTGCGCTCGTAGAAATCGGTCACGGTGAGGTCCCAGAAGCGGCGGATCAATCCGGCGGATTGTCAACAAGTGCGGTGCGTGCCACGATCCTACTTGCATGAGGTGCCGGCAATCAAGCGGTCGGCCGTCGCGTGCTGATACTCGGTTGACTTGCGGCGCGCTATAATGCGCTCACTGGCCGGGGCGCCGTTCCCGCGCGGCCGCGACCTTGTCGTATGCGACAGGTTTCCTCTTGTGCCGGATTCCAGAACACATCGCGGAGCCCACTCGGACGACACGCGCTGGTTTGGTGCCGAGGCGATGCCGCTGCTGCGGCAGGCGGCCGGCGACTACGCCTGGCTACTCGATCACGGCTACGCGCCGGGCTCGTCGCTCAAGCTGGTCGGCGATCGGTACGAATTGAATAAGCGGCAGCGCGTGGCTCTAGCCCGGGCGACGGGCTCCGATGCCCAGTCGCACGACCGCAGGCGCCGGGAGCTTCGGTGCGAGCAACTGTGCGGGCGGACTCTGCTCGTGGATGGTTTCAACGTGTTGGTAACGGTCGAGGCCGCACTCGGTGGGGGCATCGTGCTCGTGGGGCGCGACGGTTGCTATCGCGATCTGGCCAGCATGCACGGCACCTACCGCCGGGTGGCCGAGACGGCTACGGCGCTGCAGCTTGCCGGGGAGTCGCTCGCCGAATTGGACGTTGCCTGTTGCCGCTGGTACTTCGACAGCCCCGTGTCCAACAGCGGGCGACTCAAATCGCTCGCATTGCAAATTGCGGCCGAAAACAATTGGAACTGGCAGGTCGAGCTTGACGCCAATCCCGACCGTCGATTGATCGAGGCGGCCCACCCAGTCGCCTCGGCCGACAGCGCCGTGCTCGATCAGTGCGGCAATTGGTTCAACCTGGCTCGGTACATCGTCCGGCGGCATGTGCCCCAGGCGTGGATTGTGAGTTTCGCATCGTCCGAATCGGGCGGCACGCCATGAACGGTCGCAATTACGCCCAGTACCCGTACCGGCCGGAGCTCGGCTGCCTGCTGATGCTGCTGGTGTTGATGCTGCTGTGCGTGATGCCGATGTTCATTGTCGACGCCGTTACGATCACGCTGGCGAAGCTGCACTTGAGCGCGCCGGCGGCCGTGTTGGTAGTGATGGGGATTCTCCTGGGCGGACTGGTCAACGTACCTCTGTACCGCTGGGAGCGCGACGAGAATCAAGTTGTGCCGGGGGGATTCATCTACAGCGTGATGGGCTGGGTGCCCTTGGTGCGGCGCACGCGCACGCAAACCATTCTCGCCGTGAACGTGGGCGGGTGTCTGGTGCCGCTCATCGTGGCCGTTTACGAGCTGTCGCTGGCAATCGCCGCACCGCAGCCCGTGCCCATGGTGCTGGCCATCGCGGTGGGGGTGAACGTGGCGGTGTGCTACTTTGTGGCGCGGCCGATTCCAGGCGTGGGGATCGCGCTGCCGGCATTTACGTCGCCCGCCGTCGCGCTGGGCATCGCCTGGCTATTGATGCCGAGCGAACTGCGGGAGCTGCGGCCGGCGGTGGCCTTTGTTGCCGGAGTCGTGGGACCGTTGGTGGGGGCCGATCTGCTGCACCTGCATCACTTTCGCCGCTTTACGGCCGGCTTGATCTCGATTGGCGGAGCCGGCACGTTCGACGGTATTGTGCTCTCGGGCATGTTGGCGGCGTTTCTGGCGTAGGGGTGGCCACGGCTGTACCGTACGAGTGGCGGAACAATTACCTAAGCCCACGGATTGCCATCCGTGGGGTGTGTCCGACCGGCGGCTCCATCGCGGTGGGCGTCAGCGCGGTGGGTCCCGCTTGCCGAGCGGGACCTTGCAGAGCGTCGCGGTGGCGCCAACCCACGGAAAGGCAACCCACGGATGGCAATCCGTGGGCTTACGGCCGGCAAGCGAGAATCGCGTGAGATGGCGTGTTGAGAATCACGAGAGTCGTCGTGTTGAGAATCGCGTGAGATGGCGTGTTATAATAGCGGCGATCACTGAGATTGCCTTTCCGTTGCAGACGCGAAGGAGGAATCCATGTCCGGCAGCCGGTTGAATGTCCCTCGTTTTGCCTGGAACTACATTCTGATCACCGCAGTCGCCTTTGGGGCGCTGCCGGCAATCGTGGCAGAGCGGGCATCGGGCCAGGACGCGCCCACCATCGCCGGTCACACTCGCTGGGTTACCTCGCTCGCCTTTTCTCCCGACGGCGCGATTCTTGCCACGGCCGGCGGCGAAAGCCTGCAATACCGACCGGGCGACGTGCTGCTGTGGGAGGTATCCAGCGGCAACCAGGTGGCGGCGCTGGAAGGTCATCCCACCAACGTGTGGTCGGTGGCATACTCCCCCGACGGCAATTCGCTGCTTACGAGCGGCTACGACGGCAAGGTCATCTTGTGGGACATTGCCGAACGCAAGCCGCGCGCCACGCTGGAAAAGCACAAGGGGTGGGTTCGCAGCGTTGCCTTCTCGGCCGATGGCAGCCGATTCGCCACGGCGGGCGAAGATGGGAACTTAGTCGTTTGGGAAACCGAGGGAACGAAGGAAGTCATCACCATCAAGGCACACGAAGGCGCGGTGTTCTCCGTCGCCTTCTCGCCCGACGGCACGAAGCTGGCCACCGGCGGGACCGACAAGCTCGCCGCGCTGTGGAATCTGCCGGGCGGCGAACAGGCCGCCAAGCTCGAAGGGCATGAGGACGCCGTGTGGTGCGTCGCCTTTTCACACGACGGCCAAATGCTGGCGACCTGTGGCGCCGACCGCACCGTGCGGCTGTGGAACGCCGCCGGCGAAGCGCAGGGAACGCTCGAAGGACACAAGGATTGGGTTACCAGCGTTGCCTTTTCGCCCGACGGCCAGACGCTGGCTAGCGCCTCGCACGACCGCAGCGTAAAGCTATGGAACGTGGCCGATCACAGCGAGGCTGCCACGCTGGGTGGGTACGATAGCAGCGTTTGGTGCGTGGCCTTTTCGCCCGACGGCAGCCTGCTGGCGACCGGCAGCCACAAAGACTCCATCAAGGTGTGGAAGGTGGCCGACCGACAAGAGCTGTTCCCCAAGCCGGCCAAAGAGGGAGAAGAGGGGAAAGCCGACGAGTAGTCTCGGCAATCGCCGCCGAAGTGGCATTTCGCCGCCTCGCCGACCACTTCTTCCGGTACCATTCACCGCGTTACGTCCGGCCTTTCGACTGCCGAGCTCGTGGTTTATACTCGTCCCATACCTCGTTTATTCCCGGGGCGATTCCCGTCGCGCGGCCCTCGGATCGAGTGGGCAACGCTACGCGCCGCCGCGGCGCTTCCCTGTGCTCCCATGTCGGTGAATCTCGGACGATTGTCGTTCGTCATCGCCACGTCGTGGGGCAATTCATCGTTCTCCGTCTCCTGATTGCTTATGGCCAGGTACGTAGTCCGCTTCGGGGTAATGCGAGTGCTGGGCGTGCTTTCGCCGCGCAACGGCGACGATTACCAGCGTGGCACGCGCGTCATCGCTCGCACGCCGCGCGGCCTGGAGGTGGGCGAGGTGCTGTGCGAGGCGACCGACGAGGCCGTGCAGCATTTGCAGGATCCGCCCACAGGCCAGATTCTTCGTCACATGACACCTCAGGACGACAACGAGGCACTGCACATTCGGTCCATCGAGCGGAAGGAGTACGAGAGCACCCGCGACGCGATCGAAGAGTTACAGCTTCCCATGGAGCTGGTCGACGTCGAGCACGTGTTCGGCGGCGAGCGGGTGGTGGTGTATTACCTGGCCGAACAGCGGGTAGATTTTCGCGAGTTGATCAAGCGACTGGCCTCCGACTTTCAGACGCGGATCGAGATGCGGCAGATCGGCGTGCGGGACGAGGCCAAGCTGCTGGCCGATTACGGCGACTGTGGCAAGCCGGTGTGCTGCAACACGCACCTGAGCGAAATGCCTCCCGTGTCGATGCGGATGGCAAAGCTGCAAAAGTCGACGCTCGACCCGACGAAAATCTCGGGGCGCTGCGGCCGATTGAAGTGCTGCCTGCGGTACGAATACGAAACGTATGAGGAGCTGCAAAGGGAGTTGCCGCCGGTCGGGTCGGACATTGTGACCACGGGCGGCCGCGCCCGCGTCTTGGGGCACGAGATT
>CAYQAJ010000175.1:0-10879 GCA_964415245.1 uncultured Pirellulaceae bacterium | reverse complement strand
GTTTCGCGACTTTCTGCCCGTGTCGATGATCCGCTCGCGAGGAATCGCCGCCTCGGGCAGAAAGTCGCGAAACCCCTTGAGGGTGCGAGGCTCGATGCGCGGCTGATTCACTTATTGCATGCCTTGAAAACCAAAGAAATAAAACGAAATCAACGCAATCGCAACGAACTCGTGTACCAAAACTGCAATTCCAAGCAGAACAACTGCGGGACGAAGCAGCAACGGAAGCGGAACAATCGACGCAGACGCAATGAAGAAACCGAGGGCTGCGAGAGTTGCCAAATCTATGTTGGGACCGGGTAAACTCGGGAAGACAGTTTCGACCAGGCACAACCACGGAAATAGCAAAACGGCAACGAAGAACAGTGTTACGGCGAGTGCCCACCTCTGCCGCGCAAGTAAAAGAGATCGCGAGTCAGTAGAAGTTCGCGCAGACGCCGGTTTCGGTTGGAGTCCCGAGATATCGCTTTCATTCATGGCAGGAACTCGCCGCTACCCAATCACCGGCAACAGCGGCGGTTTGGCGCTACGCACGACCGCACCGCCTCCACGCGACGCCAGCACCGCATCGGCATACTCGTCGACCTGCTCGGGCGTCTCGAAGTACATCTCGTAGGCGGTGTCGTCCTCGTACTCGCAATTCTTGGTGGAGTAATCGCGGCAGATTTGCGGTCGCGTCTCGTAGATGGCACAGCGATTGTCGTCCTGCAGATTGCGGCAAACGGCGTGAACCATCAAATACCACGTTTCATCCTCGACAAACACCGAGGCCTCGCCGTGCATCAGGTACCACCGCAGAAACTCGAAGTCCTTGCGTCGGGTGGGCGTATCGATCGGCAGAGCGAAGTAGCGGCAGCACTTGGCCGTGCAGTATTGGCAGGGGATTTCGCCGGGTTGGAGCGATTTGCGCGGCGGCTTGTGGGGCAGCGGAGGCGATACGTACGTGCTCATGGCGGACGGTTCCATCCTCTCGATTCAGGAAAACGGGGCAAGGAGTCGGCGGGGCGCGGGCGCCGTGTCTCGCCTTGCGCGGTCGATGCGCGGCCCCACGCCGATCGCTACTCAAGCTCGCACCGTTAACGTAGCAAGATCGGCACTTTTTGGAAACGCCTCGTCCGATGCGTCGTATGCCGCCGCGGTTCTTTACGCGCGGCATGCGATTCCAGTAAGGTGCCAGCATTCGCTGTTGCCGGGCGCGCCGAGGAGGCGCTGCCCCGGTTCCCTGGCCGCGCGCACGATCGCCTCTCGCGGCGCTGCCGACTCCTGGGTTCCATTCGTCGCTTGCACAAAGGGGAATTCACCATGCGCAACGCTATCTATCTGCTGGTATGCGGCTCCGTAATGTTGGCCGGCCAGCCACTGCTGGCCGATGAAACCGAAGCGCAATCGCCGCCGGCCCCAGTGGAATCCGAATCGGCGTCGGCCCAGTCGCAGTTTTCATTCGACGCGGTGCTCGACTTCGCGCGGGAACACGGCTTGGCCGTGCTGGTGATCGTCGTCGGCACGCTGGTGGCGTATTACCTGTTCAAGCTCGTCTGCCGTCGGGCCGCCTACATGATGACCCGTACTGGCGAGGCAGCCACCAAACAAGAACGCGCGGCACGTGCCCGCGTGCTGGCCGGCTACCTGCTTCCGATCGGCCGGATTGTGATCGGTTTCGGGGGGCTGATCCTGTTGCTCGGCGAGTTCGACTTTCCCGTCACCGCGCTGTGGGCGCTGCTCTCCACGGTGCTGGCCATGGTGGCCATCGGCTTTGTCGCCGTGTGGAGCGTGCTCAGCAATGCGTTCTGCTCGGTCATTCTGCTCATGTTCCAGCCGTTCCGCGTAGGCAATCGCATCGAGATGCCGGTCAGCGGCGTAGCGGGGAGAGTGGTGAACTTCAACATGCTGTTCACCACGCTGGAGGCGGAAGACGGCGACTTGGTCCAGTTGCCTAACAATACGTTCTTTCAGCAGCCGGTGCGCTGCCGACGCGGCGACAAAGGCGTAAGCCTGGACGAGCAGTTGTTCAAGGGCGAGGAGGCGGAGTGATGCCCGTGGCGGCGAGGCATGCGTTTAACTGAACGCGACAGGTTTTCAGTGTTCAGATTTCAGTTTTCAGCGGGCGGATCGTGGACGACATGGCCGAAATGGAAGTTCGGCAACTGACAACTGACCACGGACAACTGACACATCCCCGCGTCGCCGTGTCCCCGCGTCAGCACTTACTTAATGACCTCAGGCTCGTATGGGTGATTGCGCTTCGAGGCGACGGTGGCCTTGTTGATCGAGTCAGGCTTGCCGCCTTTGTCGCTGCGATTGAGCTTGTCGATTGCTTCCATGCCTTCCACGACGCGGCCGAACACGGTGTGCTTACCGTCCAGGTGCGGCGTGTCGACCAAGTTGATGAAGAACTGCGAGCCCCCCGTATCGCGCCCCGCGTGGGCCATGCTGATGACGCTGCGCTTGTGCTTGTGCCGCTCGGGCCGGTAGCACTCGCAACGAATGTGATAACCGGGCCCGCCGGTGCCGGTGCCTTTGGGGCATCCCCCTTGGGCCATGAACTGGTCGATCACGCGGTGAAACGTGAGTCCGTCGTAATACCCCTTTTCCACGAGGCTGATGAAATTAGCCACGGTGTTGGGCGCTTCGTCCTCGAACAGCTCGAGCGTGACGTTTCCCTTACTGGTTTCCAGCAGCACTCGCGGCCGGCTTTCCGTTTGCGATGACATGGCGTTCCTTTCCTTCGCGCCGGCGTGCTTCGCGGCGGCGCTCGGCATGTGGATAGACCTCGCTAACTTAACCGACGGAAAGGGTGCGGTCAAAGACGCACACTTCTATTGATTGCGCCGTCCGAGTTCGTGGTTGTTCTCGCAAGAGTTCGGCCGTGCGAATCCTTGCTCGTTCGTCGGAATTCTTGCCAATTCCGCTACGAATTGACCGACCCTATCGCCCGGCCAAACCGCGGTTCGCGCTCGATTGTTTCACGCTCAGGCGCGTGATACGATTGATGTTTCGTGCTCGGGCATCCGACCACCGCGCGATCGACAACTCCTGAGGATCTCGGCCCCCATGGCAATTCCCGTCGAATGTCCTGGATGCCTTGCCGTCTTCTCCGTGCCCGATGACTACGGAGGCCGGCGCGGTCGCTGCCCGCAGTGCGGCAACGTGTTTCGCGCTCCGCAGAGCAGCGCGCCGGGTGCGGCGAAGGTCGGCCGCTGGGCAAGCTGGGACGAGGAGACGGCGCTGGATGCGGTGGAAGCTCCCACGCTGCCGAAAATGAAGCGCAAGAAGAAGGCGCCGCAGCCTCCTCCTCCGCAACCGCCGCAGCCTCCGATCGCCGCGCCTCCCGCCGTTGCGCCACTCGGTGTAGCAGGTGCGCTGGGCGCTTCGTCGCCGGAGTCGCCGCCGCCGGTACGGTCGAATCCAGGCAACCTGCCGCCGATTCGATCCCCTTTACCGTTACCGTTCCCGGCGCAGCCACTCGACGCTGCTCGTGGCGCGCCTCCCGCGCCGCGATCGTCCGCGGACTCGAAGCCGGTCTCGGTCGACGCTCGCGAACTGCGAGAACTGCATGCCCCGGCTGTCGCGAAGCCGGCATCCGATAAGCGATCCGATGCTGCATCACCGCCCTGGGCCGAAGATGAGCAGCCGCCGCTCTTTCCCGCGATCAGTTCGGCCGCTGTCGGATCATCTGGCGCAATGGCGGCGCACGCGCAAAACGGGCTGAAGCGGCGCAGCCGCGCTCCGGTCGTCTTGCTCGTGCTGATGGCGGTGGGGGCCGCGGCGATTATCGCGGTGGCCGGCGTGGTGATCGCCTATTCGCTTTCCGGCGACGCCGAGAGGCAAATTGCCGATTCGTCGCCTGGCGCCACCACGTCGGGCGACGCGGGCGACGAGACCCACAAGAACAAAGGCAACCTCGCCAACGACAACGGCGGCTCGACCCGCGACGAGATGCCGCCGCCGGTGCTTACCCAAGACGATCGCGACAAAGTGTGGGAGCGCGTTAGCCCGTACCTTGTGCGGCTCGATGTTACCACGCCCGGGGGCGACGAAACCGGCTTCGGCTTCGTCGTCGACACGCGGGGGTACGTGGCGACGAATTACCATCTGATCGCCCAGGCGCAAAGCGTTCAGGCGATCTTCGCTCCCGACCTGGACGGCGTCGCCGGCACGCAGATACCGTGCGAGGGGATCATCGCCGTCGACCGATCCCACGACCTGGCCCTGGTGAAGCTGGTGCCCCCCGGCGATTTGCCTCTCGTCGAACTGCCGCTGCTGCGCGACTTCCAGCCTCAGCGCGACGAGGTGCTCGTGGCGTGCGCGTTCCCTTCGGCGAATGTGCCTTATATTGCGGAGTGCCGCGCGCGGAAGACGGCGGCCAACGACGAGCTGCCTGCCCCGGTTCGGGCGGTCCTTCGCGATCTCCGCGTGAACGATACCGACGACCTCACCTGGATTCTGCATCGCCCGTCGTTCGGGCCGGAGATGTCGGGCAGCCCGCTGATCAATGAGAAGGGGGGCGTGGTGGGCATCAGTACGCCGTTAAGCTCGACCAGTTCGGACGGTACGGCGATCCACGTGAAGCATCTGGCAGATCTTCTGGCCACGGCCGGGACCGACGTGCAACCGTTTGCTCCCGACATGGTCGCCGGTAGCGATCCCCCCGACTTTGACCCCGAGCTCGACCCGACGGTGCCCCCCGACGTGCCGGATGAGACCGACCCGACCGAGCCAACAGAGCCGATGGAGCTTAACGTCGAGAACATCGTCAAGCTGCAACAGCAGTGCAAGGAGGCCGCTTGGCAAGCGTCGGATGCGAAGCAGTATGCGGCGCTGCAAGAGCTGGCCCGACTCGTCACCATCGCCAAGATCGTCGAGGACGACGAGGCGCAACCGGAGGAGTTGCGCGTCGCCCTGGGTGCTGTCGCCCAAAACGTGCTCGAAGATCTGGCGACCACGGCCTGGCCCAACGACGCGCGGCTGGGCGAGACCAACAAGCAAGCGGCCGACGCGATCGTTTTCGAGGGTCGGCCGGTATTCGCGTATGCCCGCGTGTTCGCGCCGGCCGGCGTGCTGCAACCGATCGACGGCAAGCCCGCCGTGCTGCTACAGCTCGTGGAATCGGAGCAGCTCATCACCCTGCTCGTTACGGAAAACGCCTCCGAGTTGACCGCCGGCAGTCGCTGGCTGGTGCTGGGCCGCCACTTAACGGGCGGCTTCACGGTGCAGTCGCCCAGTCTGGGCCCCGAGCCGCGTCCGGCCCCGATGATCCAGTCGAAGTACATCGTGGGGGAACCGAAAGCGCCGTAGGGATGCAGCGCTTCATTCCCGCGCAAGCGGGGAATCCAGAGCAGTAGATCGGGCTGTGCGCGACGCACGAGCTACCCGTCGCGCACCCGCTTTTCTACAATCCGCTAGAACTCCCGAACGGCGGCGGGAATCCAATCGGCGTCGCGGCCCGATCGGTACGAGAGCCAGGCGCGGTTCGCGCTCGGCCAGTACGTGGCTTCGAGCACGCCGCGCTCCTTGCCGCGCTTAGAAGCTGTTTCAAAACCGCCTGTGGAGAAGGGGACAGGCACAATTTGCTCCGCGGACTGCGCAAATTGAGCCAGTCCCCGACGGTTTTGAAACAGCCTCTTGAAGTGCCAGTGCGTGCAACCGGGATACTGGGCCAGTGTCGAGACCATCGTCGCCACGAAGCCGAGCTCCTGGGCAACTTCTTCGATAAGCCGCTTCACGTCGCAGCCCGAATCCGCGGCGACATCAAGCTCCGTGGTTTGCATGCGGTTTCCTTTCGCGCTCGCGCGGACGGGTGCGAATGCCGGGCTGTCGATCATTCCTCAACCCGCTGCGACGTGCCCGCAAGGCGGGGCGGCGCTTTTCGCGAAGCTGTACCGCCCGTGGCATGCCGCGGGAATCGAGCGCACAATAGCGCGGCTGGCGACAATTCTCGGGCCCGTAGCTCAGTGGTTAGAGCAGGGGACTCATAATCCCTTGGTCGGGGGTTCGAATCCTCCCGGGCCTATTACTTTCACACGGTTTCCCCGCAAGAGCAGGAGATCGAACATGCCGATTACTCTCCGCGCCGCGCTGATTCTCGCGTTATGTCTGAGTTGCTTCGGCGTTGCCGCGCGCCAGGCGATTGCCGACGATCCGCCGCCTCTTGCGGCTTCGCGACCCAACGTGCTGTTCATCATGGCGGATGACTTGGGCCACGCGCATCTGGGCTGCTACGGAGGGACGAAGATCGCCACGCCGCACATTGATCGGCTGGCCACCGAAGGGTTGCGATTCACGCAGGCATATGCCGGCTGCTCGGTCTGCGCTCCTTGCCGCAGCGTGCTCATGACCGGCTACCACATGGGGCATACGCCGGTGCGGGCCAACATGGGGGCGGTGCCGCTGTTCGACGCCGATCGGACCGTGGCCGAAGAGCTCAAGAGCGGCGGTTACGCAACCGGCTGCTTCGGCAAATGGGGTCTGGGAGAAGACGGATCCGAAGGAGTGCCCTACAAGCAGGGCTTCGACGAGTTTTTCGGCTACCTGCACCAGGTGCACGCCCACTTCTATTATCCCGAGTACCTGTGGGAGAACGATCGGAAGTTTGTACTGGAAGGGAACGCCGACGGCGGGCGGGGCCGCTACGCCCACGATGAGATTGTCGACCGGGCCCTCGACTACCTCCGCAGCCGCAGCGCCGGCGACGAGCCGTTCTTCTGCTACGTGCCGGTGACGATTCCGCACGTCGAGCTGGTGGTGCCCGAGGATTCGCTCGCCCCCTATCGCGGCAAATTCGACGAAGTGCCGATCGACGACCCGCGCGAGGGCTACATCGACGCCGACGAGCCGTTTGCGACCTACGCGGGAATGATTTCCCGGATGGATCGCGACGTCGGGCGGATGCTCGCAGCGCTCGACGAGCTAGGCATCGCGGAGAACACGCTGGTGACCTTCACGTCGGACAACGGCGCGCAAGGGGGTGGGCCGTGGCAACCGCTGCTGGAAACATTCGACGGGAACGGATCGCTGCGGGGGAGCAAGGGGAGCATGTACGAAGGGGGAATCCGCGTACCGATGATCGCCCGCTGGAAGGGGACGATTGAGCCGGGCCGCACCAGCGACGTGCCGTGTTACTTTGCCGACGTGATGCCGACGCTGGCCGAATTGGCGGGCCCCGACGCACAGAAGCGCGTGCCCGCCGACGTCGACGGGCGTTCGCTGGTGCCGGTGCTCGCGGGAAGCACGCCGCACGACGACTCGCCGCGGTTCCTGTACTGGGAGCTGGGGGGCGAGCCACCTCGGACTCAGGCCGTTCGTTGGGGCAAGTGGAAGGCCGTGCGTCCCCGGGCGAATGCTCCGCTGGAGCTGTACGATCTTTCGGCCGACGAGAGCGAGTCGAACAATTGCGCCGCCGAGTTTCCCGATGTCATGGAGCGGATCGAAGCGTACCTGAAAACGGCCCGCACCAAACCTCGCGAACAGATCGCGCCGACCCCGCCCGAGGGCCAGCGCTACCGCTGAGTGACCCGCTGCCGGACAGGGCTGGCGGCCCTCCCGATTGTCAAAGTGGCCATCGGTTGGGCTCCTCGACTGCGCCTGCGATTTACGGCTTGTTCCGTCCTACGGAGTCAAAAGTATTTCCGGGAAGCCCCAAAAATACCGGATGCGAGCTTGTCCGCACTCAGTGTGCCATGTGCTATAATTAGTGCGATGCACTTCACCTGCCGCACAATTCGATGGTCCGTCACGACCGGCTTGATCGTCGGCTTGGCCGTCGCGGGGTTGGTTCCGCAAACGATGGGCTGGGCAGAGCGTGATACGCGCGTCGCCGTTTCTCAACGGCCGACTCAGTGCTGCTGTGGGACCGAGGACGGCCGTTGTTGCGGCATGGGCTGCTGTATGGCTCGGCAGGCACCTGCGAAGGAGCGTTGTCCTTGTCCGAATCCCAAAGATAGCCGCGACGGACAGAACAACCCGCTCGCTTTGGCGTTGGCGAAAGCGCTCTTGGGCGATGCGGGCGACACTCTTCGATCGCGATTCGCCCATCCCGAATCCGAGATCGCTTCGGCGATTGAAAATTCTCTGCAGGCGAAGCACATCCGCATCGACGCCTGATACGACCGCGGCGCTACCGTTATGCGCCGACTTCTCCGCCGGTCGTAGTTCTTTGGCCTGAACCCATGGCCCTACCAGTCGCTTGACGATGCGCGCTATCACCGAGTCGCGCGGTCGAGAGGAGGTTCCCCGATGCGAACACTACTTTCCATCCTGCGCCGACATTGGCGCAAAGTCGCGGCTCTCGTCTTGGTAATCGCATTGGGTGTCGCCTACGCAGCAATTCCCCTGGTGCGTGAAAAGACTCACGTCGTCGGGCATGCCGCCCTGGCGTGGGCGGGCATCGGCGGCCAGTCGGTCGATACGAGCAGGGTGTTCTGGTGCCCTATGCATCCGCAGATCAAAAGCAACAAGGAAAACACTGTTTGCCCGATTTGCAATATGGCGTTGGTCGAGCTGGAAGGTGGCATCGTCGAAGCGCCGCGGCACTTGACGCTCACGGCGCAACAGGTTCAGCAAGCGGGAGTCGTCACCAAGCCCGTGATGCGTCGCAAGTTGTACCGCGAGATCGACACAACGGGCCGCATGGACTACGACGAGCGTCGCTACGCGGGCATCAGCTCGTGGATTTCTGGCAAAAGCCGGATCGACAAACTTCACGTCAGCTTCACTGGCGAGACCGTTGAGAAAGGCGAACTCATGGCCGAAATCTACAGTCCGCATCTGATCACGGCGCAAGAGGAGTTTCTTATCGCGGCAAAGGCGGTTCGTGCGAGAGAAGGCCGTACGCCAGGAACAGCGAGCTTGGGACTCGATCCGGAAACCATCGTGAGCAGCGCCCGCCAAAAGCTGCTGTATCAAGGCATGACGGCCGAGCAAGTGGATCAACTTACGGAGCGACAACAGATTTGGGACCGAATCCCCGTTTACGCGCCGATCAGCGGCACCGTGATCGAGCGTCACGTGCAGGAAGGCCAGTATGTGAGCGAAGGCGATTGGCTCTTTCACCTGGCCGACCTTTCCCATCTTTGGTTGTTCGTCGATGTCTACGAAGACGAGTTGCCGTTGGTTCCCGTCGGCACACCCGTGGAACTCTCCGTCGGCCAACAAGCGGGCGAGATGTTTTCCGGGACCGTGGCGTACATCGAGCAAAAGGTGCGACCGCAGACGCGTACCGCGCCGGTTCGGATCGACATCGACAACCGTGATGGCAAGCTGCTGCCAGGAATGTTCGCTCGCGCCCGCTTGCGTCACGAGTATCCCTCGATGTTGGCCGTGCCGGAGGATGCGGTACTGCGGTCCGGCCAGCGGGCCGTGGTGATCGTCAAGAGCGGCGCAGGAACTTTTTCCCCGCGCGAAGTGCAACTTGGCCACAAATGGCTTTACCCCGCCGAGCACGCCGCGACCGAAAACAACACGCTGGGATTCGGCGAAGAACGAGTTCGCTATCACGAAGTGCTGGCCGGCCTGACACCTGGCGAGGAAGTCGTGACGGCCGGCGCGTTTCTGTTAAATGCGGAAAGCCAGTTTCAGAACGTGCTGGCGAAAATGCTGCCTCCGGAAAGCCAACGAGCCACGTTGGAGCAAGCGGTGGGCGATGTGGCCGGCAGTCGAATCCGCCATGTGCTCGATGCCTATTTCCAACTCAGCGAGTCGCTGGCGGACGACAAGCTCGACGAAGTGCCGCAGCGAATGTCCGCGTTGTCGGAGTCAGCGGAGGCGCTGGCGGAAACCGCGGCCGAAAGCGACGTCGCTGCTTTGCAAGCCGATACGAACCAGTTTCGCGAACTCGTCGCCAGCCTGTCCGCCGAACCGCCCAGCGACGCCGTCGATGCGCGCACTCGCTTCGGCCGCATCAGCCATGATCTGACGAAGCTGCTGGAAGCACACGGTGGCAACACGCTATTCGGCCGCGAACTCTATCAGTTCGAGTGTGGCATGGCGAAGGTCGGCTACGAGCGCTGGCTGTGGTGGAGTCCCGAAGTTCATAACCCGTACATGGGACAGAAGATGCTCAAGTGCGGGACGAAACTGGATGCACTGGAGCCATAAGAATGATTGCAAAGCTCATCGCCTGGTGCGTCGACAACCGTTTTCTGGTGATGATCCTCACCACGATCGCCGTGGTCATTGGAATCTGGTCCACCTACACGATTCCCGTGGATGCGATCCCCGATCTGTCGGATGTGCAGGTCATCATCTACACGCCGTGGCAGGGACGCGATCCGCAGACGATTGAAGATCAGGTGACGTACCCGCTGGCCAGGAAAATGCTCTCCGTGTCGGGCGTGTCGGATATCCGTGGATACAGTTTCTTCGGCTTTTCGTTCGTGTACGTTATTTTCGAGGATGGCACGGACATGGACTGGGCCAGGAGTCGCGTCCTCGAATACATGAGCGAAGCCCAAGGCGAACTGCCTTCGGGTGCCACGCCGCGGCTGGGACCGGACGCGACCGGCCTGGGCTGGGTCTTCATCTATACGCTGGAAGACGCTGGCAACCAGCACGACCTGGGCGAGTTGCGGGCGCTGCAGGACTGGTACGTGCGGTATCAGATCCAGTCCGTGCCAGGGGTGGCCGAGGTAGCGACCGTTGGGGGCGCCGTCCGGCAGTATCAGGTCGAAGTCGATCCTCGCAAGCTGCTCTTCTATCAGATTCCGCTGCAAAACGTCATCGCCACGATCAAGGATTCCAATAACGACGTCGGCGGGCGTGTGGTCGAAATGGCCGAAACCGAGCACATGATCCGCGGCCGCGGCTACATTCGCGGCAAAGAAGATCTGGAAGCGATCGTGCTATCCGCCACGGAAGGCGGGACACCGGTATTGCTGAGCGACGT
>CAYQAJ010000174.1:5877-10996 GCA_964415245.1 uncultured Pirellulaceae bacterium | reverse complement strand
GTCGGTCGTGTCGGCTGCCACGTTATCGATTTCGATATCGGCGCCCGTGCCGCCGGTGTTGGTGATTGTGATATCGCCGTTGGTGGTCGCAACGCTGGCGAGCGTGAGCAGTTTGTTGCCGGTCTGGTCGTAGTCGATGTCGCCGGTGCCGGTGGTCATCGAGTTGACCGTCACCGAACCCGGCGCGGCATTATTAATGTCGATGTCGCCGTTGGTGGTGTCGGCGTCGATCTCGGTAGCCGCCAGCTCCAGGGCCTCGGTGTTGCCGATGCCTTCCACTGCGTCCAGGTCGACCGCGAAGGCGGTAATATCCACGTCGGGGTCGGGATTCTCGTTGATCGCCCCGGTCGACGAAATGTGTACCGTGTCGTCGGTCGTGTCGGCAATCACTTCATCGACGTTGATATCGGCGCCCGTGCCGCCGGAGTTGGTGATTGTGATATCGCCGTCGTCGGTCTCGACCAGCGTGAGCAAGAGCGACTTGTTGCCGGACTGGAAATAGTCGATGTCGCCGCTGCCGGTCGTCATCGAGTTGACGGTGGTCGAGGCGATGGCCACGTTCAACAGGTCGATGTCGCCGCCAGTAGTGTCGGCGTCGATCTGCGCCGTCTCCATCTCCAGCCGAGCCGTGTCGCCGATTCCCTCTTCGGCACTCAAGATGACCCGGGCGGCCGCCAGATCGGTGGTGGCGTCGACGCCGGTGTCGTCGTTGATCGAGCCGTCGGCATCGATGTCGATGATGTCGTTCGAGAAGTCGGCGATTACCTGTCCGATCACCACGTCGGCGGCGGTGCCCCCGGTGTTGGTAATGGTGATATTGCCGTTGCCGGTCTGGGCCAGCGTGAGCAAGAGCGACTGATTGCCCGTCTGATCGTAGTTGATGCTTCCGACGTCGGTGGTTAGCGAATTGACCGTGACGGGGGCGATGGCGGCGTTATCGAGGTTCACGGCGCCGGTCCCGGTGTTGTCGGCGTTGAGGGTTTTCGTGACCAATTCGAGCGGGGCCGTGTTGCCGATTCCCGTTCCGGCGTCCAACTCAACGGCAAAGGCCGTGATGTCGGTTACGGCGTCGGCCGTCTTATCGTTAATCGCGCGTGCGGCGGTGATATGGACCGTGTCGTTTGTCGTGTCGGCGGTGATGCTGCCCACGAGAATGCTGGAGCTTGCTCCCCCGGAATTGCTGATCGTGATGTCGCCGTCGGTTGTCGATACGCTGGTGAGCGTCAGCAGTTTGTTGCCGGACTGTGCGTAGTCGATGTCGCCGCTGCCGGTGGTCATCGAGTTGACGGTGGTCGAGGCGATGGCCACGTTCAACAGGTCGATGTCGCCGCCAGTAGTGTCGGCGTCGATCTGCGCCGTCTCCATCTCCAGCCGAGCCGTGTCGCCGATTCCCTCTTCGGCACTCAAGATGACCCGGGCGGCGGCCAGGTCGGTGGTGGCGTCCACGCCGGTATCGTCGTTGATCGAGCCGTCGGCATCGATGTTGATGATGTCGTTCGAGAAGTCCGCGATTACCTGTCCGAGCACCACGTCGGCACTGGTGCCCCCGGTGTTGGTGATGGTGATGTTGCCGTTGCCGGTTTGGGCCAGTGTGAGCAAGAGCGACTTGTTGCCCGTCTGGTCGTAGTCGATGGTGCCCGTTTCCGTCTTGAGCGATGCGGTAACGGCGGTGGTGGCTGCGTTATCGAGATTGATCGCAAACAGCGTGGTATCGGCGGTGATATTGGCGGTCGCCAGTTCCAGCGGGGCGGTGTTGCCGATTCCGGAGAAGGCGTCGAGCAAGACGGTAAACGCCTCGATGTCGGTTACCGAGTCGGCCGCGGCATCGTTGATCGCGGCCGCAGAGGTGATATGTACGGTATCGTCGGTCGTGTCGGCCGAAATGGTGCCGACAAGGATGCTGCCACTGGCATTCGTGATCGTGATATCGCCGTTGGCCGCGGTGATGCTGGTCAGCGTCACACCGTTGGTCTCGCCCAGGCTGATGTCCCCGGCGCCGGTGTTAGAGGCGGTAATCGAATCGACATCGGTATCGACGTCGATGCCCGTGACCGCCGAGGCGATCAGCGTGGCGGCCGTCACGTTGTTGAAGGCGCCGTTGGCGTCGGTAATGGCCCCCACGACAGCGGTCAGCGTCGCCGTGTCGCCGGGTGCCGAGACAACGCCCACGCTGAGATTGCCGGTGGTGGCGATCAACGTGACGGGGCTGTTGGCTTGCACGTCGGTGGCGGTGAGAGCGCCGGTGGCTCGCACTTCGATGCCGCCGCTGGTCGTATCGACGTCGGTCAGTTCGATGGCGCCGGTGTTCTTGATAAAAATGCCGCCCGCGGCCGTGGCGTGGGCTTCGAGCTGGTCGACGTCTAGGTCGAGCGGGCCGGTGCCCGTAATGCCGGCGCCTCCGCTTGCGCCGATGGCGCCCCCCGCGCTCAGAACGAGCAATCCGGAAGTGGCGATATTGACCGTGTCGCTATCGGTCAGCTCGTCGATGGTGCCTCCGGCCGTGAGCGACACGGTGCCCGTGCCTGCTGAGATGGACGAGTTGCCGAGCGTAATCGCTCCGGAGGTGGCGACGGCGTCGAGCGTCGCCGTGCCGGTGGTCGAGTAGCTGAGGATTTCGAGCGTGGCCCCGTCGGTCGTGACCGACATCGACGTGCCCGACGTGGCGTCGAGATTGGTAATCCGCAGGTCGGTGGTGTTGAACTGCGTGATGTCGGCCGTCAGGTTGTTGAAGTTGATCAGCGAGTAGGTGTCGCCGGACGAGGGCGATACCGAAAGAGAAAGGTCGGTCAGCGTCTGGCCATCGCCCCGCACGCCGACGTCGCCGCCGGCCGTCAGATCGAGCACGAGCGAATCGGCAACGTCGATTTCCTCGTCGCCCGTCGTCCCGCCGATCGAATCGCCGGCCACCAGCGTCACGGCGCCGCTGGTCGTGATCTTCGCCGAAGTGTCGTTGGTCAGCTCGAGGATGTTGCCGGTGGTCGCTTCCAGCGAGACGTCGTCGCCGGCCACGATCGTTTCGATCGACAGGTCGCCGGTCAGCGCCGTTGCCGAGAAGGTGCCCGACACGTCGATCGAATCGAGTGTCAGCGAGTTGGCGTCGGTCAGCGAAACGTTGTTGCCCGAGTCGACGTCAACGGTGCTGAAATCGTTGTCGGCGTTGTCGAGCTCGATGTTGTTCGTGGCGCCCGCGTCCAGGGTCGTCAGATCGGTAACGGCAATCGAGCCCGAGCTACCGTCGGTAATCTCACCCGAGTTGGCGCTGAGCACGACCGAGAAGGTATCGCCGACCGTATAGTTGCCGTTGATATTGACGTTCGTAACGTCGTTGACGTCGAGGTGATCGCTCAGGCTGACCGTGTCGTCAAAGTTGATGGTCTGGTTGGCGTCGCCGCTCCCCGTGACCTCAATCGAGTGGACGTCCGTGGCAGTGAAATCGGCGTCGCCCGCGTTCAGGTTCGTTCCGGTCACGCGTATGTCGCTGCCGCTGACCTCGACGGTAGCGAAGTCGCCCGACGCGTCGAGGTTGATTTGCAGGACGTTGCCGGCGAGCGCCGCCGTGGCGTCGAGCACGCGCCGCTCTTCCAGCCGGGTGACGTAAAGCTGCACGAGGCGATCGCGCTGCGAGGCGCGGGGGCGCACCCGGGAACGAAAGTCCCCGTCCCACACCAACTTCCTAATCCATTTGGGTAACGGCATCGGCGAAATCCCTAGCGGTTCTCTATCTTGTGGCGGTTCGCCAAACCCCTGACGCGAATACGGAGCAGACGTCAGGCGGTGTCATCCGGCAAGCGCGGCGAGCGGCGCTCCGTTGGTCGACAACGACCCCTCAAAGCCCCAGCCGCGGTCGTCTCGCAGACAGCGCCGCTGTCAGGTTGTACGAGAGTTGGCAGCCCGACTGGAAAGTGGCCCTTCTCTGCCAGGCGCCTCACCGGCCGCACCAACGCAAACTGCGTTCGGCCCGGCACCTACGCGGAACTGGCGCGGCATCCGACCATTATCATTGGGAGCCGCAAGACGTGTCAACGTTCCGGCCTACATCGAGTTGGCTAATACGGTTGGACCCTACCGAATCTGCCCATGATGCGGAGGCCGAGCATTGTGCGGCGAATTCTCGGGCAATTGGTGGGCGAGTCGGGGCCAACGGCGATGGAATGACGCGCGAGCGGAGGGCAAACCGGGGCGACGGAAGGAGGTAACTGGCTTGCCCAGAAGCGCGGCAACACCGGACCCGCTGCCCGATGTTCCGCCAGCCGGCTGCCGACCCGCCCTGATCGCCGGGAAGCTATCCGGTGTTTTGCATGCGGCGACGGCAGTGGCGCGCGCTGCTGGCAACTCCGATCGGCCGGCTCCGCGAAAGGCGGCAGAGCGGGCAAACTTTGACGGTTATCGGGGTGGTAACGGAGTCTCCTTCCGCACCGAAACTCCCGATTAGCACAATAGTAGAGATTCCTCCGGAACGTGGACGAAGAGAAAGTTACGGCCTTTGGCACCGATCCCAAGAATCCGCGCACCGCGCGAACCCGCCGCGGTGACCCGCGGCGATACCGCGTCGCGCCTAGAACCGTGATGGCGGCCGCCACGCAAAGGACCTGCCCGGCATGACAAGGGAAGGCAGTACCAGCAATCGTCGAGCGACGGCAATAGCGGCGGTGAGCCAGCCCGCCAGGTCGGCGCGTCACGCTGATCGAGCCCCGCTGGGGATCGGTGCGCGGCGGGTCGGTGCGCGACTGGCCATGTGCCTCGTCGCGCTTTTGGCCTTGGGATGGGGACTCAGCGCCTCCCGAAGCGCCGCGTACGAATGGGATACGACCCGCGCGGCCAAGTCGAAGGGACTGCCGTCGGTCTGCTTTATCTTTCATCCTCGCGAGGACGCTGCTCCCGGGCTGCTGCAAGTAGCAGGCGGTCCCCCGTCGGCCACGGCTTTGGGATCGTCGCGCGAATCGAGCGCGTATCAGCGGCAGCCCGCGACGCGGCCGATCGGAGTTCACAATCACGACGAGCCGAGCACCGCGGCCCCCAGCGCCGAATCCCAAGCCAAGGCCGTGGGCATGATGCTGCGATTCGACGCATCGTCGGAGGCGGAAAGCGATGAGGCGCAGTCCTCCCCACCGTCCACCCC
>CAYQAJ010000174.1:4615-5777 GCA_964415245.1 uncultured Pirellulaceae bacterium | reverse complement strand
AGCCGGTCGTCAGCCATCCGACTGCCAGCAGCGATGAGCGCGGATTCCGTGGTCAGCCACCGATCGGTCACCAGCCGACCGTCGTCGGCGCTCCCGCCGCGGGAGGCCCTTGGGGCAATGGCGATTGGCCGGCCGACAGGGCGAACGTCGGTTCTCGCGAACCGGCCCTCGGCGACGCGCACGCGATTCGAGCGTCGTCACCCGAGGCCGCGAGCGCGCCGCAACAGCCGACTGCATCGCCGCGATGGAACGAATCCGAGACACGGCCTTCATCGCGTCGCCCCAGGGATCGTCGCGCATCGCCATCGCATCCGGACGCAAACTCGACAGGGAATCCTTCCGAACCGGTGCTCGATGCGCCTGCCGCGCCTCCGCTGATTGCAAACAGGCCTGCGCGATTGGGTGCTCGCCCCGCCACGGCGCGGATTGTCGACGATCGCTACGACGACGCCTCCGGCGCAACGATCGCGACCGGCGATACGCCGAAGGCGCGCATGCCGATCGTCCTGGGCGCGGCGAATCAACATGCACCGGCGATGCAACAGCTCCCGGCGATGCAGGTTTCGCAGTCGGCGGTCGCGCGGACGGAGCGGTCGCGGAGCGACGAGCCGCGCAGTGCGACGACGCAAATGCCGATGCCTCCCAAGGCGGCGTTCATCGAAAACCATTACTTCGAGGCCGCTTCCCGTTCTGCCAGCGACTCGGCGACCGTGCCGAGTCCGGCCGCCCAGGCGGTGCCTGCGACCGAGCCGAATGAAACGGTGGTTTCCCGTATGGAGAAGGCGTGGAGCGAATCGCCGCCCGCGCCGGCCTCGATGCCCGCGCCGATTCCGGTGTCCCCCGCCGTGGCGCGAATCGAGGACTATCGCCTCGACGCCATTCCTCACGTGATCCTGGAACCGCCCGCCAACTCGACTCCCGCGGTCCCGGCCGCGCAGCCGTCAAAGTCGGTCGTCGTGCGCATCGAGAGCTCGTGGGACGAATCCCAGGGCGCCGACCTGGCCACCGGGCAACCGCAGCACGACGTCGAAAATGTACAGAGCGGGTGGCGGGCCCGACCGCCGCGAGAAGCGACTCCCACCGCCGCCGAGCCGATCGCGACGCGTGAACCGACTCCGGCGCGCGAACCAATCGCGGCACGCGAACCAATCGCGGCACGCGA
>CAYQAJ010000174.1:3142-4515 GCA_964415245.1 uncultured Pirellulaceae bacterium | reverse complement strand
CGCGAACCAATCGCGGCACGCGAACCAATCGCGGCACGCGAGCCGAATCCCGCCCACGACCCGAACGAAGCCTGGAACGGTTCCCACCGGGATCTCGATACCGACGACCGCGAGCCGAACCGGATCGACGGCGATCAATTGGCACAGGAAATCCGGTCGGACGACGATGAATTGGCGCCGGAAGCCGCGTCGGACGACAACGAATTGGCGCAGGAAATCCCGTCGGACGACGATCAATTGGCGCAGCAAATCCCGTCGGACGAGAACACCGAAGATGAAATCGAAGACGATCAGATCGACGACCAGCCCCGGTTCATCGCGTACGAGCTGGGCCAGATCGCCGCGACCCTGCCCGTTGATACCCTGCCCGTTGATACCCTGCCTGTCGACGATGGCTTTCAGCCGCTGGTCGACGTCTCCACCTCGATCGCCGCCCCCGAGGGCCCGTTCCCGGAAAACTACGCCCGCGACGTATTCGCATCGGCAGGCGAGACTACCCAGGTGATGGGAAGCAAGCGTGAGTGGGACGTATACGGCTTCGCTTGGGAAGCCCCGGGCTTGTGCCACCAACCGCTGTACTTCCAGGAAGTGAATCTCGAGCGATACGGCTTCTATCACGGCCACGATCGCGGCCTGTTGCAGCCGGTCCTCTCCGGTGCACACTTCTTCGCCGTGATTCCGGCGCTGCCCTACCTGGCGACCATCGATCGGCCGCGCGATTGCATCTACACACTGGGATACTACCGGCCCGGCAGCTACGCCCCGTACTACTACAACACCGTTCCGCTACGCCTGGACGCGGCGGCCGTCGAAGCGGGCCTGGCAACGGGCCTCATCTTCCTCATCCCGTAGCCGCTCATGTGGAGCGGAGAAGGGGACAGGCACCGCGAAGGTTTTCAGCGTACAGTTTGCGGTTTTCCGCCGGCAAGCGAATCTGCAAGCGAATCTGCAACTGACCACGGACAACTGACAACGGACTCCCACGTCCGCAAAGTGAGCCAGTCCCCCAACGGTTCTGGCGACCGCTACAGATCGAAGCGAAACGTGCGGCCGAGGTAACGGTACAGGCGGTGGGCCAGCGACTGCGGCTCCACGCGAATCTTCGCCCGGCCCGTGGACCGGACCAACAGCGTTTGATCGTGCGGCTCCAGCGCGACTCGGGCTTCAAAGCTGGCGCCTAGCGGTCGATCGCCACTCGCCGCGCCCGACGGGTCGCGAACCGTGGGAATTAGACCTCGAGCGGACAATTCAGGGGACACCGACTCGGCATCGACGGCGGAAATCTCCTCGATGGTCCCCACGAGAAACGTCCCCGGCACCTGATCGAGCTGAATCCGCACGTTCTGTCCCTCGGCAACCAGGTCGATGTCGGC
>CAYQAJ010000174.1:0-3042 GCA_964415245.1 uncultured Pirellulaceae bacterium | reverse complement strand
CCTGATCGAGCTGAATCCGCACGTTCTGTCCCTCGGCAACCAGGTCGATGTCGGCTTGATCGATCACCAGCATGGCCTGCATGGCGGTGGGATCGCCCACGAGGCAAAGCATCGTGCCGGCCTCGAGATAACAGCCGCGATTCTCTTCGTCGAGCGGTGTGCCTGTCCATGTGGGAAGCTCCTTGTCCGGAGTGTTCGACACGCTCTCGCGCGGCGGCAGAATGGTCCCGTTCTCCGGCGCCACGATGACGAGCCTGCGATGGTCGCGCTGCTTCCGCTCGAGGCGTTGCTCCAGATCGGCCAGCGTCTGCCGCGCGACCGGCAATTGATCGCCGGCCGCCGGGTCGCTTACCCGCAACCGCTCGAGCTGGTCGCGCCGCAGCTCCTGCTGTTCGACCTGGCCCGCTAGATCGACTAGCTCGTCCTCCAATTCGAGGCTTTCCAGTCGCGCCAGCGTGTCGCCCGACATGACCGGATCGCCGACGGCCACCGCTTCCAACAGCGTGCCTCCGACGGGCACGTACACCCGCGCCGCTGCGCGCGGCTCGATGATGACTGGCGCCGTGACACGACAAGGCAGCGGATAGAACAGCAGGCCTGCCAACAACAGCAGGGTCGCCGATGTAAGCACGACGAATCGCATGAACTGCAGCTCGCGGCTCCGCCACGCGTTTCGTATCGCCGTGCCGGCTCGCCACAGCGACGGCGCCACCATGCCGATCACGACGACCGCGCCCAGCACGTACACGAGCGACTGCAAGCCGTATGGCTTCATCACGCTGTGCAAGAACCACAGGATGGCCGCCACGATGAACCCGCGATAGCAGATCGATGCCAGGTAGAACGCCGCCAACAGCGAGCGGTTCCGCTCCGGCAGCATCCGCGTGTTGCCCACTTCGGCCCCGAGGAACAATTGCCCCAACGCGCGATGCACGACCGACGCGGCCTGCTGCCGCATATTGGGTACGTCGACCACGTCGCTCAGCACCCAATACCCGTCGAAGCGCAGCAGGGGATTGCCGTTAAACAGCAGCGTGCTCACCGAGCAGACGAACATGATATTGAGGCAAATGGCGTTGAGCAGCCCCGGCTGGCTGAACCACCACAGCAGTGTGGCCACCGAAGCCAACACCAGCTCGACGCCGATGCCGGCCGCTCCCACGGCCGCACGCCGCCATTTGCTCGGCAGCATCCAGGCCGAGGAGACATTGCAGTACAGACAAGGCGTGAACACCAACAGCATCACGCCCAGCTCGTGTACCTCGCCGCCAAAGTGCTTGCAGGTGAGGGCATGTCCCAGCTCGTGCACAATTTTGGCCAAGGCCACCGCCAGAGCGATCCACAGCACGTTGCGGGTATGAAAGAACGCGTGAAACTCGGGCAGACGTGCCAGCAGCGTGTCGAACTGCACGACCACCAGCGTTGCCGCCGCCGCCACCAGCACCACACACGCGGCGAGAAACGTGCGGGAGAACATCCAGCGGCACTGGGGATAGAGCCAGTTCAAAACCGGCTCCGCGTCGATGCCCGGCAGGCGAATCGCCAGCACGTTGCCCAGTGCACCGAGCCACTTGCGGCGACGCTGCGTGCGGCGCCTGGTGAGCAATTGCTCGCCCTGCCCTGGCGCATCGGCCACAATCAGCCCGTCGTCGTGTAACAGGCCCAGGAAGCCGTGAAGCTGGGCCGCGTCGAGCTGCATGGGTGCGAATCGCTGCTCGAAATCGGACTGCACGGCCTGAAGGCTTCGCCGCCCGTCGAGCAGGCGCAGGATGTGGTACTCCTCGTCGCGCAGCTCGAAGTACCGCAGCGTCACCGGATCCTGAATCGTCCAGGCGTTGCGGCCGCCGCGTCGCAAGGGGCGCACCACCAGATCGGGCCGCATGCGCATGGGCAGCGGTTTGCGCGATCCGACGGTCGCCTCGTGGACAATCATGCGTCGCTCTGCCCCTGCGATGGCACCCGCGGGGATCGCAGTCGGCATTGATCCGAAAACCGTTGGGCACTCGTCACTCAGCCGCGTCGCCGCTCAACTGCTTGCTATCCAACTCGATCGTCATCGACGCACGTTGGCCAGGACGAAGTTGCAGCTCGCGGTTATCGATCTCGGCCCACAGGCGAACCTGGCCGTTGACCGGGCTGATCTCGGGACTGACGAAGGTGAGCGTTCCCGTGTAATCGTTCGTTTTGCCGTCCGCGGCGACGACGTGCAGTGTCACGCGCCGCCCCACCATCTCGCCCGATGCTTGCTCGGCGTTCAGAAAACCCTCGGCCCGCAACGTATCGAGCCGCACGATGCGCATCACGGGCTCGCCGGGCTTTACCCACTCGCCGCGGCGGCGATTGATCTGCACCACCATGCCGGCAAGGGGGGATTCGATTCTGCGCCGCTTGACGTCGTTCTCGGCGATTTGCAGTTCGCTCTCCCGCGCCTCGAGCGCGAACCGGGCGGTCTGCAAGTCGACCCGCGCCTGCTCGATTTCCAGCTCTTCCTTTTCGGCCGCCAATTGCAAGCGTTCGACTTCGCTCTTGGAAATGCTTTTGCTGTACCGCTCGAGCGAATCGGTGGCACGCTTCAGTTCCGCGTTGGCCAGCTCCAGCGACTTTTCCGCGTACCGCACCTTCACGTCGTTCTCGGCGTGGGCGCGGGCGTTTTCCATCTCGATGCGGGCACGCTCGCGCTGGAGAACGACCTTCTCGTCGTCGATGCGTGCCAACAGCTCATCCCGCTGCACCATGATCCCTTCGCGCGCGGCGACCTCGGCCAGCACGCCCTCCTCGGCCGCCGGAATCTCGACCTCTTCACTCAGCGTGAGCAGAACCGACTGGATCTCGGTCGGTTCGGCGCCCGTGGTCTGCGCCGCCGCGACGACTCCGGCCACCAGCACCATAAGAACGGTTGACACTCGCATGACTTTCTCCTTCGCATCAGTTGGAGGCTACCCGGAAACCGTCGGGGACTGGCTCATTTTGCGGAGCGGATGACGAGTTGGCTCTCTTCCACTGAGGAATTCGCGGAGCAAAATGTGCCTGTCCCCTTCTCCG
>CAYQAJ010000173.1:5101-11014 GCA_964415245.1 uncultured Pirellulaceae bacterium | reverse complement strand
GACCTTCTCGTGCGCCAGGCGCAGGAGGTGTTCCTGCCGGTGTGGCAGGCAACTGGCGGCAACGATGGCTATGTGAGCTTTGAGCTCGACCCGCTGCTGGAAGACTCGGAGTTGGCGCCATCGCACGAGGAGCGCGTGGCCCGGTACATTGAACTGGGTAAGCAATGGTCGCGTGGCCACGAGAATCGGCTCATCAAGGTGCCCGCCACGAGCGCGGGAATCGCTGCGCTGGAAGAGCTGACCGCCGCCGGCGTGCGGCTCAACGTGACGTTGATCTTCACGCTCGATCAGTACCGCGAGGCCCGCGATGCGGTTTGGCGGGGAGCGCAGCGTCGGAAAGACCTGTCCCAATTCAAAAGCGTCTACAGCATCTTTATCTCTCGGGTCGACGTGTATACGGCCAAACACGTGCCGCAATTGTCGCCTGAAGCCCAAGGCGCGGTGGGCATCGTCAACGCCAAGCGGATGTGGGCCGACAACCAGGCATTCTGGCGCGACAAGAAGCTGCCGCTGGCCCAGGAAATTGTCTTCGCCAGCACGGGCACCAAGGACCCGAAAGAGGCTCCCTGGAAGTACGTCGCCGCGTTGGCGGGCTCCGACATCCAGACGAATCCCCCGGCCACCAACGATGCAGTCGCCGGCAGCACGCTGGCATTTACGCGGCAGGTCGATCAACTCCCGCCCCCCGGCGTGCTAGCGGAGATCGACCAAAAGGTCGACATGGCCAGGCTGCACGACGTGCTGATGGACGAGGGGGTTCGCAAGTTCGCCGACCCGCAGAAAGCCCTCCTTACCCTGATCGCTGAAAAGCGGATGGCGCGCGTATGACGGCCGGCGCCGACAGTCGGCACGCGACCGGTTATACTGCTGCGGATTGACCGCGCTTCTACAGGTTGTAGCGGGATTCGCAAGAATTCCGACGAGCGGGCGAAGCGCGATCCGGCCACGGCAGGACTGAATTCTTGCGAATTCAGCTACGATTGAGCGCGCACGGTAACTTTGCGGCACATCCGCCATGAATCGGCAACCGTACGGCAATCCACCCCGCTGGTGGGAACCACGGCTGACTCCCGTCTTCATGCGCCTCACCGCTTGGTACCGCTGGTGGCGACTACGCACCGTCCAGCGGTTGACCGGCGTCGAAATCCGGGGCTATGAACATCTCCACCGCGCTCTAGCCGAAGGAAAGGGCGTGCTGATCACGCCCAATCACTCGGTCCACTACGATGCGGCCGCGTTTTATACGTCGTTCGACCGCATCGGCCAGCCGGCCTATTACATGACGGCCTGGCAGGTGTTCGCCATGGTCAACCGTTTCGAGCAATGGATCATGCAGCGCCTCGGCGCGTTCAGCGTCGACCGCGAAAGCAACGACCGCCAGGCCTTCAAGCAGGGCGTTGCGGTGCTACGGAGCGAGCCCTACCCGCTGGTGATCTTTCCCGAGGGGGACGTGTACCACGTTTCGGATCGCGTCACGTCGTTTCGCGAAGGAGCCGCGGCCATTGCCCTGTCGGCGGCCAAGCGCGGCGAGCGGCCGATCGTCGTCATTCCTTGCGGCATCAAGTTTCGCTACGTCGACGACCCCAGCGCGCAGCTTGCCAAGGCGGCCCTCGAGCTGGAAGAGCGGATCCTGCTGCGTCCGATGCCCGACCGCCCTCTGCCCGAGCGTCTCTACCGCCTGGCCGAGTGCATTCTGGCGCTGAAGGAAATCGACCACCTGGGCCGCACATTCACGGGCAGCGTGAAAGAGCGCTCGCAGGCCCTGTCGCAAGCGATCCTCTCGCGGCTCGAAAGTCGACACAGAATCAAGGACAACGGCGGCACCACGCCCGAACGCGTCAAGGCCCTGCGGCAGAGCATCATCCGCAAACGGGCCGACATCACGACCGCAACGAACGATGGCGCGGCAACCGGCGATGGCGCGGCAACCGGCGATGGCGCGGCAACGAACAAACGTGTGGGGGCTGAGGCGCGTTCGACGCGCGACGAGGATGACGCCCCTAACGACGCTGCGTCCCGATTGCGAACGCTGGCGGGCGAAATGGACGATCTGTTCTTTGTGATGCAGCTCTACAGTTATCCCGGCGACTACCTGTTGGGCAATTCCAGCATCGAGCGCATCGCCGAAACGCTCGACAAGTTTGAAGAGGACATTCTGGGCCGCGATCTGCCGCGAGTCCGCGGGCGACGACGCGTCGAGATTCTGATGGGCGAGCCCATCGAAGTGCAGTGCGGCGAAGATCGTCGCGGCGCCGTCGAGCGGCTCACGCGCACGATGGAAGAGGCGGTGCAGGGATTGCTCGATCAGCTCAATGCGAGAACCCCCGCCATGGCAGCGTCGAGATGACGCGCACGCCGAACGCCACATGAATGTGGCGGCTATCGGGCTTTTGAACCAGGTGCGCCGCCTCGTCGGCACACCCACAATCTGTTACCATCTATAGCTTGCGCCGAGTGCCGCGCGTAACGTCGTGCGACCGGCGATAGCATTCCCTGTCGGAGGGATTCGGCGTTCACGGCCGTGCATCGCCGCTTTCCTGCGCGGCCGTCGAAGGAGCCCAGCGCCATGTCAAAGGACGGCTACGCCTACTGCCCCTGCGGCAGCGGAAAGAAGCTCAAGTTCTGCTGCTCGAAGGATATCGTGAGCGATCTCGACCAGGCCACCCGCGCCCTCGAAGGCGATCAGCGGAAGGCGGGACTCGATCTGCTCGATCGTTTCCTGGCCAAGCATGGACCGCGCCCCGCGCTGCTGGCTCTCAAGTGCACGGCGCAATTGCAAACGGGCGATCTGAAGGGAGCCGCCGAGACAGTTGCCACGTTCCAGCAGCAGGCGCCGGACAATCCGGTCGCAGCGGCAGCGGCGGCGATTGTGGCCGTGACTCAAAGCGATGGGAAGGCAGCCGCGGCCGAGATGCAAAAGGCCCTCGAGCACAGCACCGAGGCCATGCACTCGATCGTGTTCGAGGCTATCGGGCTGGTCGGCCGGGCTCTGGTGACGGCGGGAAGCGTTCCGGCCGGTTTGGCCTACCTGCTCCTTCAGCTCACCATTTCGCAGGGGCAGGAGTCGCAAAGTGCCCAGATCGTGGCCCAGATCCACCGCTCGAAAGACGTGCCGCTGCTGCTCAAAGGTTGGGGTTACCCCGGCAGCCTGTCGCCTCCGCCGGAAGAAAGTCGCTGGGCCGACGACTTCGAGGCCGCGCGCCAACTGGCGTGGCGCGGTGCCTGGGCGGCGGCCGCGGCGAAGCTCGAATCGGCGGCTGGCAGCAATGTCGAAGATCCAACCCTGCTCAAGAACCTCGCTATCCTGAAGAGCTGGCTCGACGAGGGAGCCGCGGAGGCCTGGCGCCGTTATGCGGCCTGCGCGGGGCTCGCACTCGACGAATCGGTCGAGGCCGAAGCGATTGCGCAGTTGCTCGAGCCGGCGCGCGACGACCGCCTGATCGACGTGGTCCGCGTGGTCCAGCCCATTACCGATGCCGGGCAGGCGCTGGAGCGCATGCTGTCGGACCGCCGCTTTGTTTCGGAGGAGATCGGGCACTTCCCCCCAGAAGAAGAGGAGCCTCGCCCCAAGGCAGCCCTCACTTTGCTGGATCGGCCGCTCCCTGCGTCGGCCGCGGCTCTTTCCGTACGCGACATTCCTAACGCGTTGGGCACATTCTTCGTATATGGACGGCAGACCGATCGCGCAGCCCGCGTCGAACTCGTGACACGCCGGACCGACGACCTCGCGGCCGCGAAGACGGTACTGGGTGAAATCCTGGCCGACCTCGCCGAGCAGCCGGCCAACGAGGAGGTGGTCGATCAGATTCCCGCCGTAAGCGTCGCCCTGGGCGCGAATTGGCGACTCCCCTCGGACACGCCCCCCGACGTGCAGGCCCGGCTCTATGCTGAGCATACGGAGATGACGCTTTCGGAGCGCTGGCCCGACCTGCCACTGCCGTCGCTCGACGGGCGGACGCCGCGCGAGGTCGCGGCCGATCCTGCGTACCAGATTCGCGTGTTGGCTTCGATTCTTCTGCTCGAGATGGCAACGACGGCGGACGGCACCCAGTTTGACTTCAACTCGCTACGACAGAATCTGGGCCTGCCTACCCGCGATCCAATCGACCCGGCCACCGTCGACGTAAGCCAGATTCCGCTGGTGCGGCTCACCCTGCTTCCGCCGCAGCAGCTCACGGACGACGACCTATTGGATTGCTACGAGCGCGCCGACCACTTTGGCATGGTGTCGGCGATTCGCGGCCTGGCGCGCGAAGCAATTGCCCGGGAGAGCCTCGACAAGCGAATCGACAAGGCAGCGGCGCACCACTGGCTGGCCCGCACGGCGAAGGATCTCGAGGAAGCGACCGACCACCTGCAAGCCGCGCGGCAGGCGGCCCGAGCACAAGGGCAATCACCCGCTCCCTGGCTGTTGGCCGAATTGGCCATGCAGCTTCAATACCAGAACCTGGAGCGGTGCCAGAGCCTGTTCGAGGAGCTGCGCACCAAGTACATTCGCGAGCCGGGCGTGGCGGAGAGCTTGTTCTCCATCTTGAACCGGTTTGGACTGATCGGCGAGGATGGCATGCCGGCGGTCGGACCAGCGCCGAGCGCGGCCGAAGTGGGGGAACCGGCTGCGTCCACGTCGCAGCTCTGGACGCCCGGCCAGGCAGGCCCCGCCTCCGGCGAAAAGTCGAAGCTCTGGGTGCCGGGGGCGGAATGACACTACCCGGCTCATTCGGATTCGTTGCAAGTGCGACCATGTCGAGTGACGATTCGCCGCACGATGTCATGCACATGCAAAGGGCCCTGGAACTGGCCCGGCGCGGCGAAGGGCTCGTCGAACCCAACCCGATGGTCGGCTGCGTGGTGGCCCGCGGCGAGCGAGTGCTCGGCGAAGGGTGGCACTCGCGGTTCGGCGCTCCCCACGCCGAAATCGAGGCGATTCGCTCCGCCGGTTCCGCCGCGCAGGGCGCCACTCTCTACGTCACGCTTGAGCCGTGCTGCCATCACGGCAAGACCCCCCCCTGCACCGATGCCATCGCGACCGCCGGAATCGCGCGGGTTGTGGTAGCCCAGCTCGATCCCTTTCCCCAAGTGCAAGGCAAAGGTGTGAAGCGACTGGAAGAGGCCGGCATTCCAGTGGAGGTCGGCCTGTTGAACGAACAGGCCCGCGAGCTCAATGCCCCCTACCGCAAGCTGCACGCGACCGGCCGGCCGTGGGTCATCGCCAAGTGGGCCATGTCGCTCGACGGCAAAACGGCAACGCGCACGGGCGACAGCCAGTGGATATCGAACGAGGAGTCGCGGCGCCGCGTCCACGCGCTTCGTGGCCGGGTCGATGGCATCATGGTAGGAAGCGGCACGGCGCGCAAGGACAATCCTCGCCTGACGGCCCGACCGCCTGGTCCACGCACGGCCACGCGCGTTGTGGTGGACTGGCATGCAACACTCGCCGCGGACAGCCTGCTTCTCGCCACGCTCGACGAAGCGCCGCTGTTGGTGGCCGTCGGACCCTTCGCGCCACTCGCCGATGTGCGGCGACTGCGCGACGCCGGTTGCGAGCTGTTGCACTGCTCGGACGAAGCGCCGCAGCAACGCCTCTCGCAACTGCTCGATGCCCTCGGACAGCGGCCCATGACCAACGTACTCGTGGAAGGGGGCTCGCGCCTGCTGGGCGCCCTGTTCGACGCCCGGTTGATCGACGAAGTGCATGTGTTCATCGGTCCCAGGGTTATCGGCGGGGCCGATGCGCCCGGCGCCTTTGCGGGCAGCGGAGTGGCACAACTTTGCGATGCATTGTCGCTGGGGCAAGTGCGCGTCGAGTGCCTCGAAGGCGATGTGTACATGCGCGGACGCGTTGTCCCCTGATGCGGGGCACGCATACTTACCCGCCTTGTTATCGGCAGACAGGAATTTCTGCCCCACGCTTCC
>CAYQAJ010000173.1:0-5001 GCA_964415245.1 uncultured Pirellulaceae bacterium | reverse complement strand
TCTGCCCCACGCTTCCGCATCGCCTGCGACGCGGCACCGCAGCGCCAGCGGGGGGTTCGTTCCGTGCCAATATGGTGACGCCGCGAAATTGGGCCCAATGGCTTGCGATCGCTTCGCCACGGGCAGCGAGAAACACGGCCGACAAATGGATTTTCCGCCGTAAGGCGGCTATACTCATCCGAAAGTGCTTCGACGGATACGCGGCGAATGAGCCAACTCAACACTAAGCAGTTCTTGCGCGAGCTTACAGAGAATGGTCTCCTCTCGGAGGCGGACGTCCGCGCCTTTCTCGAGGGGCTCCCGCCGGAGAAAAGAGACGCCGGACCCCAGGCGCTGGCGCGGGAGATGGTCCGCCGCCGCATGCTGACCAGCTACCAGGCCGCTCGCGTATGCCAAGGCAGGGCGCGAGGCCTCGTGCTGGGCAATTACGTGCTGTTGGACCAGATCGGCCAGGGGGGCATGGGCGAAGTGTTCAAGGCAGAGCACCGCCGCATGAAGCGGCTCGTGGCTCTGAAGATTCTCCCCCAGTCGGCGATGCAGTCCGATCGCTCGATCCGGCGCTTTCAGCGCGAGGTGCAGGCGGCCGCCAAGTTGGTGCATCCCAACATCGTCACCGCATACGACGCCGACGAGGCGGACGGCACGTGCTTTTTGGTGATGGAGTACGTCGACGGCAAGGACCTCGCTTCGGTCGTGGCGTCTGAGGGGCCCTTCTCCCTCGATCGTACGCTGCGGTGCGTGATTCAAGCCGCCCGCGGTCTCGATTTCGCCCACTCCAAGGGAATCATCCACCGCGACGTCAAACCGCACAACCTGCTGCTGGACAACTCGGGAACGATCAAGATTCTCGACATGGGCCTCGTGCGTATCGAGGGGCTCGACCGCGACAACGTCGACGGAGGCGAAAGCCTGACCCGCGAAAACCAGATCGTCGGCACCGTCGACTACATGTCGCCCGAACAGGCCGAGGATACCCGCAACGTCGACCACCGCTCGGACATCTACAGCCTGGGCTGCACGGTGTTTCGCCTGCTTACGGGCAAACCTCCCTATGGCGGCGATTCGACGATCCAGAAGTTGTTTGCCCACCGCGTGCACCCCGTACCTTCGCTACGCGATCATCGCAGCGACGTGCCCGAGGATGTCGACCGCATATTCAAGCGGATGGTGGCCAAACGTCGCGAGGATCGCTACCAGTCGATGAGCGAAGTGATCCAGGACGTGGAGTCGTGCTTGGGCGAGGCCAGCCAGGGCGAAACGCTGGTGGCGGGCATGTCCGGCTCGACGGAAGACAGTGCGCTATTGCGCTTTGTGACCACCGTGCGCTCCGAAGGTCCCACGGCCATCCTGGCACCGATCGCCAGCCCTACTGAGGCCACCGTCGACCTGCAATCCCAGCAGGACACGCGGCCCGAGGTCAAATCCGCCTCCGATGTGATGCGGCGACGCGTCCGCCGCCGCCGCAATTTCGTGCCCTTTGCCGTGGCGGGGGGCTCGGTCGTATCGCTGCTGTCGATTGTAGCCATGTTCTTTTACCTCCAGCAGCCGGCGACCCTGGCCATCAGGTGGTCGGCCCAAGAGCCTCCCGACCAGCTCCTCGTCGATAAGAAAGAGCGCAAGATCCCCGAAGGCGGCGAGACAAAGATCCGGCTCGATCCCGGTTCGCACCAAATCGTCGCCAATCGCCGCGGCTTCTTGCCCAACAGCTTCGACATCGACCTCAAGCGCGGCGCAAACACTCCCGTGCGATTGAATTGGAAGCAACACGAAGGCTTTTCCCATCCTCCCGAAGGCAGCTCAACGTTTGATCCCAACAATCAACTCGACGAGCGCAAGCTCGCCCGGGAGTGGATCGAGCTGCGCACCGTCCGAAGGGGGCAAATCGACCAAGGCCGGGCCGAGCGTCAACGTGCGCTCGAGGCGCTTCAGCAGGAGGTGAACGAGGGGCTGGCCATGGCCGACGCCGATCCCCAGCAGGTTGCCGCGCTGTGGGACAAGGTAGAGCAGTATCGTCGCAACCATGCGGGTACACCCGAAGCCGCCCAAAGCGCGTCGCTACTTGCGCTGTTTCCCGTCGCAGCCGATCAGCTCGACGCGCAGGCAATGCCGCCGCGAGAGCGCAAAGTGGCCGGGGGTGGTGATCCGGAGGCCGTGCCCTCCGAGGTAATCGCCGTGCTGGGTGACAGCCGCCTGCGGCACTACGCCGATGTGTTCTCCGTGGCCTTCGACCCCAAGTCGAACACGCTGGCCGCCGCCAGCCGCGACGGCACCGTGAAACTCTGGGATGCCCAAACGGGCGAATTGGTCGGCGTGCTCTACGGGCATGTGGCCAACGTGCAGAGCGTCGCCTTCCACCCCCAGGGCACGACGATCGCCTCGGGCGGAGGAAAGTCCGACTTGACGCTCCGCTTGTGGAATCCCGCGACTCTTTCCGAACGCCGCACGCTGCGGGCCACCGACGTCATGGAGGTATACACGCTGGCCTTCAGTCCCGATGGCCGCACGCTCGCTGCCGGCACGATCGACGGCCTGGTCCGGCTGTGGAACGTGACGACGGGCCAGCCGCGCGAGCTGAAAGGCCACGCGGCCGGCGTCGAGTCGCTCACCTTCAGCCCCGACGGTCGGTCGCTCGTTTCCACCGATCTGGACGGAAACGTCAAGTACTGGGACGTCGAGAAAGGCGAAGAGCGCTTCGCCGTCGTCGGCCATCAAGGGGCGGCCCACGGCGCCGCTTTTCTCGCCAACGGCGACCTCTTTCTCACCTGCGGCGACGACGGCGCGATCATCTTCTGGGATGCCGGCACGGGTGAGGAACGCTGGCGCATCGCCTGGGAAGGCCAAAGGCTGCGGTCGCTGGCCGTTACGCCTGACGGCGCTCTGGTGGCTGCCGCCGGAAACGATTCCGTGCGGGTGTGGAGCGTTGCGACCGCCACCGTCCGGCAGCAGTGGGAAGCAATCGTTCATTCTCTTGCCTTCAACTCCGACGGCTCGCTGCTTGCAGCCGGCGGACTACCACCGGATCCCTTGCACGTCTGGAACGTCGCCAGCGGGCAAGAGGTCGTGCAGCGAAAAGGGCACACCGGCGACATTACCGGCGTTGTGGTCAGCCCCGACGGCACCACCGTCGTATCCAGCAGTTCGGACCGCTCTCTCAACGTCTGGGGTGCGGAGCAAGGCAAGTGGATCCGCGCATTGACCGAGCACAATCACAACGTTTTCGGCGTCGCCCTTCTTCCCGACGGATATCGGGCCGTCTCCTGCAGTCAAGACAAGACGCTCATGGTATGGAACCTGACGACGGGAACGCGCCTGCAATTGATCGACGCCGGCGACCAAGCCGCAGGTTCCTTCCCCACGTGCGTCGACGTGCGGCCCGACGGAAAGGTCGTCGTCGCGGGCTTTGCCAGCGGTGTGGTGCGGATGTGGAATCTGGATACCGGGCAGACGATCGGTAAGGCCGGATACGGTCACACAAAGATCGTGTATTCGGTCGCGTTCAGCCCTGACGGCAAGTATTTCGCATCGACCGGCTTCGATGGTTCGGTGCGCATCTGGGACGGTGACACGTGTGATCCGGCCTTGATCCACAGCGGCAACGTCTCCCCGGTCCGATGTGCAGCCTTCAGCCCCGATGGCACGACTCTGGCCTTCGCGGGAGACGACCGCATTGTGCGTTTGTGGGATTTGGACTCGGACCAGCAAAAAGCCGAGCTCGTTGGCCATGGCAACGGCGTTCTCGCCATGGCCTTCAGCCCCGATGGAAAGACCCTGGTCACCACGGCAATTCACGACGCCGCGCATCCAGGCGAGATCATGGTGTGGGACGTCGCAAGTCGCAAAGCCACGCGGCGGCTCCTGGGACCCTTGGGTTCCGTTAGCGCCGTATCGTTCGGGCCGGAAGGCCGGTACTTCTACACCGGACACGAAGGGGGCGCCATTCTCGTGTGGCGGCTGGAAAGCCGACCAAAGCCCACTTCTTCCGACGGCGCGGGCCGCTAAACGCCGAGAACGCGTTCGCCATTCGCCCTCATCGGCGCGCAAGGACGCGCACACTGTATCCGAGGCATGGACGCGTAGCGTGCCGCTTTGCTAGACCGCCCGGTCCGTCGGTTCGCCGATGGCCCGCAAGTATTCGGCCAGCCGTGCTTGCAGATCCAAGAGAGACTGCCACTGCACCGCGTCGAGCGAGACACGATCCGATTTCGGATCCGATTGGATCGTCGAAAGCAAGTGGCGGACCCGCACGTGAACGTACTCGATGACTTCCGCGAGCTGCGCCGCCTGCGCCGGGCTGAGCCGCTCGGGCAGATCGGGCGATTCGAGCATGTGCAGCGCGTCGGGGACATTGGATTCGTCGGCCCAGTTGGCCGCCCCGCGGCTCCCCCCGCGCGCTTCGCCCAGCTTCACCGAGCTTCCGGAGCTGGCCTTGTCGCCCCGCAGCTTGGCCAGCCGGCTGGCAATCTCCTCGCGCGAGCCGAACAGCAGCACCGATCGGCCTAGCGTGATCATGTCGCCAAACCGCAGTATGCGAAGCTGGATGTCTTCGCCGTTGACCTTCGTGCCGTTGGTGCTCTCCAGGTCGGTCAGCACCAGCTTGGCGTTGTCTTCCTGAATTTTGATGTGGTAACGGCTCACGCGCTCGTCGTTGAGCTGGATCGAGTTCCCCTCCTCGCGACCGATCGTAATCGGCGCCTGCATCTTCTCGAAGATGCGGCCGCGATCGGCACCGTCCAGCACCCGCAAGGTGATTCCGCTCATGAATTGCCGCCGATCTGAGACCCAGTCGAGGGGCACCCGCACATTTGCTTGCCAACTTGCGCTTATAGCATCCCGCGGAAACCAAGGTCAAGTATGTTCGACCGATTTGCCAATTCCCCGGGTCCGCATCCCCGGGCCTCCGCGGCGTTGCAACCGGCGTCCCAAACCCTTATTCTGGCGCCTCGCCAAGCGCCCGTGGCGCAACTGGATAGCGCATCGGTCTTCGGAACCGAGGGTTGCAGG
>CAYQAJ010000172.1:0-11122 GCA_964415245.1 uncultured Pirellulaceae bacterium | reverse complement strand
ATGGTGGTGGCGGGGCTGTTGATCGGCAACCGCGGCCGCATCCTGGCCATGTCGCCGCAAACGTGCGAGCACCTCGATACCTTCTGGGAGCTGGTCGATGAAATCCTGAACGCCGTGCTCTTCTTGCTCATCGGCCTGGAGGCGCTGGTGCTCACGTTCACAGGCCGGTATCTACTGGCCGGTGCGCTTTTGGTGCCGATCGTGCTCCTGGCACGGCTGACGGCGGTCGGAATCCCCGCAAGCGTGATCAGACGGTGGCGACCGATCGGGCGGGGCGCCGTCACCATGCTGACGTGGGGCGGACTGCGAGGTGGGATTTCCGTTGCGCTGGCCCTGTCGCTCCCCGCTACTCTCAGCGAGAGCGCGACTGCATCCGATGCCGCCGTCTCCTCGCGCGAGGTAATCGTGGCGGTGACCTACGTGATCGTCGTATTCTCGATCATCGTACAGGGACTCACAGTCGCCCCGCTCGCACGGCGGTTATGGCCAACGCCCGAGACGGCTGAACACGCCAGTGAGTCGTGAGCGCGCCGGATGCCTCAACCGGCGAATGACCAATGTCTCAATGGCCAATGACGAACCTCGGGCGCGCCGGAATTGGTCATGGAGATTTGGCCATTGCTCATTGTCCCGCGTATGGGTAAATCCGGCCTGACCGTGCCGAAACTCATTCGATCGCGTACAGCGCCTCATAAGTGCGGAGGTAGATCCGCCCGTTGGAAATGGCCGGCGAGGCCGTGAGCGTCTCTTCCATGTCGTTCTGCGAAAGAACCTCGAATTTCTCACCTTCCTTGACCACCGTGACCATGCCGTTGCGCGACGCGACGTACACCTTTCCATCGCCATAGACGGGCGAGGCGCGGAAAAAGCCCGGCGACGTTCGCTCTTTGTAAAGCTGCTTGCCGCTTTCCGCCTCAACGCACGAAAGAACTCCCTCTTCGCTGCACATGTACACCAAGCGGTCGTGAACGAGCGGCGAGGGAACGTCGGGCGTGCCGCTGCGCTGGATCCAGTGGTATGCCGATTCGTTGTCCGTCACGTCGCCCGAAATGTCGGGCTTCAGGCAGATGACCGGCCCGCGTTTGGCCGAGGGAACGACGATGTAGCCGGGCACGGCCACCGGCGAGGCCACGAAGCGCAGCGTGGGATTGTAACTCGTTTTGCTGTTGAGCCCGCCGCACCGCCACAGCTCGTGCCCGTCCTCTAGGCTGTGCGCAACGACAAAGTCGGCGCCATGCGTGATGAGAAACTCGCGCTGGTCGTCGCGGTAGAGCGTGGGGGAAGCGTACGAGCTTTCGCACTCGTTTCGGGCGTCGCTGGCGCGAGCGTGCTTCCAGATTTCAGCGCCCGTGGCCCCATCGAGACACACGACGGTGGCTTCGCGGGTGTTGGGGTTGCCGTCGCCGTGAATGAGCTGCAGGTAGAGGCGGTCGCCGTCCAGCAGCGGGGAGGTGGTCATTCCATAATCGATCTTGAGGCGACCGTAGCGGTCCTGCACGTCGAGCTTCCACACCTCATCGCCGTCGATCGTGTAGCAGGCCAGCAAGCCGTTGCCCATAAAAGTCCATACGTGCTTACCGTCGGTCGAGGGGGAGGGAGACGCGGTGTTGCCCTCCCCGCCGCGCACCACCTTGTTGCCTCGCCCCACGAGCTGCTGCCAGAGCTTTTCGCCCTTCGTGCTGACGCACACCAGCAGCAGTTCCTCGCCGTCGACAGTGGTCAGAAAAATGCGGTCGTCCCACACCACGGGGGTCGACCCGGCGGGACCGGGCAACGGCAAGCGCCAGGCCACGTTCTCGGTCTTGCTCCACTTGACGGGGAGGTCGGTTTCGCTGCTGATGCCATTGAGCTGCGGGCCGCGCCACTGCGGCCAGTTTTCGGCACGCGCTTCGGCAACGCAAAGAGCGCCCACAAGTAACGCCGGGCACAACACACCAATCGCAACGGGGAGGCGAATCATGGTTTTCCTCGCAAAGTCCGGGGAGATTTCGGCCGCCGCGCGGGCGACAACCGATGGTCGTTAAAGTGTCGTTGATGAACGTCGGCGGGTCAAGCGCCGCGGGGCTGGAGCGAAGTACTCGTAGGGGGCGTGTGAAGTGTGCCGATTGACCCACGGTTGGGGGCGCGCTCCGCTGGTGCGTCGCGGCTAACCAGGTGGAAACGCGTCGCGGCTGACCGAGTGGAAATGCGTCGCTGCGTACCGTTGCTCTTGCGGCTCGTGGCGGGTAACTGAAGTGCAAGATACAATGGAAGGCAAATGACGACGGCCAGCCGATGAAACTCCGCTCCATTCCCCACATCTACCGCAACGTCAAACGGTTCACCGAGATTCTCTCGGTGGCGAGCAAGTACGGACTGGCCGACTGGCTGAGCCGGCTCAACATCGATTTCGTCAAGGACCAGCTCAAGGCCCGCGACGGCGAGGCGCTGGCGCGGATGACGCACGAAACGCGCATCCGTCTGGCGCTGTCGGAATTGGGCCCGACGTTCATCAAGATGGGCCAGCTCGTGAGCACGCGCCCCGATCTGGTGGGGGTTGCGCTGGCACAGGAGCTACGACAGCTTCAAACCGACGCCCCGGCCGACAAATTCGAGCAGATTCGCCGCACGGTCGAAAACGAGCTGGGCCAGCCGCTGGACGAGCTGTTCCAGGAGTTTGAGGAAACGCCTATCGCCTCGGCGTCGATCGGCCAGGTGCACCGGGCGGTCCTGACCGACGGCGAGCCGGTCGTGGTGAAGGTGCAGCACGCGGGAATCGAGCGAAAGGTGAATGAGGACCTGGAGATTCTGTTGGGTCTGGCGCAGCTTGCCGAGCGGCTGCCGGAGTTCGCGCCGTATCGGCCCGCCGCCACCGCGGCGGAATTGGGGCGCACCTTACGGCGCGAGTTGGATTTCGGCCGCGAGGAGCGCAACCTGCAACAGTTCGCCGAGCAATTCGCCGACGACCCGACCGTGCGCATCCCCTGCCCCATTGCCGAGCTGTGTACCCCCCGCGTGCTAACGATGGACCGCATCGAGGGTCTGAAGCTCGACGATCTCGCCGGATTGGCGGCCGCGGGAGTGGACCGGGAGGAGATCGCCCGCCGCGGGGCCGACCTGTACCTGAGAATGATCTTCGAGCACGGATTTTTCCACGCCGACCCGCATCCCGGCAACATCGTCATCCTGCCGGGTAATGTAATCGGGCTGTTGGACTTCGGCATGGTGGGCCGCATCGACGAACGGCTCCGCGAGGCGATCGAAGACATGCTGCTGGCCATCGTGCAGCGCGACGTGCCCATGCTCACCTCGCTCATCCGCCGCGTGGGCATGACGCCCGCCAAGCTGGATGAGGGGGCCCTGTCGATCGACGTGGCCGACTTCGTGGGGCAGTACGCCACGCAGTCGCTCGATCAGTTCGACCTCAGCGGCGCGCTGAACGACATGATCGAGATGATCCGCCGCCACAAAATTCTGCTGCCGGCGCAGATGGCGCTGCTCATTAAAGTGCTGGTCACGATGGAAGGCACGGGCCGCATGCTGACTCCGAAGTTCAGCCTGATGGAGGTCATGCGCCCCTACCAGCGAACGCTGGTATTGCGGCGATTTTCGCCCATCCGACAATTCAAGCGGATGCGCCGGCTGTATATGGAGCTGGAGCACCTGGCCGAAGTGATGCCGCAGCGGGTCATCGAGATTCTGGAACAGGTGCGCAGCGGCAAATTCGACGTACACCTCGATCACCGCCGACTGGGACCCTCGGTGAACCGCCTGGTGCTGGGGTTTCTTACCAGCGCCCTGTTCCTCGGCTCGGCCGTGATGCTCAGCTTGCAGGTGCCGCCGTTGTTATTCCCCGTGAACACCTACTTCGCCGGTATGACCAAAATCTCGCTTCTGGGTTTGAGCGGATGCATCGTGAGCATCCTCATCGGCCTGCGACTGATGTGGGCGATCCGCAAGTCGGGGCACCTGGATCAGAAGGAGTAGATGCGGTCGTACGGCGCGGCCGACAAACTCTGCCAATTCGGCCAGAGTTTTCAGTGTGCAGTTTTCAGTTTTCAGCCGGGCATGAGAAGAGCGCTGCTGCCTGAAGATGGAACGCAGTGGTGGTCGTCGACTGCCTCGCGAATGCTGTCACGCCGCGGCTTTGTCGGGCGATGCGTCGCCGTGGTACGCCGTCGCGCCGTGTTCGCGCAGAAGCGTCTCCAGGCGGTCGATCAACTCATCGAGCTGCTCAATGACCGCGTCGTGTCGGGCCTCGAGCTCGTCCAGCATTAGCGCGGTCTGGTCGTAGGCGATCATGCGATTGAACACCGGTCGCGAAATCAGGCGGGAAGGGGCTCGGCAAGGGGCGCCGTGGTGGGATTCTAGCGGCTGGCGAACTGGAAGCGCCTGTGGGGGCCACCGTCGGAGCAACGTCGGCCGCAGAAAGACATCGGTGCGGCCCGTCGGCCCAGTCGAGTGTGAGGGGCCAGCGTCGTGCTGTGCCGGCTGCGGAAGATGCACGGGAGTTAACGACCGGCGAAACAGGTGCGGCGGGGCAAAATGAAGCGGCCAGCGGCACACCAAGGCGTGTTTGTCACGGGACAGTGTGCGTCTGGACAGCGGGCTGCCGATTGAGGTACAATCGCGCCCCCTGATGCGAGCCGGCGTCAGTCGGGAAAACGGGGGCAACATTGCGACGGGGGCAGGGTGTCCCCGCGGGCGGCTTTTGGGCGATCTTTAACCTTTGCAGAGGAGGACGAGTGGTAAAGCTTTTGGTTCGTGATCGCGAGAGCATTCAGGAAGCGGTGCGCCGCTTCCGCAAGCTCGTTGAACGCAGCGGTATCAAGAAGGAAATGCGCAGGCGCGAGTACTATGAGAAGCCGAGCGAAATCAAGCGCCGGGCCCGCTTGCGGGCCGAGCGTCGATCGCGCCGCGTAGTGACGCCCGTGGGCGGGGCGCGTGGCGGGGCTCGCTGAGATCCCGCTTTCTTCCCAGTTCCTTTGGCCGGGGCGAAGCTTCGCGCTGGGCGTGTCGGCCGAACCAGGTAGGACTGCCGAACCCACGTTGCCGGCGGCCAAGAAATGAAAGAACGCGGCGGGGTCCCCTCCAGCTCCGAGCTATCCCCGCCGCGCTACTTCAGCCGGCACCACTCCCCGCGGCGCCGGTGCATTGTAACCCTAGTTTGCTCCGGGCAATTGTCAAACGGGCGCCTGGCGGCTGCGCGAATGCGGCGCGTTGACGGTTCGCAACATGAGTAGGCGGCCGTCAACGCAAGTGACTAAAGCTCATCCAAAAACCGTCCCAGAGAAGGGGACAGGCACACTTTGCTCCGCAGACTGCGCAAAGTGAGCCAGTCCCCGACGGTTTCATCGGGGCACCCATTCCAGCGACACGTCCAGGCTGGCGGCGGCGTGCGTCAGGGCCCCCACACTGATTCGCTCCACTCCCGACTCGGCCACCGACCCCACCGTTTCGAGAGTGATGCCGCCCGAGGCCTCCAGCTCGATGCCAGGGGCCACCGCGTCGCGGCATGCCACGGCCTGGCGAAGCTGATCGCACGTCATGTTGTCCAACAGCACGATGTCGGGCCCGGCCCGCAGTGCCGGTTCGAGCGGCGCGAGCGAGTCGACTTCCACCTCGATGAGCAGATCGCTCAGAGGCGTTGCGGGGGAATCCAATTCCGCAAGGGATTCTTTGATGCGATCAACGGCCAGAGCGGCGATCCGTTCGCCGGGGCTTCCCGAGCCACCTGACTCTGCGCCGGGCTCCGACTTCTCCAAGAATGCCAGGTGGTTGTCCTTCACGAGCACCGCAGCGAACAGCCCGACTCGGTGATTCCAGCCGCCGCCACAGCGCACGGCGTACTTCTCCAGGCGTCGCCAGCCGGGCGTTGTCTTGCGGGTGTCGTAGATACGCGCCTTGGTGCCCGAGATAGCCTCCACGTATCGCCGCGTGAGCGTGGCAATGCCCGACAGTCGCCCCAGCAGATTGAGCAGCAATCGTTCGGCGGTGAGCAGATCGCGGGCCTTTCCCGCCAGCGCGGCGATTACGGCGCCGGCCTCGACCGAATCGCCGTCGGCGACACGCGGGACAAAGTCCGCCGCGATGTTCATCTCCCGCAGAGCCAGCACGACGGCGGGAATCCCGGCCACAACGCCGGCCTGGCGGGCGACGATTTTGGCCCGACCCGGCACATCGGACGGTACGAGCGCCACGGTGGTCCAGTCGCAGCCGCGGTCGAGGTCCTCGCGGACGGCCAGGCGCACGATGTGCCGACAGTCGTCTTCAAGCTGCTCGTCCCACTGAATCTGTGGATAATCGCGGGGCATGGCGGACGGCTCGTCGGATGCGGGTAGCAACGTAATAATAGCGTGTTGCGACTGCGGCGTAACCGCTGCGGGTCGCCCCTGCCCGCCGAACCTTGTCCCCAACGAGCATCCTGGTGTCACGCCGCGCAGCCGACAAACAGCCGCCCGAGGCGGACAGTCGCCCCGATCGCCCGGGTCCCAGGGCGCCATGGATACTGCGTCGGCTCGACCAGGCGGCGGCGGGGGTTTTGCTGGGCGCGGCGCTGTTGGCCATCGCCGGGTATTGGGTCGTGCGCGGCGGTGGGAGCGGACGCATGATCGAAATCGATCGGGCCGGTCCGCGCAGAATCGAATTTCAGGTCGACATTAACGCCGCCCCGTGGGCGGAGCTGACCGCACTGCCCGGCATCGGCGAAACGCTCGCGCGGCGGATCGTGGAGTCGCGCGAGGCGGAGGGCCCGTTCGTCGACCACAACGATCTGTTGCGCGTGCGGGGCATCGGCCCGAAGACGCTAAACGATATGAAACCCTACCTGCTCCCCCTGCCCGATGCCCGCAACGTGGCCGAAGGCGGCTCGGGCGGCAAAGCAAGGAGCACGCCGTAAGGAGCCCTACCTTCGTAACCCGAAGCGTAAGCGAGGGCGCACAGTGAAATAGGGTCGCTGAATGAACCGCCCCTCGCTTACGCTTCGGGTTACAACATAACACCGCGCTAGGGAACTTCCTGTGTCGTTCCAACTTCAGGCCCCGTTTTCGCCCGCCGGCGATCAGCCTCAGGCGATCGCCGCGCTGGTCGAGAGTCTGCGCGCAGGGCGCCAGCATCAGGTGCTCATGGGAGTCACCGGCTCCGGCAAGACGTTCACCATGGCCAACGTCATTCAAGCGACACAGCTTCCCACGCTCGTCATCTCGCACAACAAGACGCTCGCCGCGCAGCTCTATTCCGAGTTCCGCGACTTCTTTCCCCACAACGCCGTTCACTATTTTGTGAGCTACTACGACTACTACCAGCCCGAGGCGTACATTCCCCAGCGCGACATCTACATTGAGAAAGACGCCTCGATCAACGACGAGATCGACCGGCTGCGGCTGGCATCGACCAGCGCGCTGGTGAGCCGCCGCGACGTGATCATCGTGGCGAGCGTATCGAGCATTTACGGCTTGGGCTCGCCCGAGGACTACAAGGAGATGATGGTCGCCGTGAAGCGGGGCGAGGTTCTTGACCGCGACGACATGCTGCGGCGACTGGTCGACATCCAATACGACCGCAACGACGTGGCCTTCGAGCGGGGAAGATTCCGCGTCCGCGGCGATTGCGTGGAGGTCTGGCCGTCGTACGAACAATTCGCCGTGCGAATCGAGTTCTGGGGCGACGAAATCGAACAGCTCGCCGTCATTCACCCCACCAGCGGCCAGACGATTCGGCGACAGGAGCAGCTCTTCATCTACCCGGCGAAGCACTTCGTGATGCCGGAAGAGCGCATCGCCCAGGCCGTCGACTCGATCAAACAGGAGCTCAACGAGCGGCTGGAAGAGCTGCGCAACCAGGGAAAGCTGCTGGAAGCCCAGCGACTCAGCGCCCGCACGCGATTCGATCTCGAAATGCTCCAGGAGGTGGGGCACTGCCCGGGCATCGAGAACTACAGCCGACCACTGTCAGGCCGCAAGCCGGGCGAGCCGCCGTACACGCTGTACGACTTTTTTCCCAGCGAGTTTCTGCTGTTCGTCGACGAGTCGCACGCCACGGTTCCGCAGGTGCGGGCGATGTACGCCGGCGACTACAGCCGCAAGTCGACGCTGGTCGAGCACGGGTTCCGCCTGCCCAGCGCGCTCGACAATCGCCCGCTGCGTTTCGAAGAGTGGGAAGGAAAGGTGCACCGGGCCGTTTACGTGTCGGCAACGCCGGGTCCCTACGAGCTGGAAAAGGCCGAGGGCGAAGTGGTCGAACAGGTGATTCGCCCCACGGGACTGTTGGACCCGGTGATCGAGGTGGCGGCGGCTCGCGGGCAGGTGCCGCACTTGCTCGACGAGATCCGCCAGCGCGCGGCCGTGAAAGAGCGGGTACTCGTCACCACGCTGACCAAGCGGCTCAGCGAGGACCTGGCCGCCTACTTGAGCGAGCAGGGAGTCGCCTGCAAGTGGCTGCACAGCGAGCTCGACGCCTTCGAGCGGGTGGAGCTGTTGCGCGAGCTGCGCGAGGGGCGGTTCGACGTGCTGGTCGGCGTGAATCTCTTGCGCGAGGGGCTCGACTTGCCCGAGGTGTCGCTGGTGGCCATTCTCGACGCCGACAAGGAGGGGTTCCTGCGGAGCGAAACGTCGCTGGTGCAAACCATCGGCCGATCGGCTCGCAATGTGAATGCCAAGGTCATCCTGTATGCCGACAGGGTCACCGAATCGATGCGTCGGGCCATCGACGAAACGCGCCGACGACGCGCGCTGCAAGAAGAGTACAACCGCGAGCACGGCATTACGCCCGAGACGATCCGCAAGAACATCCGCGCGGGGATCGAATCCGAGGCGCAGGCACACCGCCAGGCCAACGCTGCCGCCGGAGAAGGGGACGACGATCAATACATCACCCAGGAATACATCGCCGAGCTGCAGGCCGAGATGATGGCCGCCGCCGATGCGCTGGAATTCGAGCGGGCCGCCGCCCTGCGCGATCGCATCACGCAGCTTCACGACGCGCTGGGAAAGAAGCGCGACGAAGTGAAGGTGGAGTCGTACAACCCCCGCCGCGGAGGTGCACGGCGGCGCGGCGGGAAGAAGGTCCCTCGGCCTAAGAAGCGCTGAAACGGGCCTCGCTTCGTGCCCCGGGCCGACGAGAATTTACGCAAGAAACAAAAAGAGGCCGACCAGCACGGGTCGGCCTCTTGGTTCTATCGAACATCCTGCTCAGGGGAGTGTGGGCGTTCGGCCAATTGCCGACGGCGCGGTCGCGCGACGGCAGCCTCCAGCGCAAAGCGACGGGTAGCTTACTGGTCCGATTCGCCAAAGGGATCGTCGGTGTCGCCGGTCTTGTCGGCCCCTTCGTCGCCCGTCTTATCGGCCCCTTCGTCGCCGGTCTTGTCGGCCCCTTCGTCGCCCGTCTTGTCGGCCCCTTCGTCACCCGTCTTGTCGCCTGAAGTTCCCAGATCGACGTCGGGATCACCGTTGTCCCCAGTCTTATCCCCGGTCTCATCGCCCGTCTTGTCGCCCGTCTTGTCCCCGGTCTCATCGCCGGTCTTGCCCCCGGTTTTGTCCCCGGTCTTGTCGCCGGTCTTGTCGCCGGTCTTGTCGCCGGTCTTGTCACCCGTCTTGTCGCCGTTAGGCGGCGTCGTCTTTGTGCCCTTGTCAATTTTTGGGCCGGTCGGCTTGTTGGTGCCCGTGCCGCCGTTCTTTGTCTTGGTGTCTCCGCCGCAGCCGAGGGTAAAGAGCCCCAGGCAGAGCACGACAATCAGCCATGTAAAATTCTTCATCGATCAAACCTCGCTTGCAGGAAAGGAACCGAGTGCGCCCTACGAAATCGGCAGGACCCTCCTGCCGTCATTTTTCGGCTACTCATGATGATAGCCGAGAGGCAGCGGATATTCCCGCCCCCCCGGATGGTTTTGTGGCAGCAATACGACGGTGGCCCCATTTCGATGGTGGGCATAGTTCGGCACGCGCCATGAGCCGAGCCAGGTGCCGCTTCGGACGCATGCACCACCTGCTGGAAGCAGAAATGGGGAAGGACACCCGTTCGAGGCGTTCCTCCCCCCATCCGCGGGTGAAATGTGATGCCCCGCCGGGAGGAAAACGACCCCAAAACGGGCGTCCTTGCCCCAAATGGAACGATCACGCGAACGGCGTCAGCGCCCTCGCGATTACCGGTCGACTAGGTTCCGGCGTCGGCATCGGTGCCCTTGTCTTTGTCTTTGTCCTTGTCCTTATCCTTGTCCTTGTCCTTCGCGCCGGCGGCTGGCTTCGCTCCGCCGCCCGTGGTCCCCGTGCCCTTCTTTTCGCCGCCGCAGCCGACGGTGAACAAGCCAAGGCTGAGCAGCATCATACAAACTGCGAGCTTCTTCATTTTGCGATCCTTGCCCTAAAGAGTGAGAATAGGGAACTAGCCTGCCGCCAAACGCTTGGCGCGGCCTTCATCGAGTGTTGATGCGCGCCGCTTGGGAATTATTCCCGGCGCGGTAGAATCTACCCCTTCCCGGTAGTCGCCGACCTGTCGGAGCAGGGACTCCTCGGCCACTCCCACCGGCGGCGCAGGTCCCGCCGTGGGCCAATGTTGCGCCGCGAGCAGCGAACAACCCTGTGCGGCGGGATCGTACGGTGGGGGAGAGCGAAATTCTCTCCCGCCCCGGCGTCGGCGGGGAATAAACGGGGCAAATCGCGGTTCTTGTTTTCAGGCTAAGGCGGACCATGGCCGGACGTAACCTTCCGCTCGACAAGCCATCCGAGGTGATGCCCGGCGGCAGCGACGCGCCGCCCCGCCTCGATGTGGCCCAGCTCGTGACCGATCACCACGAGGCGTTGTACCGCTATGCGTACCGCCTGACCGGTCAGTCGGCCGACGCGGAAGACCTGACGCAGCAGACATTCCTGATCGCCCAGCAAAAGCTCTGCCAACTTCGCCAGGAGGATCGAGCCAGGTCGTGGCTGTTCTCGGTATTACGCAACTGTTTTCTCAAATCGTGCCGCCGGCAGCCCCCGCTACCGGTTGCCAGCACCGCGCTGGATATAAATAACGTTCCCGAAAATCGGCCTGCGGGCTATCCTATCGACCGGCGCCAATTGCAGGAGGCCCTCGACGCGCTGCCGACCGAATTCCGATTAGTGGTGCTGATGTTCTATTTCGAGGGTTGTTCGTACAAGGAAATCGC
>CAYQAJ010000171.1:0-11128 GCA_964415245.1 uncultured Pirellulaceae bacterium | reverse complement strand
CCCACTCACGCCGCGACGAATGGTACAATCATCGGGGTGGTGAATAAGATGGGCTTAAACTCTCTGTCACCTCTGGCTGGCTTCTACTGTTCAATCAACGCGAAAGACGGCCGATATCGGGGGCCCTAAGATGCCACGCCGGGAGTGTTTGGTATTCGCTATTTCGCGGACGGAAAGCGGACAACGAACAAAGCCTCGCCGCGCTCCGGCGGAAGCGCGGGATAAATCCCATGGCGAATTGAATTTACGTCGCTCGCGGCATCCTGGTAAACCTTGCCGATTGCAAAGATTCGCCAAAGTTTGCGGATCGGGGTACCGATATCAAGTTTGCCGATTGCACTGCCTTGGGGTTTGCGCGCAGGTCACACCCCTCGGCCCGGTGCAGCGGTCAAGGGGGGCCGAAACTTCGGCGGCGCGCCGGCATGCAGCCCGGCCGCCGCGGATTGTGCCGTCAGGATCGCTCTTGGCCGACTGCAACTGGTGCCGCTTGCAGCACCCCGGGAAGGCAGTTTTTCGATGCGCCGGCGAACTAGCGACAAATGGTCTTGGCTACTGGCTTTGGCGCTTGCGCTGGCCGGCTGCCATCCGACGCAGCCGTTCTACATGAACGAAGACGGCGACCTGTCGCACTATTTGGATACGGCGACCGACATCGAGTATCCCGACGTCGAGCAGGCACAGCTTGCCGAAGTGCAGCACGCTCGGGCGCCGCTCACCTTGAGCAATCCGCAGTTCGACGAGTTCTGGGACTTGTCGTTGGAAGAGGCGGTATCGATCACGCTGCACAACAGCAAGATGATCCGCAGCCTGAGCACGGTCCGAGCATTGCCGGCGTCACAACCCGCGTCCTCGCAACTGATCGGATCCCTGATCGGTCGAGGGCTCGCCGCAACCAGCACGTACGACCCGGCGATCGTCGAGAGCGATCCGCTATCGGGCGTCGAGGGGGCGCTGGCGGAGTTTGACGCGCAGTTCGCCACCAGCATCTTCTGGGAACAGACCGACCGGCCGCAGAACGTGATCTTCTTCAACGCGGTCACGCGGGAGGACACGGCCAGCTTTCAAGCCGAGCTGAGCAAAAAGTCGGCCACCGGCACCGAGCTGTTTTTCCGCAACGTAACGACCTACGACCGCGGCAACCAGGGGGGCATCTTCCGCGCGCTGCCGAGCATCTATACCACGGCCTTCGAGGTCGAAGCGCGTCAGCCGCTGATGCGGGGTCGGGGCACGCAGGTCAACCGCATTCCCGTGGTGCTGGCCCGCATCCGCAACGACATCAGCCTGACCGACTTTGAGGCGAACGTACGCGACCTGGTGATGGACGTGGAAACTGCCTACTGGGACTTGCACTGCGCGTACCGTAACCTCGAGGCCGCCAAGGCGGGACGCGACAGTGCGCTGGTCACCTGGCGCATCGTGTATGAGAAGTGGAAGCAGGGGCTGGACCCCGTGCAGGCAGAAGCCCAGGCTCGCGAGCAGTACTTCTTTTTCCGCTCGGCGAGCGAGACGGCTCTGCGCGACGTGTACACCGCCGAGAGCGCCCTCCGCTGGTTGATGGGCCTGGCCGCGACCGATGGCCGGTTGATCCGCCCGATCGACGAACCCACCACCGCCCGCGTCGAGTTCACCTGGGACGAAATTCACTGCGAGGCCCTGGTGCGCAACCCCGAAATTCGGCGGCAGAAGTGGGTCATCCAACAGCGGGAGATGGAGCTGATCGCCGCCCGCAACCAGCTATTGCCCCAGGTCAACGCGGTGGCGTTGTATCGCTGGCTGGGTCTGGGCGACGGGCTGGTGGGCGCCCATCGTAACGGACTGAACTTTCCCGCGGCGGGCTCGACGGCTTTCGACGAGCTGACCGAGGGAAATTACCAAGAGTTGAGTCTTGGCGTCGAGGTGCAAATGCCCGTCGGTTTCCGACGCGAGCTGGCCGGTGTGCGGCAGGCGCAGTTGCTGTTGGTGCGGGAGAAGGCGGTGCTGGAAGACCTGGAACTGAATGCCTCGCACTTGTTGGCCGCGACCTTGCGCGACGTCGACATGTACTACCAGCTCGCCCAGACCAACTTCAATCGGCTGGCCGCCTCGGAGCAGGAAGTCCGGTCGGTCGAGGCCTTGTATCAGGGAGGACGCGCTACGCTCGATCTGCTGCTCGACGCCCAGCGACGCAGGGCCGAGTCGCAAATCGCCTACTACCGGTCGCTGTGCAGTTACATGAAGGAAATCGCGCAGATTCACCGCCGCAAGGGCTCGCTGCTGGAATACGACAACGTGTATCTGGCCGAGGGACCGTGGCCGAAGAAGGCCTACTGGGACGCCCTGGGCCACGCCCGACGCCGCGACGCATCGGAACACATGGACTACGGCTGGTCGCGGCCGCACGTCATCAGCCGTGGCGCAGTCGATCAACACTCGCTGCAATTCGACCACGAGGACGGTGTGCCGGTCGAAGGTCCCGCCGAATTGATCCCCACACCGCAGCCGACCCCCGCGCGCCAGCGGCCCGATGCACCCCCGCAAGACCAACAAGGCGCAAACGACTCGGGCGACGCCGCCACCTTTTCCGTTTTGACGCGGGAACGGGAAGGGGCAGGAACCAGCGCGTCGGTCTTCGACCAGGCGCGGATCATCTCGCCGTTAGAGCAGTTCAACCCGTTCGAGGAGTCCGCTGCCGGGAAGCAGCCGGGCCACTCGCCGTTTGACATACCACGATCGTCGGCAGCGGAAGCCGGCGCAACGCCCGGCGGCTCGGCCACACTGAGTGACAACATGTTGACACAGGGGTCGAATGCAAGTCCCCCCCGCGGTCGGGAATTCGCGATTCGTGACGAGGGGGTTGTTCGCGCCGGCGGGCAACAGGCGGGCGAACCGGCCAGCGGCACGACGCAGTTGGACACCGAATCTCGGGCAACTACAATGCGAGTCGGTTGGCAAGTGCCGGTCAACCAGTTGCGGTTGCCGACCGCCGGAGCATCCGTCGTCGGCAGGGACACGGAACCCGGCTTCACAACACTGCGCCCTGCGGCTGCTTCTGCAGCTTATGCCGACAGCGCCCATGAACCTGTCTCGCATTCGTCGGCTGGTGAAGCTAATCGGCCTGCTTCAGGGTGGAAAGGGACGGAACGTTGACGCGCTCTCGGCGGAGTGCGGCGTCAGCCGACGCACCATTTTCCGCGACCTCGAGGTGCTGCGGGGCTCCGGCGTGCCGATCGTCTTCGACGAGGAGCGCCTGCAGTACCACATCCCCGGCACCTACTTTCTCCCTCCCACCTATCTGACGTCGGAAGAGGCGCTGGCGGTCATCACGCTGTGCCACGAGCTGGGAAGCGACGGACGGCTCCCTTTCTACGACGCCGCCTGCACCGCCGCAGCCAAGCTCGAAAACAACCTGCCGCAGGAGATGCGCGAATACCTGCGGTCGGTCTCCGGCTCGGTGAACATTCAGCTCGCCTCGCGCAATCCACTCGACGGACGGCACGAGGTGTACCGGGAGCTTGTGAAGGCGATCGCCAAGCGGCGCTGCGCTCGGATTACGTACGACAGCTTCAGCGAAGGCGAAACGATTACCACCCGGCTCAGCCCTTACCGGCTTCTGTTCAGCCGTAGAAGCTGGTACGTGATCGGCCGCTCGTCGCTGCATCGGGCCGTGCGCACGTTCCACGTGGGGCGCATCCAGCATCTCGAGAGTCTCGAGGACGCGTTTCACCTGCCCCGTAGTTTCAATCTCGACCGCTACCTGAAAAACGCCTGGCAGCTCATCCCCGAACCCGGCATCGACTGGAAGGTCGTCATTCGCTTTCGCAAGAAGGTGGCCCGCAACGTCGCCGAGGTCCTGTGGCACAAGACGCAAACAACGCGATTCGAGCCGGACGGCAGCCTGATTTTCGAGTGCACGGTGACCGGCTTGCAAGAGATCTCGTGGTGGGTTTTGGGGTACGGCGACCAGGCCGAGGTCATCGACCCGCCACAGCTTCAGCGAATCGTGTCCGAGCGGGCACGACGCATGGTGAAGCTTTACCAACAGCAGACCGCGAAGTCCAAAAGCGCCGATGCCCCGACCGACCAGCGAAGTGCCGCGGGCTAGGCGGCGATCTTGTCGGGGCGCGCGAGGGATGTGGCCCACTACTTCACCGCGCACGTCGGCCGTTACAATGACCCCCGGCGACGGACGATTCCCATCAACTTCGCAAATACCGGCTGCGGCATGTTTTTCAGCTTCGACGGCGTCGACGGGGTCGGCAAATCGACCCAAGCTGGGTTGTTCGGCGACTGGCTGCGCGATTCCGGGCACGACGTCGTCGCATGCCGCGATCCTGGCAGTACGCGACTGGGCGAAGTGTTGCGCCGCATCGTGGTCGAAGGCGATGGCACGCCCGTTTGCCTCCGCAGCGAAATGCTGCTGTACATGGCGGCGCGGGCGCAACTGGTCGACGAGATCATCGGCCCGGCGCTCGAAGCGGGAAAGACGGTGGTTTCGGATCGTTTTTTGCTGGCCAACGTGGTGTACCAGGGGCATGCCGGCGGGCTCGATCCCGAAGTGGTGTGGCAGGTGGGTGAGGCGGCCACCGCCGGCATCCGCCCCGTGCTTACCTTCGTGCTCGACATGAAGGCCGAGCTGGCGCTGGCGCGAATCGCCCGCGGCCACGATCGCATGGAACGACAGGGACTCGAATATCTGCAGCGCGTGCGCGACGGGTTTTTGACCGAGGCGAAACGTCGGTCCGAACAGATTGTCGTCGTCGATGCTTCGGGCTCGGTCGATGAAGTGCAGACCGACGTCCGCCGCGCGGCGGAACGGGTTCTCAAGCAGTAGGTCGATTTGTTCGGCGCGGGTCTCTCGACCCCGTCGATGCCGCGACCGCAGGTCTCCACGGCTGAGACCTGCGGTCGTAGAGCGTGGCTCGGTCAGGAGACCGGCCACAACAGGGCGCATGCGAAGGACCGGTAGCATGACTTGGCAGGGCATCGAAGGGCACGATCGCATCGTTGACCAGTTCCGCTGCACACTCGAGCGCGGGCGCCTCGCCAGTTCGTATCTGTTCGTCGGTCCGTCGGGCATCGGCAAGCGCACGTTCGCTTTGGAGCTTGCCCGTTCGCTGTTGTGCGACGCCGTGGCCGACGAGCGACTCGCGCCTTGCGGCCAGTGCGACGCATGCCGCCAGATGGCTGCCGGCTCGCATCCCGATCTCGAACTGGTATCGAAGCCGGCCGACAAGAGCTTCATACCGCTCGAACTGTTGATCGGCAGCGACGAGCGACGCATGCGCGAGGGGCTTTGCTACAACTTGTCAAGCAAGCCGACGGCTGGCGGGCGCAAGATCGCCATCATCGACGACGCCGACTTCCTGAACGCCGAGGGGGCCAATTCCCTGCTCAAGACGCTCGAAGAGCCGCCACCGCGTGCGCTACTCATCCTCATCGGCACCAGCGAGCAGAAGCAGCTTCCCACCATTCGCTCCCGCTGCCAGGTCGTGCGCTTTCGCCCGCTCGATGAAGAAATCGTGGCGCGGCTGCTCAAGAAAGAGGGATTGGCCGAGAGTGACGAGGCGGCCCAGGAATTGGCGGCGCTCTCCGGCGGCAGTCTCGATCGAGCGCGGCTACTGGCCGATCCCGAGGTCAAACAGCTTCGCGGCATCGTGCTGGCCGAGCTGGGTCGTTTGCCGTGGCGATTGGACCGGCTGCGGGCCGCGCTGCTCGACATGGTGAAACAGGCCAGCGACGACACGGCGCTCCGCCGGGCCAAACTGCGGCAGGCGGTCGAGATGACGATCGAATTCTTCCGCCAGGCGATTCGCGCGGCGAGCGGAGCCGACGTCTCGGGCGACTCGTCGCTGCAGGGCGCGGTCGAGTCGGCGACTGGCGACGGCTGGCTCGACGACGGCCGCGCCGCCGCTTGCCTCCAGCGGTGCCTCGAAGCGCTCGCCCACGTCGATTCGAACGTCTACCCCGCCATCTTAATCGAATGCTGGCTCGACGAGCTGATCGAGCTAGGCAACACCGAACGCGAATTCGCGTGATGGCCCGAACTACTCAACCGCGGCGCTCGCCGTGGAGGGTGAGGACGAGCTTTCTCCGGCCGGCGCGGTTGCGGTGTTCCCCCAAAAAAATCCCTTGCCACGTGCCCAACAGCAGCTTGCCGTCGGACACGGGAACGCTCACCGCGCTGCCCAGGAGCATCGCTTTGACGTGGGCCGGCATATCGTCGGGCCCTTCGACCGTGTGGACGTAGGGAAAGTCTTCGGGGGCGAGCTTGTTCAGCATCGTATCGAGGTCGCGGGGCACGTCGGGGTCGGCCGCCTCGTTGATCGTGAGCGAGGCCGAAGTGTGCTGAATGAAAACGTGCAACAGGCCCGTGCTCACCTCGGCCAGCTCGGGCATGGCCTCGACGACGAGGTGCGTAATGGGGTGCAGGCCGCGCGGGAACGCGGGGAGTGTAAGAGTTCGTTGGTGCCAAACAAGGGTCATGTCGCGCCGGTCGGGTAAAGGATTCGGGGAGACTGACGGAACGAAAATGTCTTCCGTCGATTCCACGGCGGATGAGGGTACAGGATATCACACGGTACGGGGGCATAAACCGTCGCCACCAGGGCCCCTGTGCGCGCTACGCGCAAGTGTGCGTTGATGGGTCGCGCCGCATAAATGCAGCGGCGATGCGGCCTGCCGCAAAACCCTTGAAAAAATGTCGCGGCGACACTTGACATTTGGGACCCCGTGCAAAGAATTGAGCGTTTCCCAGGGTCGGCCCACTTCGCCGACCTCTCAAACATCCCCTGTTTGAGCGGCCCGCCGGAAAACCAGGTATCGAAAAAGCGACGCAAGAGAACACGGTTGCCGAGGCGGGCACCGTACACGTTTCCCACCGCACAGGTACCCGTACAGCCACATTGCACGGGTGACTCCCCACTGAAGCCATAACGGTTCGGCCGAGCCGCGCCAGCGACGTGCGTATCATTGACCCAGGGCGAATGTTTCGCCTGGCGACGTTGCCCGCGGTAGGGTAGGCCCGATCAAGCCGGACCCCTGATGGAGGTTGCTGGTTCGATGGACAAGATCCGTAACGTTTTCGATGCGATTATCGAGTTCGGGCACGACGAAGACTTCGCGCCCTGTGAAAACTCCGACTTTCTTCCGACCGATGCCCCGGCCGGTTCTTCTTCGAAGATCGAAGTGCTCCGCCAGCGTGTTGCGCTGGGCCAGCCCCTGTGGCACCGGGAGGACCGCGTCGACTTCTCGGGGCTGACCGGCGCGATTCGCCCCCGCGAATCGTAACCGGTGGTCTGGGCGGTCAAGGGCCGTGAGCGGTCCCGGGCTTTGAGCGCACGGGATCCGCGCCGCTGCGCCCACCGAACGTATCGGTTTCGGCGCCCGTAAGCCCACCGATTGCATCGGTGGGTTCCGCGCGGTTACTGCGCCGGGTACGCCTGGAGAAAGCGATCGCGCTCGGCGGCGGCCTGCTCCTGGCGAAGCTGGGATTCCTCGAAAGCGTCTTGCGCGACTTGCGCCTGGCGTTCGGCTTCGGCGACGGCCTGGGCCAGCTTTTCGCCGTGCTGCCGGAACGCTTCGAGATCGGCGGCCGCTTCCGCAGCGGCGGCTTGCGCGGCGGCGGCTTGTGCGGTGGCGGACTGGGCAGCGGCCTTTTGCTGCTCGAGTTGTGCACCGGCCTGCGATTGTTCGGCGGCGCGTTTCTCTGCCTCTGGGCGAGCGGCGACAAGTGCCTCGGCCGCCTGGGCAGCAAAAGCCGTTCGCTCGGCCAGCAGCTTTTCGGCATCGGCCTTGGCGGCTTGCGACTTGGCCAGTTCGGACAATGCCGCCGCGACGGCAGCTTCGGCCTTGACAATTTCCTCGGCCTGCCCGGCCTGTTGAGCAGCGGCCAGCGCCGCTTGCGCCGTCGCCAGCACCTGTTCCGCCGCTGCTACCGTGGCGGCCGTTTGCTCGATACCCTTCGCGGCTTCGACGCGCTCGGCCTCGCGCTGTTTGGCCGCTTGGTCGGCAGCCGTCACCTGTTGCGATGCCGCAACGGCTGCAGCGGCGGCCTGTGCCGCGGCGCTTTCGGCCGCCGCCAATTGTTCGGCGGCTTTGGCTGCCTCGGCATTGGCCGCCTGTGCCGCTTGCGTCGTGCGCTCGACCATCATTTCCAGCGTGGGAGGATTGGGCGCGAGTGGCACAACCTGCTGTGGATCAGCGACGTTCCATAAGCGCACCTGGCCCGTCCAGTCGCCCCCCACCACGCGCGAGCCGTCGTGCGTCATCGCGGCGGCCAGGGCCACTTCGGGAAACGCGGGCATGGTCGCCTGCAAGTTGCCGTCGGCGTCCCACACCTTCACGGTATTGTCCCGCCCGGTCGTCACCAGCCGGCCGTCTTGCGCGATTGAGACGCTCATCACTCCGCCGCCGTGGGCCCCCCAGTTTTTAATCTGGTTGCCGTCGTTCATCTCCCACAGTCGCACGGTGCCGTCCTCGCTGGCGCTGGCCAGCACGTTGCTGTCGCTGCGCCAAGCCACGGCCCGCACCGCGCCGCCGTGACCGCGCAAGTCGAGATACTCGCGCCCGGTTGCCGCTTCCCACACCACGAGCCCGCCGTTGCGATCGCAGCTCGCCAACAGGACGCCGTCGGGGCTGTAGCGCACGTCGTACACCCAATCGGTGTGTTTTCGCATTTCCTGCACCAGCTCGCCCGTGGCGGTGTCGTAGACGCGGACGACCTTCTGCGGTCCAGCCAGCGCGATGCGCGAGCGATCGTCGTTCATGTCAGCGGCCAGCACCACGTCGAGCTCGTCGCCGACGGTGACAAGCCGCTTTCCGCTGCGCACGTCGTAAACGGCCACGATGCCCAGTTGCGCCGCGTGCCCGCCGCCGACCAGCAGCAGCTCGCCGTCCGCGCTGAACCGCAGCACGTGCGGCACGCCCTCGGGGAAGGGGAGCACGCCAAGCAGCTTGCTGGATTCACTGTGATAGAGCACGACCTGTTTCTGTCCGGCCACCGCCACCAGCGGAGCCCAGGGGCTGGCGGCCAGCGCCGTCACGGCTGCCGCGCGATCGCTGTAGACCACCGGTTGCCGCAATAACCCCTCGGGCATGGCGGCGGGACCCTCGGGCTTGCCGCGATGCGTCGGCGGAGCGAGCGCGAGCGACGGCTTCTTCTTCACGGTCGACATCGAGCCGGCGTTTTCCAGCGCGCCCCCTTCGATCCACTTGCGGATCACGTCGAGCTTTTCGTCGGGAAGCCGATCCTGCTCCGGCGGCATGAACGGTTCCTCGGCGTGGCTGACCAACGCCCACAAGCGCGACGAATCCGGCTCGCCGGCAAAGATCACCTCGCCGCTGCTGCCCCCTTCGATCGCTTTGGAAAAGGTCGCAAGCGACAGCCCCCCTTTAATGTTGTCCTGGCCGTGGCACGTGAAGCAGTGCTCGCGGAAGATGGGGCGCACGTTCTCTTCATACGTGATCTTCACGGCAGCCGGGTCGGCGGGCTTTTCTTGGCCCACAACCAGCGGCGACGCACCGAGCGACAACGCGGCAACGAGAGTAAGAGGCGACAGGCGAATGGTATTCATCACGGCGAGCCAAGTGGTGAAGTAGGGTCTAACGATGATTCAATGACCAATTACCAAGCACAAATGACCAATGAGGAGCCGGTACGCAACTGGGCCAACCTGGCTTCTGGACTAGCCAATTCGTCTCCGGTTCTGATTCTCACTGGAGTCAACACGCCGACGACTATTGGTCATTTGGATTTGGGCATTGTTCATTGTCCCGTCGTCGCGGAATGCGCGGCGGCAGAGTTCCGCACTCAGTGGTTGAACACAAACTCACGCGAGTTCAGCACCGCCCAGAAGACGTCTTCCAGCCCGACTTGCGGGTTCTCGGCTTCGGCGGTGATTGCCAGCAGCTTCTGCGTCTCCTCCGGCGTCGGCGCGCGCGTCAAACAGCGGATGTAAAGCGATTCGATCACCTGCTCGGGAGTGCGTCCTTCGGCCAGCATTCGCTGCACGACGCCGCCTTGGGCGATCTTCCCGTGCGCCGTCTCGCCGTTGATCATGTGCAGCGCTTGCGAGAGCGAGGGATCGGTGCTGGCCTCGCTGGCGCAAACGGTGTCGCGCTTCGCGCGGCCGAACGTGGTCAAAAAGTACGTACTCGTGCCGCCGTCGGCGATCTGCACGGCGCGTGCGCCCAGCGGCAGGCCGCGGAACTTTTCCTTCGTTTCGGTCACCTGGCCGACGCAGTCCAACAGCATTTCAGCGCGAATTCGTCGCACGCTGGCGTGTGCGAAGTTGCGATCGTCGGACTCGTTGCTTGTGTTACGCACGGCGCTCCGCTGGTACGTTTGCGAGTTGCAGATGTCGCGTACCAATTGCTTGAAGTCGTACTTGTACTCGACGAGTTTCGTGCCCAGCGCCGTGAACAGCTCGGGGTTGCTCGCCGGGTTGCTCACGCGGATGTCGTCGACCGGCTCCACGATGCCCAGGCCGAAGAAGTGGGCCCATACGCGGTTGGCCACGCTGGTGGCGAAGTAGGGGTTCTCGGGCGAAGTGAGCCACTGGGCCAGCGCCGCGCGGCGATCGATTCCGGTCAGGTCCGGCTGCGGCCCACCGAGGAATTTGGGGGGCATGGCGCGGCCGCCCACCGGGTGCGCCACCTCTCCCCCGCCGCTGTTGAAGATGATCGTTTCGCGGTAGTCCTCGCCTCTCTTACGGCCGATCTGCGAGAAGAAGGCGGCGAAGCTGTAGTAGTCGTCCATCGTCCAGCGGTCGAACGGGTGGTTGTGGCACTGTGCACACTGCGTGCGGATGCCCATGAACACCTGGGCCACGTTCTCGGCCGTCTTCAGCGTGTCGGTTTCGATCTGGTAGAAGTTGGTGGCAGGCTCGCTGAACGTCCCCCCGCTGGCGGCCAGCAGCTCGCGGACCATCTCGTCCAGCGGCACGTTATTGGCGATCTTGTCGGTGAGCCAACTGTAGTACAGGAACATCGACTTGTAGCTCACCTGATTGCTCGTCTTGACCATCAGCAGCTCAGCCCACTTCATAGCCCAGATTTCGGAGAACTCCTTGCGATCCAAGAGCGAGTCGACCAGACCAGCCCGCTTGTCGGGGTTGGCGTCGGCCAGAAAAGCGTGGTACTCCTCCTCGGT
>CAYQAJ010000170.1:0-11221 GCA_964415245.1 uncultured Pirellulaceae bacterium | reverse complement strand
CACGATGTCGGGTGGCGTGGACATCAAGGCGCTCGACATTCCCAAGAAGCTGTTCGCCACGGCCCGGCTGTTCGAAGAAGGCGGCTCGTTGACGATCGTCGCCACGGCCCTGGTCGACACCGGCAGCCGCATGGACGAGCTGATCTTCCAGGAGTTCAAGGGCACGGGCAACATGGAGTTGGTGCTCGACCGCAAGCTCGCCGACCGCCGCGTGTGGCCGGCGATCGACATCACGCAGTCGGGCACGCGCCGCGAAGAGCTGCTGTTGGATCCCGAAACGCTCCACGCGGTGACCATGCTCCGCCGCACGCTCACGTCGATGCACCACGTCGACGCCATGGAGCAGCTCATCAAGCAACTGGGGCGATTCAAGACGAACGCGGAGTTCATCCGCCTGATCAGCGGGGCCAAGGCGCTCGGTTAGGCGGCAAATGCAGAACGCAGAGTGCAGAATACCGAATTCTGTTCTCTCCATTCTGCAATCCGCATTCTGCATTCTGCATTTTTGCCCTCACTTCAGTCTGCGACGACCAACTCGGGAAGCAACTCGACCAAGAGTGGTCGCATCCGCTCCCACATGCCCGGTCCTTTCGGCACGTAGTACGCGCAAAGGTCGTGGCAGCGGCGGATCGTTTCGTTGTCGCCGTTGCCGGTCAGAATGATCACCGGCATCCCGGCCAACTCCGACTCGCCGGCGATCATTTCGCACACGCCCAGGCCGTTTCCCGCGGGCATTCGCACGTCGAGACAGGCGATGTCGGGCCGTTGGTCGCAGATCGAGTTGAGCGCGGCGCGGGCGTCGCTGGCGGTGCGCACGTTCAGACCCAGCGACTGGCAGCGGAGCGTGAGCGTGTGAAGCAGGTCGGCATCGTCGTCGGCGATGAAGATAGTTTTGGTCGTCATGGTGCGATCGCCATCTCGAAAGTGACAGGACAATGGTGATTCGACGTTTCGTGGGGTAGCCAACCCGGATGTCGGGATGACCGTTGGGACAGGGAAAACAAAACGGAGCCCCGCGTCGGTCGGCTACGCGCCGGGCAAGGCGGCGTGCGTCGCAACTGCGCCTCGCGAACGGCGTTCGTCGTCCGGGATCGCACGCGGCAACCGCTGCGCATGGTTCGCAGCCGATTCGTGAGCGGGCGGGAGCCCCAGCAACTCGCACACGTGGCTCCGCAAGCAGTTCCACGAACCGGGTTCCTTCATCACGTACCGCGCGCCTAGGCTCTGGCAGCGGTAACGGATCTTCGCGTCGGCAACGCCCGTGTACATGATGACGGGTATACCGCGCAGCTCTTCGTTGGTCGCCAGCAGCTCGCACACGGCGGCGCCGCTGCCTGTCGGCATGTTGATGTCCAGCACGATCAGGTCGGGGTGAAACCGCTCGGCGCCCAACAGGGCGTTCACCGCATCGGTGGTAGCGACGACGTCCAGGCCCAACTCGCCCAGCCGCAGCGAGAGCCAGTGGTTCACGTAAACGTCGTCGTCGGCCACGAGAACCGACGCCAGCGGCTTGTCGTTACTGGGTAGCGTCATTTGCCGCAGCCATGTATTGGGTCGGGCCGGTTGCCGTGTCTCCTGTGTGACGGGCGGCGGCTCGCCGATTCGCGAATGGGGGCGCGCCAGAGACAGAACACGGGACTTTACGGCCGATCGTGCCGCCTTCTCGCCGACTCTGTGGGCACAACCGTTCCTTGTTTGACGGCGGCACACGATCCACCGGAGCGTGAAACAGGCGACTGCCAGCAGCAGGGCCCCCAGAGCCACTGCCAGGACGAGCGGCGGCACATGCAACATCATCGTCGCGGTATTCATGTGGCAACGACCTCTATCATCCGCCACCTATCGCGCCTGTATCTTGCGCGAACATCGTTCTTGGGAGTGAGTGGGCGCCGCCGGCGACGGTATCGCATGACCCGCGCGCGTTACCGCCGCCGGCTTCCCTCAGCGCCGCACTCAATGCTGCCAGTAGCGCTTTGCTTTGGTAAGGCTTGGTGAGAAAGAACCGGGCACCGGCTTCCAGCGCCGCCTCCTGATCGACCAGGCTCGCCGACAGCATGATGACCGGAATGGCTCGTGTTTCCGCACGCTGCCGAAGTGTAGTAAGCACCTGCAAGCCGTCCATGTGCGGCATGCGTACGTCGAGCACAATGGCGTCGGGGTGGTCCTCCATGGCCCGGTCGATCCCCTGCCGGCCATCGCGAGCCGTGGTGGGCTGGTAGCCGGCTGCGCCCAATCGCAGGCAAGCACCGCGGAGCACGTCCTGGTCATCGTCGATCAAAAGCACGTGGTTGGCAGCCGTTGCGCTCATGGACGATTCCCCGCGTCGCTGCGTCTCCGTGTCCCCGCCTCCCCGTGTCCCCGCGTCTCCGCGTCTGGCGAGGAACGAGGAAAGAGGGGTGGGGGTGAAAGCGGCCGTTTCACCCCCACCCACCGCGACAGGAGACACTCCCTTCCCCTGCCGCGGACGCCGACACGAGACGTCCTCGTTGATCTCAACAGGCCTGGTCCGACCACCGCTTGGCAGAGTTGTGCGATCAGGCATGAACGACCTCCTCGGGCGAGAACAACTGTCGGGCGTAGTCCAACAGCTCGTCGCGCTCGTCGTGCAGGTGCCAGGCGCCCACACGCTCGTACGTAACAGCCGGGAGAGGGCCGTAGGGGCGATTTCGATTGGCCTTCACCCAAACGCTCTCGGCGCGCTCGAGGAACTGCTTGAGGCCCGCAACCGTGCACGGCATCACCAAAAGCCAGCGCAGCGGATCGATCCGCAAGAGCAGATCGTCGCGACGCAATAGGTACGTCAAGAAGGCATTCGCGTCGTCGGCACAGATGGCGGCCTCGTCGTCGACCCGGGCCACGACCAGCGCGATACGGCGTCGCGTGCGTTTCGAGCGCCGCTTCAGGTGACGCAGGTAGCACTGCACGATGTGCTGCGGATCGGCCGTGGGCACCGTAAAGGAAAACGTGCTCCCTTCGCCCGGCGTGCTGTCGACGTACACGCTGCCGAGATTCAAGTTCACCAGCTCTTTGACAATGTTCAGCCCCAGCCCCACGCCCTTGGTGCTGCCGCGGGGATTGTCGCGCAATTGCTTGAACCGCCGGAAGATGACTTGCAACGACTGTTGCTCGATACCCGCACCGTTGTCCGTGACGCCAATCTCGACGTCGCGGCCGCCTGCGCCGAGCCGGGCCCAAAGCCGCACCAGCCCGGGCTCGCCGCAGAACTTGGTGGCGTTGATCGACAGGTTCACGATCACGCGAACGACCTTGTCCGGATCGCAGTAGACCTCGGGCAGATCGGGGTCAATGGCCATTTCGAGGGACACCTGCTTGACGCGCGCCTTGCGTTCCAGACTGGGGATCACGTGCTCGATGATCCGCGACAATTGGCAATATCGCCGAGAGGCGCCGAGTATGCCCGCATTGAGCTTGCTCACGTCCAACAGGTCGTCAACCATGTTGTTCAGGTCGTCGGTTCGATCGCTGACAACGTCGAGCATCGACGACTGCTCTGCGTTGAGCGGCCCCACCAGCCCCTCGTTGATCAGCGATACGTACTCCTTCATCACGGTGAGCGGCGTGCGGAACTCGTGCGATACGTTGTCGACGAAGCGGTGGGCCGTGTGGTACAACCGCTGCAACCGCCGGTTCTTTCGCTCTAACAGCCGCTCGCTGTCGCGTACGCGGCCCAAAAGCAGCCGCATCTGACCGTTCATCTGCCGCTGGACGGCGTACCGCATGGCCCGGTCGAGCATGTCGAACGTCAGGCAGTCCTTCACCAGGAAGTCCTGCGCCCCGTGGTACAGCGACTGCATGGCGACCTCGTCGCTGTCCTGCGACGTGAGCACGACGATCGCCATGTCGGGCGCTTCATGCCTGAGCCGGCGAACCGTATCGAGGCCGAAACTGTCGGGCAGGCTGAGGTCGGCCAGAATCACGCCAAAGCTCGCCGGCATGTCGCGCAGCAGTTGCACTGCGTCGCGCAACCGCGAGACGCGGTGCAACGTATAGTTCGCCGCTCCTTCAGCTAGGGCACGTTCGATCAGCGCGGCATCGGTAGGGCTATCTTCCAGCAGCAGTACGCCGAGCGTTTCGGTACCGTGGAAGGCGTCCTGCACCAAGGCGTCGGGGCACGACCCATTGTCGAGGGGAGCAATGATCTCCGCGTCAGACGATTCATTGGCGTGACCCAAATCGCTTACGTCGGGCGAACCGGGCGGCTGAGACGGCGAATGGAACTGCGAACTGATCGGCCGGGCACGTGGAGTGGCCGCGCCTTCGCGCCGCCTGCTCGCAGCGCTCGTTCGGCTGTTTGACTCACGGTGCGAGCCGGTACCTTGCTGCCTCGCTTGGGCTTCGTCGGATGACGGATTGTCGTCGAGAAGCACTTCTCGATCGGACAGCGTCGACTTCGATCTTGTCACCTTCAACTTGGGATGCAGCCGCATAATCGGTGCCTGCGAAGATAATGGATCCGGCGGATCGGAAGCCGCATTACGAACACGGATCGATCGGCGGTAGTTCCCGCGATCTGCAATATGCGATATGCGATTCGCGATATGCGAAGAAACGCGGCGTCGCTCAACTAGTACGTTGTCGGGGGCGACGGTCTATAGGGGTAAACCCGCCGCGGCACGTATAGGCAGCTTTTCAACGCTGCGCCAACCGTTCTGTCGCGCTTAGGGGGCTGACGTGTAGCGGCGCGAGGCGATTGGCGCGACAGGGAGCGCGACGTGCGATCAACTAACAAGCGTGTCACCGTTGCTCTTGGCAACAGCGAGCAGCAGAGTTCATACCCCCCGACGGGCGGGCTGCCATTCCGCGCGCGGCAACGTTTTCAACGAGCGATCCCACCCAAATGGGTGGTTTGATACGTGAAGCTGAATTGCGCGACGCCGGTGACAGACTGTTGACACCATGAGAACGAATGCCCTCGTCGTCCCATCACTTGCTAGCTCGCGTGACTGCAAGCTGCCGCACGCGCCCCTCACGCTCGACGTGCAGCACATTCTCGTCTGCTAACCCCTCGGAAGTAGGGGAATGATCCGGGCACGACCGGCACCCAATTACCACGCGAGGCTTCGCTACATATCGCCGAAGCCTCCTGAATGCTTCCTGACGCGAGCATCGGCCCGTTCTTCCAGACGCCCCCAGCGGCCCCCTTCGCCGGGCTTGGGCAATGGAACCACGGGAAACCCTTATCAACCGCGAAACCCTCGATGTCCGACGTAATAGGCAGGGGACGAAGCTCCTGTCGATGTGAGTTTCGCCGTGTCATGCACATCGGCTATACGCTTTGTCCGCTGGCCGACAAACCAAACGCCAGCGCGTCATCCGCACCAATCGGAACCGCCCGCACTCATGCATGTCGATCCTTGCTCATCGCACACTTCCGCGCTTCGCAATTGTTTCGTCGTGCCAGGTCGAGTGACGTCGCTCCGCGTGCTGCGCCGCGCGAATTCCAGTTCTGGCTATCGGCCCCGGGGGATACCTAGGCATCGCCCCGGGCCGGCCGCACGCCCTCCCTGTGGTCGACAGCCGATGCGAAATTTAAGCGAGCCGCCGTATGGCCACGACGCGACAGAGTAAGATGGATCAAGAACTCGCCAACGCAGCCCACCCTCTTGCCACAGCTTCCTCTGGGCCCCCTTCTCCTGCGACCTCTTGTAATGCCTCGTCTTCCACGTCGCCTCTCGATAACCGGCCCACCGTTTTTGTCGTCGACGACGACCCGCACTTCTGTAAGCTGGTGGCGCTGATGCTTCGCTCCACGAGTCTTGCCGTCGAGTGTTTCGTGGAGCCCAACAAGTTTCTACTCGCTTGTCAACCGGATTGGCCCGGGTGCATGCTGCTCGACCTTTCGATGCCCGAAATGAGCGGCACGGAGCTCCGTCGGCGGCTGGTCTTGAAAGGGTGCCGCCAGCCATTCGTGATTGTATCGGGATGGCCCGATGTCACGATGGCCGTGCGAGCCACGCAACTGGGCGCCGTCGACTATCTGATGAAGCCGGTCGACCGGGAACAACTCGCCGACGCCGTATCGCGCGCGCTTTACCTCGACCAGATACAGCGGCGAAAGCAGGCCAAAACGACCGCCGTGCAATCGCGCCTCGAGTCGTTGACTCCCCGCGAACACCAGGTACTCGATTTGGTGGTCGAGGGGCTGCTCTCGAAGGAGATCGCCAAGCGACTCGACATCTCGATCAAGACGGTCGAGGTGCATCGCAGCAACATCATGCGGAAGATGCAAGCCAATTCTCTGGCGCAGTTGGTTGCGTCGGTTGCGCGACACTCGCAACTCGATACCAACGAAGAGATCGTTCGCGCGGTTCAGCCCCCGCGGTAATTCGGCCCGGGATGCACTCCCCCCGGCAAGTTGCCTTCTCTCTGCCGCGCCGCAAGCCATTTGCCATCGCGCGGCATTCCCGTTACGATCAATCGTTGCGTGGAATCTCCCCGGCGACGATTTTCGCCGCGACGATTGAGGTGCTGCATGTCGCATTACCCCACAGCGATCCGGACCAGACCGCGTTGCCTCCCCACGGGTACGTCGCTCGCTTGCGGTTTCACGCTCCGCCAAACCGCCGCCATCGCGCTCGCATCGCTGTGCGTTGCACTCACAACTGCTCGCGCAACCGCCGATGATGCATCACCCGCGACGGTCGATTACATGCAGCACGTGAGGCCGATTCTGGCCCGAAGCTGCTACCGCTGCCATGGCCCCTTGAAGCAAGAGCAGGGACTGCGGCTTGACACGGTCGCCGCCATGATCACCGGCGGCGACAGCGGAACTGCCCTGGCGCCGGGAAAGCCGGCCGACAGCCTGCTGCTCGGCGCGATCATGGGGGACGCGGGCTTCCAGATGCCCAAGCAGGGGCCGCCTCTTTCTCCCGACGAGGTCGCCGTCATCCGCGCGTGGATCGACCAGGGAGCCGTGGCACCGGGGAACGATGTGCCCGCCGACCCGCTCGACCACTGGTCGTTCCGATCCGTAGTCCGCCCCGAAGTGCCCCACGTGGCCGACGCGAGTTGGGTCCGAAATCCAATCGACAACTTCGTGGCCGCCCAGCGCGACCAGCGCGGACTTGCCCATCAGCCCGAGGCGCCGCGGCACGTGCTGTTGCGGCGGGTGTACCTCGACCTGATCGGACTGCCGCCGACGCGCGAGGAGTTGCAAACGTTTCTCGACGACACGTCGAGCGACGCGTACGAGCGCGCCGTCGAACGACTGCTGGCCAGCCCGCAGTACGGCGAGCGCTGGGGTCGGCACTGGATGGACGTGTGGCGCTACAGCGATTGGGCGGGCTGGACCGACGGCGGACAGATTCGCGACAGCCAGCCGCACATTTGGCGTTGGCGCGATTGGATCGTCGATTCGCTCAACGCCGACAAGCCGTACGACCGCATGGTGGTCGAAATGCTGGCGGCGGATGAGCTGGAGCCGGCGGATCCCGACGCCCTGGCGGCGACCGGCTTCCTGGTCCGCAACTATAAGATGCTCAGCCGTGAGATCTGGATGCAGGATACGGTCGAGCACACGGCCAAGGCCTTCCTGGGGCTGACGCTCAACTGTGCCCGTTGCCACGACCACATGTACGACCCCATTCTGCAGGAGGACTACTACCGCTGGCGGGCGATCTTCGAGCCACACCAGGTGCGGATCGATCGCGTGCCGGGTCAGCTCGACACGAAGCTCGACGGGCTGCCGCGGGTTTATGACGCCGACTTGGCGGTCGCCACGTACCTGTACGTGCGGGGTGACGATCGCAACCCGGACAAGGACCATCCGCTCGCACCCGGCGTGCCGCGCGTGTTTGCGTCGTTGGGCAAGTATGAGCCGGTGCGCGAGGAGCTGGACGTGCCGTCGTACTATCCCGACCTGCGCCAGTTCGTGCGGAGCGAGCTGCTGGCGGCCACACGTGCCGACGTGACGGCCAAGGAGCAGCAGCTTGCCGCGACGCGCGAGGCACACGATCATCCCGACGCCGCGAAGGAAGCCGCAGTCCGCGAGATCGAGGCGCAGCTTGCGGTGTCGCGGGCCAAGCTGGCTTCGCTGGAAGCGCGAATCGCCGCCGACGTGGCGAAGTTCGCGAAACCGCAAGCGGAGAATGCCGGCGAATTGGCGCAGGCGGCTGCCATGGCAGAACGACAAGCTGACGTTGCGGCCGCGGAGCTCGCCGTTTTGCAGGCGGATCGCGAGGTTGCTCAGGTGCGCGCGGCGGGCGAGGAAGCGCAAAAGAAACTTCCCGAAGCGGAAAAGAAGCTGGCCGACGCCCGAGCCGACCTCGACGCCAAACGCATGGCCGCCCAATCGCCCGGCGAATCGTACACGTCGGTGGGAACGGCGTACCCGCAGGAGTCGACCGGCCGCCGACTTGCGCTCGCGCAGTGGATCACCGCCAAGGAAAACCCGCTGACGGCGCGAGTGGCCGCCAATCAGATTTGGATGCGGCATTTCGGGCAGCCGCTCGTGGCGAGCGTGTCGGACTTCGGCCGAAACGGCACTCCGCCCACGCACCCGGCGCTGCTCGACTGGCTGGCGGCCGAGCTAGTGGAACCGAGCGACGAGTCCGCACAACCTTGGAGCATGAAGCACCTGCATCGCTTGATCGTGACTTCGAGCACATACCGTATGGCCTCGACGGCCGATCAGGCGAGCCTGCATGCCGATCCCGACAACGTGTACTTGTGGCGAATGGCACCGCGACGGATGGAAGCCGAGGTGGTGCGCGACAGCGTGCTGAGCGCGTCGGGGGCGCTCGACACGACCCGCGGCGGCCCCGACCTCGACCAGAACCAGGGCATGACGATCGCGCGGCGCAGCATGTACTTCCGCCACGCACCCGAAAAGCAGATGGAGTTTCTGAAACTGTTCGACGCCGCGGCGCCGACCGAGTGCTATCGCCGCAAGGAAAGCGTGATGCCGCAGCAGGCGCTGGCGCTGGCGAATAGCGCTTTGGTGCTACAGCAATCGCGCCGTCTGGCACGGACCCTGGCCGGCGAAGCAGTCGAGTCAGAAGACGCTGGCGACGCCGACAGAGCTTTCGTCGCCGCCACATTCGAGCAGGTGCTCAGCCGCCGAGCCACGCCCGAGGAAATCGCGACTTGCGTCCGTTTCCTCGACGAGCAGCAGGCATTTTTCCGCGACAACGCCGCGCGGCTGACCGGCGCGACGGCGGACGGGGCCGATCTGTCGCGGCCGTCGGGCGATCCGCGCCTTCGTGCCCGCGAGAACCTGGTACACGTATTGTTCAACCACAATGATTTTGTCACGATACGCTGAGGGTGGCTTATGTCGCATCGCGCTGATACTAACCGAAAACGCCGCTGTGGCTGTACCGGTGTGTCGCGGCGCACGTTTCTGGCCGACACCGGCATGGGGCTGACCGGCCTTGCGCTGGGTTCCATGCTCTTCCGCGACGGCGTGGCACGGGCTGGCGAGCCGCAAAGCACAGAGCACGGCGGTCCCGACGTCGGGCCCCACTTCGCACCCAAGGCCCGCTCGGTCATCTGGATTTTTCTGTGCGGCGGCGTGAGCCACATGGAGAGCTTCGACCCCAAGCCCGCCCTCAACACCTACGCCGGCAAGTCGATCGAAGATACGCCGCACAAGGATGTGCTCAATCCCGAGCGGGCGAACAAAAACCTCGTCGGCATTAACCCCGCGCACGGCGGACGGAAGACGCTGATGGGCCTCAACTCCGGCTACACCAAATACGGGCAGTCGGGGCTGGAGGTGGGAGACTGGTTCGCGAACATCGGCCGCTGTGCCGACGACCTGGCCGTCGTCCGCTCGCTCTGGACTTGCCACAACGACCACGGCACGCAGCTCACCTGGCACACCGGTCGCCACCCGCGCGAAGGCGAATATCCCACCATCGGGTCGTGGATCAACTACGGGCTCGGCTCGCTCAACGACAACTTGCCCGAGTACGTGGTGATGGGCGAACCGACGGGCGACTGTTGCGGCGGATCGTGGACGCACGGCAGCGGCTACCTGGGACCCGAGTACGGTGGCGTGCGGCTGAAGACCGAAGGGGGCGCGCCGCTGTCGTTCGTTGCGCCGGCCGGTGAAGGCGTTCTTCCCGAAGAGCAGGCTTCACAGTTCAGTCTGATCGGTCAGCTCAACCGCCTGGCTGGCATCGAGTATCCCGACGACCCCGACCTGCAAGCCCGCATCAAAAGCTACGAGCTGGCGTTCGGCATGCAAACGGCGGTGCCGGAGGTAATGGCCATCGACGGCGAGACTGCCTCGACGCACCACCTGTATGGGCTCGACAACGACACCACGCGCATCTTCGGCCGGCTGTGCCTTTCGGCCCGGCGGCTGGCCGAGCGCGGCGTGCGGTTCATTCAGTTGTTCCACGGCGGTGGCGGAGGAGGAGCGTGGGACGCCCACTCGGGCATCAAGGGAAATCACTCCTCGCTGGCGGCCCAGGTTGATCTGCCGATCGCCGGTCTGCTATGCGACCTGAAGCGGCGCGGCATGCTCGACGAAACGCTCGTGGTGTGGGGCACCGAGTTCGGCCGCTCGCCCGGTGCGCAAGGGGACGGCCGCGACCACCATCCCCAGGGCTTCAGCGCATGGCTGGCGGGAGGGGGAATCAAAGGGGGCGTGGCCCACGGCGCGACCGACGAACTGGGTTTCTACGCCGTCGAGAATCCGCACTATGTGACCGACATCCACGCCACCGTGATGCAGCAGTTGGGGCTGAATGCACGTCGGCTGGAAGTGCCGGGCCGCCGCCGCCTCGACATCGATTACGGCGAGCCGATCCGAGAGATCATTGCGTAGCAGTCCCGCTTACATCAGGGAAGGAAGGCCGTGGCTTCGCCGCTTGAATCGCTATTACAAACGGGCACCAAGCTGTGGCTCGATTCGGTCGATCCCGACTTGGTGCGGGAGAATTTTTCTTCGGGGGCAACGGGGGCCACGTCGAACCCGATTATTGTGGCCGATCTTGTTCGCACCGGCCGATTCGACGACGAACTGGATCGCTGCTTCGACGAGGGACTCGACGACGAGCCGACGGCGTGGCAAATGACCGATCGGCTCGTGCGGCAAGCGCAGGAGGTGTTCCTGCCGGTGTGGCAGGCGACTGGCGGCAACGACGGCTACGTGAGCTTCGAGCTCGACCCGCTGCTGGAAGACGCGGAACTGGCACCACCGCACGAGGAGCGCGTGGCCCGGTACATTGAACTGGGTAAGCAATGGTCGCGT
>CAYQAJ010000169.1:1841-11222 GCA_964415245.1 uncultured Pirellulaceae bacterium | reverse complement strand
GCGAACCGCTGATTTTTGAGCAGCTCGTCGGGACAGGGCTGCATGTTCAACTCGACCAGCTTGGGCTTGTAGTCGAACAGCTCGTGCTGCGGCGGGGCGCCCGACATATCGAGGTAGATGACGTGCTTGGCCTTGGCGGCGAAGTGGGGTGGACGCGGCGCCAGCGGGTTTTTGATTGGCGCGGAATCGGATGACGACTCGTCCGCGAACGACTTTTCGGCCAGCAGACTACCGAGCGCAAGTGCGCCCAGGCCGGATTGGCACTGCCGCAAGAAGCGCCGCCGCGTGACGAGTTGCAACGCTTGTTGTCTGAGTGTGAGCATGGAATCAGTTCCTTGTCAGCACTGCGTCGGTGTTCAAGAGAGCGTTGGCCACCACGGTCCACGCGGCCAGTTCGGCGGCGTCGGCGCCGTCGGGCATGGGGCCGATGGGGTCGGTCGCGAGCGCCGCCGCGTCGTCGGGCCGATCGCGGTAATGCGCCAGTTCGCTTTGGTAGAGCGCCAACAGCGGCGCGACCTGCTCAGGCCTGGCAGGGCGGCAATAGCACAGCCGCACGGCGAACGCGACTCGCTCTCTGGGCGACGCGCCCCCTTCACGCACGATGCGCCGGGCCAGCGCTTGCGACATTTCGACAAATGCCGGGTCGTTGAGCGTCACGAACGCCTGCAATGGCGTGTTGGTGCGCACGCGGCGCACCGTGCACGTTTCGCGGCTGGGCGCGTCGAACGTGGCCATCGACGGATAGGGCACGGTCCGCCGCAAGAACGTGTACAGGCCGCGGCGGTATCGGTCTTCGCCGGTGCTGGTCGACCACGTGCGCTCGCCGTTGAATGCAGCTTGCCACAATCCCGGCGGCTGCGGCGGAAAGACCGATGGCCCCCGCATCTTGCGGCATAGCAGACCCGAGAGCGCCAGCGCCTGATCGCGCACCATCTCGGCTTCGAGGCGGTAGCGCGGGGCACGCGCCAAGAAGCGATTCTCGGGATCCTTCTCCAATAGCTCGGGCGTGACGCGGGAACTTTGCCGATAGGTCTGCGAAGTGACGACCGCTCGCACGAGCCCCTTGGTGTTCCAGCCGTTATCCATCAGCTCGACCGCCAGACAGTCGAGCAGCGCGGGGTGCGTCGGCAGATCGCCCTGTGTGCCGAAATCCTCTTCGCTACGAACGATGCCCCGGCCCATGAGCTGCGACCAGCATCGATTCACCTGCACGCGCGCCGTGAGCGGGTTGTCGCGGGCGATCAGCCAACGCGCCAGCGCCAACCGGTCGGGCACGGCGGAGTCGTGCGGGTTGAGCGACTTGGGCACGGCCGGCTCGACCACGTCGCCGGGGTCAAGGAAGTTGCCCTTCTTCATCAGATGCGTTGTGCGGTGCTGCTCGGGCGCGAGCTCCTGCATCACGGGTACGGTGGGGGGAGCAGGCTTCGACTTTTCCAGGGCGGCGATTTGCGACTCGATTCGCTCGTTGGGCGAAGCGGGATACGAGCGGCTGGGATTGGGGTGCGGCTGATCGGCCTGTGTCAGCGCTGCGGTGCGATCGTCACCGAGCACCAGAAGCCGAAAACCCGCCAACCGCTCCTGCAGGTTGCCGTCGGTCCGGTTGTGGACGACGATCCGCTCGATTGCATACGACTTGCCCAGGTCGACCTCCCACCACGGGTCTTTCTCTTGATGCGTGTGGGTAGTCGATTTGGCATTGAAGTAGTGGCCATCAGTGTTGCCGTCGATCGCCCGTTCGGGCGGGCCGTCGTAATCGACGCTCGACTGCGTCGCCTTCCCATCGCGGGCGACGTTCTTCCCGCCGCTGAACACCTCGACTTCTGCCAGCGACAGCATGCGGCTCTCGCCGGGCAGCTCGATGCGCACGAATCGCCCTGTGGCCAGCGGCGGGGGCGATTCGCCTTCGGCTTGCGACTTTTCCGACTGTTCGCGCAGCCGGGCGATTTGCGCGTCGATGTGCGCGACTCTCGAGCGGTACGCCGCGTCGGGCACCGGGATGATGGGCGATTCGTCGCCGCGATCGGCGTCGGCCGACTGGTTGAAGATGGCAAACAGCGAGTAGTACTCGCGCTGCGTCAGCGGATCGAACTTGTGGCTGTGGCATTTGGCGCATCCGGCCGTGAGCCCCATCCACACCTGGAACGTGGTATCGATGCGGTCCTTGATCGCCGCCACACGGAACTCTTCGTCGTCGGTGCCCCCTTCGGTATTGGTAAGCGTGTTGCGGTGAAACGCCGTGGCCACGCGCTGGCTTAAGTCGGCATCGGCGAGCATGTCGCCCGCGAGTTGCTCGATGGTGAACTGGTCGAAGGGCATACCGGCGTTGAGAGAGTCGATGACCCAATCGCGATACGGCCAGATGGTGCGCAGCGGGTCGCTCCCCAAACCGGCCGAGTCGGCGTAACGGGCCAGGTCGAGCCACACGCGGGCCCAGCGCTCGCCAAAAGCGGGGTCGGCCAGGAAGCGGTCGACCAGCTCCTCGTACGCGGCCGGGTTGGGGTTGGCGACGAATGCTTCGACCTCGTCCGGCGACGGCGGTATGCCGCGCAGGTCGAGGCTCAAGCGGCGGATCAACACGTGCCGGTCGGCTTGGGGAGAAGGTGAGAGTCCGCTTTCTTCCTGCCGGGCCAGCACGAAGCGATCGATCGCGCCGGCCGGCCAATCGGCGTGCATGACCGTTGGCAGCGGGGAGCGCACCGGCGGCACGAATGCCCAGTGCGGCTCGTACGGAGCCCCCTCGTCGATCCAGCGAATGAGCGTGGCGATCTGCGCGGGCGTGAGCGAGCGGCCACTGGCCTCTGGTGGCATGCGCATGTCGGCATCGTCGGACGTGATGCGCCGCGCCAGCTCGCTGTCGGCGCCACGGCCGGGCACGATGGCGGTTTCGCCGCTATCGAGCTCGGCGGTGGCAATTTCGCGCCGATCGAGACGCAGCCCGGCTTCGCGGTTCGTGTCGTCCTGGCCGTGGCACTTGAAACAGTTCTGGGAAAGGATGGGACGAATGTCGCGGTTGAATTGGAGCGGCGGATGATCCTGCGCTTCGACGGCGCCTACGAGCGCGCACAGCGCTACGCAAACGCCCATCGTCAGGCACGTTAGAAGCCGAAAGCTCATGGCGGAACCTCGCGGGGCGGTCAGCCGCTGATTCTACCACGGAATCGGCCGATTGTGCACGGTTTTCAGCGCGTCACGCAGCCGGCCACCACGCCAATAGCACGCCCAGGCGGAAAACGAGAATGGTTCCGCCCACCACTGCCGCGCCGATCGCCGTTACCAGCACGGCCGCGCTGCCGATGTCCAGGGCGTCGCCCAGGTGCAGGTTGTGCTCGACGTCGATGGCCTTGGCCAGCGATTCGAGTGCGCTGTTGAACATCTCGGCAGCCAGCACCGCCGTGATGCAGCCGGCCAGCAGACACCATTCGATCAAGCTCACCCGCAGCACGGCGCCGGCAACGATCACGCACACCGCCACGGGGAAATGCACGGCGAAGCTCGAGTGCCCGCGCACGCCGACGACCAGCCCCCGCAGCGCGTTGCCAAACTTGCGACTCCAGCCCCTTTGCGCTTCGTGGTATTGAGTGTTCATGGGCGATTCATACCGTCATAAAGTGACTCGCTTGGCGAGAATGACCAATGTCCAAATCCAAATGACCAATGGGCCTGCTCGTGCGGGAAAGCACCAAATAACAAATCTCAACGACGAACTATGTCACACTGCGTCGTGGTTGTTGAGTTGCGAAGGACTCAGCTTGCAAAGTCTGGCATTGGTCATTTGGATTTGGTGCTTGGTTATTGATTTCCCCATTGGTCATTTGGATTTGGTCATTGGTCATTCACGGCACGCTCACTCCAGTCCCAGCGCGCCCGCCGGCGGTATCTGCACGCCTCCCACTTCGCCCAGTCGGCTGCTGTTCAAGAACCGCGGCTCGATCGCCACCACGGCGCCCACGCTGCCGCGGCTGGCGTCGACGTTGATTCCCAGCCGCACCAAGAGCGACTCGCCGATGCGGGTGAAACTAAGGCTCTGGCCGATGTTGCCGGTCGGACCCAGGTCGACCATGGCGCCGGCGGTCGCGATCCATTTCTCGCTCATGCGGTAGCTGAGCGAACCGGTCAAGATGTTGGCGCTGATCGGCCCTTCGAGCGAGCGGAAGCCGAGGTACAAGTTGCCCTGCTCGGGGCGGCTGATGATGCCGCCCACGCTGAAGGTGCGCAGTCCCTGGCTGAACGTGTCGGCGTATCCGTCGGAGAGAAACGTGAGTCGATCGCCCACGTGCCACAGAAACTCGTAGTTGAGCAGCCCCACGTTCGCGCCGAAGTTGTCACGGCTCGGCTTAGGAAAGACCGAGCCTTCGACGTCGAACACGATCCAATCGACGACTCGCTCGTGGCCGGGCAGTCCCCGCTTGGTCTGCCACCGCTGCCGCACGCCGAGCTTGGCGATCATCAGATCATCGGCGATTTCGGCGCTGGGGGCCGTGACCCAGCCCTGCATGTTCGACCGCAGGGCGTAGAATCGCTCGTCGAACGGCAAGGGAATTTGCCCCCCTGGCATGCCACCGAACGTGTCGAAGAAGAAACGGCGACGAAAGTGCTCCTGTGCGTCGTCGTCCACCTGGTCGTAGAGAGGGAAGCGGCTCAGGTCTTGATCGGCCTCGGCCCAGGAAAACTCGCCGTCGAAGCTCACCTTATGCGCCAGGCCGTTGAGGTTCAGCAGCACGCTCTGCACGGTGGGGTCGGCCCGCCACATCGGCAGGCTGGCCCGCACTCCGGCTTGTCCGTAGAAGCGTGTCACGTCGTCGCCGGCCAGGTCCTCCTGCCAAAAGGTCACGTCGCCCAGCACAAAGGGCACTACTTTGACCGGACCGGCGGCAAGCGGAAGGTCGATCTCCTGCCGCGTGCCGGCGCGAATCCCCTCACTGGGCACTTCCCACGCCAGAAGCTGAAACTTCGCGGCGTCGACCGGGTCGGTCGGCGTGGTGGCCGTTTCGAGTCGCCCATAGCCGATGTGCGAGTGCCCGTACCACGTGAGTTTGTCGAGCAAGAGCGATCGCCCCAATACAAAATGGTCGACCCGCGGCAGCCACTCGGTCTGTGTGAAGAAGTCGTTCAGGCGCATGTCGGCCGACGCGGCGAGCGACGAATCGTCCCACAGCTTCTTCAGCTCGACGCCGGTGGTCTCGTCCTTCAGCTCGTCCCAATCGTGCTCGTAGTACGCCTCGAGAAAGTTGCCGTCGCTCACCAGTCCCAGTTCGGCTTTCAATTGCAGGTCGTTGGCAAATTGGTGCCGATGCTGCCATAGCGCGCGACCGCGAAAATCGTGCGGCGGAACCAGCGAGCGGCGGTCGGCCCCCAGGTTGTCGCGTCCGTGGTCGTCGATGGCCCAGGCGTCGAGCAATCCGTCGTAGGGGCCCGGAATGCCCAGGAAGCCCTCGCGATGGTATTCAAACTCCGTCCCCACGGCTGGCCCGCGCTCGCTCAATAGATCGAGCGATGCAGTCCACCGCGTTCCGTCGGGCGGGTTGCGAATGCCCAGAAGCTGGTACATATCCCAATCGGTGAGCAGTTGCGCGCCGAACACGCTGTCGCTTCGGATGGTGATGCGGTCGAGGTAGTACGTGGGCTTAGTCAGGTCGGTGGCCAGCACGGGCCAGTAAAACACCGGCACGCCCCCCATGTAGATAAAATTGTTGCGGCTGGAGGCCATGAGCTGGTGCTCGACCGCCGGGTCGCCGGTTTGCGGATCGATCGCCGGCATGCCGGTGAAGGGGTCGTTGAGCTGCGTTTGAATGTCCTGGAATGCGACGTTCTCGGCCTGAAACCAGTACCGCGGCACTCCCAGCCGGCTCGACGTGGCCGCCGCCCCGTACGCCTGGAAGTTGTGTTCGTCGAGCTGCTGCAAGACGTCGGCCTTCAGCCGCAGCAGCCCCTGGTAATCGGGAATGGGCGCGAGCACTTCGGCATCGAGCACCACGCCGAAGCGGCGGGGCACGTCGTAGTACATTCGCTGGGCGTAGATCACGCGGTCGCCCTGCAGGAAGACGATGTTCCCCTCGAGGTAAAACTCCAACGGCGTGTCGCCGCTTTGGACCGACTCGCCCGAGAAGCCGTCCTCGCCCTGCAAATTGGCGGTCCAGATGACCATGCGGTCGGTTTCGAGCGTGATTTTGCCCAACGGGCCTCCGCCCGGCATTGCGCCATCGGCCAGCTCTTCACTTTCGATCACCACCCGCACGCCCGAGTCGATCACCGCCACCTGCTCGTTGCGCTCGGGATTGAAAAAGGTGCGGGCTTGCACGCGCACGCTGCTGCGAGGCGTCACAGTCACGCGGCGAACGCGCGGTGTGCCGCGACCGGTGGCTGCGGCCAGCGGGTCGGTGGTGAACTGCGCCTGCTGGACGTCGCCGTAGCGATACGGCGAACGGGCCCGCATGCCGCGTTCGTATACGGCGGGTTTCACGGCGGGGTCGACGTTTTCCAACGGCACGTACACCTCGATGCCGCTGGTGGAGGAGAACCGCCCCAGCCACGTCGGTCCGCGGTAGGTTTGCGCGGCACGCCCGGTCTCGCGATGCACGGGCCCGCCGCCGGCGAAGTCGACGCTCACGTCTCCTTCCAGGTACGCCAGCACTTTGTGCGGCTGGCCGGTGAGCGGGGCGGCGCGATCGACCCACAGCACCGCCTCGTGCGCGGCGGCCGACACGCTCCCTTGCCGCACCAGGCATTTGCCGCGCAAGTGCCACACTTCGTACTGCCCCTGTTCCCACCGTTCGGCCGAGTCGGCCGAAACCGAAATGGGCGCGCCGATCTCGGCGACGGGGAGCTCGATGTCGGGCGGCTGGTCTTGGGCGCGCGCGCGTTCGGCCGACAGCGTGCAGACGAGGATGAGCGCGGCAGCCTTAGCGAAAGCGGAGAGCGGAAAGCGGAAAGCGGTTGCGTTGCCGAACCGCGATGTGCGCGCACCTATAGCCGACGCGCAGCGAGAGCGCGGCGATTGCCGGGGTCGAAGCGGAGATGGGCGGGCGCAGAGAGTCAGCGTAGCGGCATCCTTGCCGATTCATGACTCCTCGATGCGTGAATGCCCCGAGGAGCGCGGGTCTAAATCCAAACTGGAAGCAACCTTAGCGCTAAGTGCGCGCAAAATGAGGCGGGGGATTATATGTGCGGCTGCCCCGTGCCGCAAGGCAAGTTGGGTCCTATCCGGCCGGCGTTAACTCACTGTGTGGCAAGCGCTTGCGCCGCATGAGAACATCCCAAAGGTAGCCCGCCCCGGCCGCCGCCAGCAGGCAGACGACCGGCATCAGGGGAGCCCGCATCCGCAGGTTGGTCCAATAGAACGTGTGCACCAGTGTAAACGAAAGCGCTAAGAGCACCCCCCAAACCCACGGCGTTTGCAAGATCCGCCACCTCAGTTTCGCCACGCCGACGAGCGCGAGCACGTACACGCCTATGTACCACACAGCCACGCAATAGCGAAGCAGCGTCGAGTCGTGCGTTTCGTTTCCCGACAAGGAACGATGCGGCAGCGGACTCCAGAGTTGACCGACGCGCAACAAACAACTGTACGCGAAGATGTCCGGTTCGCGCCGGATCGTGCGAATTGCTTCGCGGTAGTAATGCCGATCAACTAGGATTTCAAAGTTGTCGTACGACTCGTGCGGAATGAGCAGCGTAACGACCGGCTCCGACCAGTTCCAGTCATAGGCGTTCGGCAGGCTCTCGCCGGTGTCAAAATCGTGCGAGTTCCAGGTTCCCAGGCTTCCTCCTTCGCGCAGGTGCTGATAAAGCCATGGATTGTTGGCCAACGCAAACGTGTAGCCGCCGTGAGTTGTAGTCACAATGGGCTTGCCCAAGTAGATCGCATTGCGCACCGTCCACGGTGTCAGAACCGCGATTGCCGTCACTCCAAACGCGGCAAGATTCGAAAGACGCCGCGACCAGGTCTGCCCTATTGCCAATACGAACGGCAGCGATAGCACGAGCCAGGGCAAAAACGTCGGCCGACACAGTACGGCCAAGGCGATTGACCCACCAGCGTAAGCAGCCCAAAGGGGTCGTCGCCCGCTTGCTAGAACGCTCAAGCAGTACAACGCGAGGGCGGCTAGAAACGTCGCCAGCGTTTCCGTCATCACGAGGGATGACTGTTGAAGCAAGATCGGATCGCAAATCACCAAGAGCGCCGCCGCCAACCCCCATCGACCAAGGCCCAAACGCTGGGCACAGAGGTAGACCAGCCACACCGTGAGGAGCCCCATACCGAGGTGCAAGGCACCCACGATTACCGGAGTAACCTGACCGTTGATCGCCACTTTGGAAAGCACGATGGGATAAAACGGCGGCCGGTATGCCGACTCGCGCGGTTTGCCGACAACGGGAAGAATCAGGGGAGTGAACCGTCGGCGGTCGTCCTGCTGTTTGTCGTACATGGCGAGCTTCTCAGTGTGGGGATGGGCGTAGATGCCCGACTGAAGAAGCAACTCGGCAATGCGACGATAACCGTCAGGGTCGGCTTCCAGATTCTTGCCCATCGCCAATAGCACGCCGCCGCGGACGATGAGAGCGAACGTCATCACGGACAGCAGTGGCACGAGGCGCACGAAGCGCTGGCGCCACGTGGGCTTTGGCGCCGGCTCGGTCGTCTTGGCCTGCCAGGGATCAGGCGGCGACATTTCGCTCGGCGATGACATGGCGCGAGGAGTTGCTAGAGGCGCCGCGGCGGTGCAGGAGAAACGCCGCGGTCCGACGCGAAGCGCTATTCTACACCGGGCACGACGGGCGGGCACTCGGTGCGCCGGTTCACCCTACCGATGCAATCGAGGCGGCGGTGGCCCCCACCGATGCAATCGGTGGGCTTGTTTTGAAGCGTCGCGTAGTTGCAATTCGGGATGCTCTACGGTTTACCGGTGCCCTGTGGTAGGTTTTCGCCAAGTCCAACGGCGATCGCGATTCTCTGCCGGACTGAAAACTGAACATCGATCCGCCACAGGCGGACTGAAAACTCGACCCGCCGCAACCGCCCCCGTCTCCCACGGCTTCGCACATGTCCCCTGGCCACCCTCGACTCGCCGCGATCCTTCTGTCCTGGCGGTGGCCGCTGTTGGTAATCGGCATAGTGTTGGCGGTGGCGACCTTTGGCCCGGCGCGGCGTCTCGACTTCGATCGCTCGATCGAGAACATGTTCGCGCACGACGATCCGCTGCTGCCGCCATACGGCAAGCTCAAGCGCGTTTTCGGCGGCAACGAGCTGGTACTCGCCGCGTACCACGACGAGCAGTTGCTCGCCACGGACGGAAGCGGCATCAAGCGGCTGAGCACGTTGAGCGACGAGCTTAAGCAGGTGCCGGGCGTGAAGGACGTCTTGAGCCTGGCCGAGGTCGAGCA
>CAYQAJ010000169.1:0-1741 GCA_964415245.1 uncultured Pirellulaceae bacterium | reverse complement strand
GTGGCCACGGTGGTACACGTGATCGTGCGGTATCAGGAAGGGCGGCTCGAAGGAATTTACCCGCGCGGCGCGCTGCTGCGAGCCGTCGCCATCGTCGCGGCGCCGGTGTTCTGGGCCTGCGCCACCGATGCGGTCGGCTTCGGCTCGTTGCTTCTGGCACACGTGGGGCCGGTGCGCGACTTCGGCCTGATGATGTCGATCGGCTCGCTGCTGGTGCCGCTGTGCGCGGCGATGCTGTTGCCGGGTATGGCGTCGGTGCCGCTGCCGCGATTGCTTGCGCGAATCGATCGGGCAGAAAACCCACCGCCCAGTGGCGGCCTGGAACGTGCGTTGAGCGGTCTGATGAACTGGGTCCATCGCCGGCCGCTCACTACGTTGGCGGCGACCGTGGGGCTGGCGGCGCTCTCGATCGTGGGCGCGACGCGCGTCGAAGTTGAGTCGAACTTCACCAGGAACTTTCGCCGGGGGAGCCCAGTCGTTCGCTCGTACGACTTTATCGAAGAGAACCTGGGGGGAGCGGGAGTGTGGGATGTGATCGTGCCCGCTCCGCCGCCGAATCGGCTCGACTGGAAGTATCTCGAAACGGTGTTGGTTCTCGAAGATCGGCTCCGCGGCGAGGTGCGATCGGACAGCGGCGATGATCGCGGCGATGATTCCGGCCCCGGCGATGCCGGCACGTCCGCACTAACGAAAGTGGTGAGCCTCGCGGACGCGGTTAAGGCGGGCGCGCAGATTAAGCGCAATTCCGCTTACGTACCTCTCGTTCGCAACTTCGTCGTGCGGACTGCCGTGAGTGAATTGCACAACAAAATGCCCGCCTTTGCCCAGTCGATGTATGCCGAGGACCCTGACGAGCCCGGCCGCTATTACCTGCGAATCATGCTGCGCGCGCGGGAGCAGCAGCCGTCGGCCGACAAGCGGCAGTTGATCGAGCAGGTGCGCACGATCTGCCGCGACGAGTTTCCGGGCGATGCCAGTACGAGTACTCCGCCCGCCGAAGTGACCGGCTACTTCGTGTTGCTCACGCAGTTGATCGACAGCATCGTGCGCGACCAGTGGATCACGTTTGCCGCGGCGGCGTCGGGAATCGGCCTGATGCTGCTGGTGGCGTTTCGCAGCCCCATGCTGGCGGCGATCGCGCTGGTGCCCAACGTGCTGCCCATCATCATGGTACTGGGTTTGGTGGGCTGGGTGCCCGGCATGAAGCTGAACATGGGGGCGGCGATGATCGCCGCGGTGTCGATGGGGCTCTCGGTCGACAGCTCGATTCACTACGTGACGGCGTTCCGCCGCGCCCGCGCCGAGGGACTCGGCGTGGCCGACGCACTGGCCCGAGTGCAGCCCACCGTCGGCCGCGCGATGGTGCTCTCGACGCTGGCGCTGATCGTGGGCTTTTCGGTGCTCTGCACCAGCGACTTCGTGCCGACGGTTTATTTTGGTTTGCTCGTGAGCCTGGCGATGCTGGGAGGCCTCTTGGGCAACCTGGTGGTGCTGCCGCTGTTGATCAAGCTGACGGCGAGAGGGTAACGCAGATGGCAAAATGCAAAGTGCAGAGTGCAAAATGCGGAATGCAGAGTACGCGGTCTGGAGTTCAGAAATCGGGTGCCGAGAATTCCCCAACGGGGAATCACAACAAAGCCCAGGGTCGCGCAGCGCACCCTGGGTAACGATGCCCACCACCCACGCCCCCAACCCCCCAGCGGGGTTACAAAACGAGACGGCGCGGTGTGTAAAAACCCGT